>NZ_JBNHFC010000020.1:0-63404 GCF_059089885.1 Arthrobacter sp. Y3221159
ACAAAGCTCGAGGGCCTGAGCCCGGTGCAATACCGTGCTCAGGCCCTCGCGGCTTAGGCTCTTACTTACCCAGTCCAACTTTCGGGGACCAGTTCAATGGGCGTCCCTTTTCTTTGCGACCTCTAGCTCACAATGTGCTTGGCGAGGCGGGGCAGCGAATCGAACTTGCCCTTCTGGACCGACTTCAGGATCAGGGAAGCGGCGTTGAGCCGGGATGTCGTGTGGAAACTTGCAGCCCGGGCAGCTCCCTTCCAGCCCAACTTGCCAAAACGCTCGGCCTGCTCCTGGAAGAAGCGCCGCTCCTCATCAAACCGCCTGCCATCCAATGCACGCACCGATGAATCAGACGCCGAATGCCGGCGGTACAGGAATGCCAGGACCGGATCCACAACCATGGAGCCGTGCTCGGCAGCGATATCCAGCAGGAGTGCGAGGTCCTGGACCACGTCCAGGCCTTCGGTGAAGCCGATGCGCTTCACCGTCTCCGAACGCCACGCCAGCGAGGGGAAGTAAGCCCAGTCCGCGCGGACGAGGCTGGTTGCCATTGCCTCCCCCTTCAGTTCGATGCGCTCACTGGTCTTCGGGGCATAGACCTTCTTCACTGCATCCACCAGGGGGGTGCAGGCAATACCCTGTTCGTCGATCACCTGGACACCCGGCTGGACGACGTCTGCCTTGGGGTATTCCTCAAAGGCGCTGACCACAACGTCCAGATAGTTGGGGAGCATGATGTCGTCGGCACCCATGATGACCACATAGGGTGCTTCGACCAGGGTCAGTGCCTTGCGGTAGTTACCGTTGGCACCGAGATTCTGCTCGTTTTTCATGTACGTGACGCGGGGGTCCGTGATGGTTGAAAACCAGCGTTCGGGTTCCGGATCGGGGTACCCGTCGTCGATGACAACAAGCCGCCAGTCCTGGTTCTCCTGATTCATCACGCTGCGGGCGGCGAGCTTCATTTGATGGACATCGCCGTAGTACGGCAACATTACGTCAACGGTCATGGACCTGAGGTTCCTTCCGTGGTTTCCGCTCGAAGAGCTCGGCGGCTGCGTCCCCTCGAGTATAGTTGACCGGCACCCGCGTCCTTCCCGGCAAGCGCAGCTTGCTAGACTGCTTGGGACCTGCCCGCCCCGCTGGCACCGCCCGGAGGCACGAGGAGAAACTTATGGAGCCCGCATCCGCCCCAAACCCGCGCGTCAGCGTGTGCATGGCGGCATATAATGGCGCCCGCCACATCAAGGAACAAATCGACTCAATCCTGGCGGAAATCGGACCCCGCGACGAGTTGATTGTCGTCAACGACTGTTCCACCGACGAAACGCCGGCCATTGTGGCCGGAATGAACGACCCGCGGATCCGGCTGATCCAGGCGGAGCGGAACAACGGCTACGTGCGTACGTTCGAGTGGGCCCTCACTGAGGCCCGCGGCGAGTTCGTCTTCCTTTCGGACCAGGACGACGTGTGGCTGCCGGGCCGGGTGGAGCGCATGATCTCGGCCATGGACGGCAAGGACATGGTGGTCAGCAACTGCAAACACTTCGATGGGCCCCTGGGACCATTCCATGAGATCCGCCTGCGGCCCGAAGATTCATCACACACCGTCCGCAACATCCTCGGCATCCTGATCGGGTACCGGCTTCATTGGGGATGCGCCATGGCAGTGCGGCACAGGCTCCTCCAGCAGGTACTGCCTTTCCCGCCGTACATGAAAGAGTCCCACGACCAATGGCTGGCCACAGTGGGCAACGTTAACCGCTCCATCGTTTACCTGGAAGAAGACACCATCCTGCATCGTTTACACGGTGAAAACCTGACCCCACACGGCATCCGTTCCGCGTCCAAGATCCTGAAGGCGCGGATCGTCTTCCTCCGCAACGTCTATGAGGCGGTCCGGCGCGCGTGGCGGGCCAGGGCAGCGTGATGGCGCCCGAAGAGTTTGCAGCAACCCAGCCGTCACGGGACGTGTGCGGAGTCGTTTCGGCGTTCAACCCCGGCCCGGAAAACGTGGCCAACGTCACCTGGCTCCTGCGCTTTGTTGAGCACGTGGTGGTGGTCGACGATGGTTCACCCAGCGACGTCTCACAGTCGCTGGAAGAGATGGAGCGGGCGGGTGCTGTTGTCATCAGGCTCGGCACCAATTCCGGGATTGCGCGCGCGCTGAACGTCGGCATCAAGGAAGCCATTTCCCGCTGGAATCCTGAATGGGTTGTGACCATGGACCAGGACTCGCGGTTCACCGGCGACTATGTGGCTTCGGCGTTGGCTACGGCCTGTAACTCCCATGAACCGGAAACGGTAGGGATGGTCTGCGCTGAATCACACAACAATATCCCCCTGCCAACCTGGGGCAGCCAGGACGAACCCCAGATTTTCGATCCGATGACCAGCGGCACCCTGGTGCGCAGCAGCTCGTTCAAGGCCATAGGTTTTTTCGACGAGGGCTTCTTCATTGACTGCGTGGATTCAGAATTCAATGCCCGGCTCCGGGAGCGTGGACTGCGCGCCCTGGCTGGGAAGGGTTGCGACCTGGAGCACAGCCTGGGCAATGCACGTCCAATGAAGATCCTTGGCTGGCATGCACGGGTGGGCTCCAAGAAACTCTATGTCTACTACCACGCACCGTTCCGCGTGTACTACATCACACGCAACTCATTGATTCTCGCCCGCCGTTACGCCCTGAAACAGCCGACGTGGGTCCTCCGCCGGATCTACATGGAGATCCAGAGCCATGTTGTCAGGTTCGGATTTGGCCCCAACCGGAAAAAGCACCTCGTCGCCGCGCTGGCGGGCGTTCGCGATGCTCTCCGCCAGAGGATGGGCAAGATCGACGACTCCCTCGCCGCCCGGCTGCGGTAGCAATATTCCACCATTCAGCAGTGCCCTGGCCCGGCCGAGACCGAAAGACCAGTCATGACCACCACTTCAGGAAAAATCTTCGTCCTCTACCACAAGGGATTAAGGACCGGAGGCCCCGAAGCCCTTCACCAGCTCGTGGATATGCTCCGGGAGCTTGGGCAGGATGCCTACCTGGTTCCGCA
Source organism: Arthrobacter sp. Y3221159 (assembly GCF_059089885.1). Lineage (NCBI taxonomy): Bacteria > Bacillati > Actinomycetota > Actinomycetes > Micrococcales > Micrococcaceae > Arthrobacter > Arthrobacter sp. Y3221159. The sequence goes on from NZ_JBNHFC010000020.1 coordinate 3,042, forward strand.
TCCCCACACGGCCCACAATTCGCGGGTGGAGCAGTACAGCGTCTACAACGCGCCCGAGGCTCCTGAAATCGTGGACGCGCCGGAAAACGTGGTTGTCTTCCCGGAAACCTACATCTATGAAATGCCGAAAGTTAAGCTCGCACGGCGCATGTGCTGGTGGCTGAGCATCGACAACTCGCTCACGTTCATGGCGGAGAGGATGTGGCAGCGCAACGCCTCCGGGCTGCTGGACAAGGCGAAAGAAGGCGCTGTTCCCTACGCGCGGATGTGGAAGAACAGGGTGAACCCCGGCATGCTCCGGAAGGACCGGGATGTGGTCCACCTGGTCCAGTCGTCCTACGCCTGGGCCTTCATCGCCACGCGCCTGGACGTCGTACCCTCTCTGCTTTCCGACTACACGCCAAACGCCGAGTTCCAAAGCAAGCCCGAGTCGCCGCGCAACCGGCAGCTGGTCACCTACAACCCGGCTAAGGGCGGACACCTTATTGAGGCCGTGAAGGCGCAGTGCCCCTCCTCCATCGAGTGGCGCCCCATCGCGGGGATGACCAGGTCCGAGGTTGTGGCAACACTGCAGGGATGCGGTATCTACCTCGATTTGGGGCACCACCCGGGCAAGGACCGGATGCCCCGCGAGGCGGCCCTGTCCGGTGCACTTACTGTGGTGGCCCGCAGGGGTTCGGGGGCCTTCTATGCGGATGTTCCTGTTCCCTGGGAACACAAGATCACGCCGGGCCGCGAGGAAGTGCCGGCAGCTGCAGCCATGCTTCCCCAACTCATCGACAACTTTGACGCCGAGGTGGCAAAGCAGGACACCTACCGGACGGCCATCCTCAACGAGCGCTCCAGGTTCAAGAGCGAAGTGGAAGATGTTTTTGTGCGGGGCCGGCTTGGCAAGGATGCGTATGACTACCTGTAGTGCGTGCCCCGGGCCAGGGGGACGGGCATGATCAAAAGGATCGCAGCGTTCGCCGGGCTGCCACTGCTGGGTTCGCTGGCGTCGTTCATCCTTCTGCCGATCATTGCACGCGTGGGTGGCGCCCCGGCTTGGAACTCCCTTGCCGTCGGCCAGGCGGTGGGCGCCATTGCCGCCATCGTCATAGCACTGGGATGGCCGCTCACGGGACCGGCTGCCGTGGCATCGGCACAGGAAGAGCACATACGACGGCGGCATTACGCGGTCAGCTTCGTGACCCGTTCCTTCATGTTCCTTTGCATTGTGCCCCTTATGGCGCTCGCCCTGATCTTCACCAGTGGCACCAACCAGTTTTGGGTCGCCTTCCTGATGGCATGCGCCCAGGCTGCGTCCGGCCTCACCCCGGCCTGGTACTGCATTGCGACCGGACATGCGGGACGGATAGCAAAGTACGACGTAGTTCCGCGGATGATTGCCACCCTTGGCGTCATACCGCTGCTGTTCGCAACGGGTGAGATCTACCTCTACCCCCTGGTGCTGCTGGCACTGGGTTTGGCAGGAACATTGTGGTTCAACAAAGACCATTCGAACCGCGAGGATTTCAAAGGACTCACTCCGCCCGTCGTGCTGAAAGAAATCTGGGGACTTCGGGCCGGCGCAGGTATTACCGTCGCCGCCGGGGCCTACGCCTCCACGCCTGTGCTGGTGGTGCAATTTGCCGCTTCAGCCGCCGGCTTGGCCGCCTTCGTCTCTGCAGAGAAGCTTTACCGTATCGGGCAACTTGCCACGGCAGCCCTGGGTAACAGCCTCCAGGGCTGGGTGAGCGAGTTCGGTGCTGACCACCGGCACCGCAGGAAGTTCTCGCTTATGGCGCTTACCGGGCTGGGCCTTACCGGCTGGTTAATTATGGCCCTGCTGGGACCTTGGGCCAGTGCGTTGCTCTTCGGTTCAGCATTGGCCGCCGACTTCTGGACGTGTTTCTGGTTTGGCCTGTCATTCCTGCTTGTCTGCGTGACAACATCCACCGGCGCCCATTGGCTGGTGCCGGCGAAGCGGATGCGCGTTGTATTCTCCAGCACCATCACCGGCGCGGTGGTGGGCCTGCCCGCCATGATCATCCTTTCCGGCCTCATGGGCGGCCCGGGCGGCGCCCTTGGCCTGGCGATCGGCGAAATAGCGGTCACAGCCATACAGCTGCGTGCGGTCCTGCAGCTCCTCCGGGACAAGGCGCAGGAGGACAGGACCGAGGAAGTACCTTCGTGAGCTGGATCGGTATCCTTCCCGCGGTGGTAGTGACCATCCTTCTGTTCTATATCCCCGGTGCTGTAGTGGCGGCATGCCTGAAATTCCGGCTGGGCGGCATCCTCGGCCTTGCACCGCTTCTGTCGACGGCGGCTGCCGGACTTGCGGGAGTACTCGCCGGGATGCTCGGCATCCCGTGGAGCGTCCTGCCGTTTGCCGCGGTGACGGCCCTGCTTGCCGGCGCCGCCTTGCTGGTCACACGAGGTCTCCGCCGGCGGATGGCGGGCGCGCCTCCCCGGCGGCAGTGGTTGCCTTTCGCTGCCATGGCCCTTGCCACTGTCCCTATTACCTGGCGCTTCGTCCAACTGGTCGGCTCACCGGAGCACCCGTCCCAGGTTTTCGACAACGTCTTCCATCTGAACGCCATCCGGTACATCCTGGACACCGGCAACGCTTCGTCCCTGAATCTCGCGTCGCTCCAAGGCGTCTCCGGCTTCGATGCCGTGTACCCTGCCGCGTGGCATTCGTTCGCGGCGCTCCTGGTCCAGCTGGCCGCCGTCGACATTCCTACGTCGCAGAACGTGCTCAACCTGGTCCTTTCGGCCATCCTCTGGCCGGCGTCGTGCCTGTTCCTGGTGGCTAAGACCATCTCGCGCCGGCCCGCCGCCCTCGTGGTGGCGTCAGTGATCGCTGCGGCCCAGGTCGCCTTCCCGTTCCTCATGATCGTCTGGGGTCCGTTGTTTCCGTATGCGCTGGCACTGAGCATGATGCCGGCGGTCATAGCCTGCCTTGCGGCAGTCGCCCGGCTTGGCCGTACGCGGACCGACCCGCTGCGCAGCTGGGTCTCGGCACTGTTCCTCGCGCTGGCGGGACTTGCCTTTGCACACACCAGTTCGATCAACACGACCATCGCCGTGAGTTTTCCGATTCTCGGGCTGCTTTGGTGGCACCTGGCGAGGAACACCAAGTTCCAGGCCAGCGTCCTGCGGGCATGGCTCTTCATCGGCGGGACCCTGCTCACCCTTGTGGTGGCAGCCGCTTTCTGGTTGAAATTGCGCCCTGCCCCCTACGACAACTGGGGTCCGACGGTGAAGCCGGGCGCCGCCGTCGGGGAAATCCTGACTGTAAGCCCCATGCAATCGGCCATACCGGCGCTGGTTGTTGCCATTCTCTCGGTTGCCGGTTTGCTCACAGTCTTCCAAACCCGAAGATTGCGTTGGCTGGCAGCCTGTTACGGCGTCGTTGGTGCGCTGTACGTGGTGGCCGCTTCGTTTCCCAAGGGTGCACTGCGCGATGCCCTCATCGGCACCTGGTACCAGGACACCTACCGGCTTGCTGCCCTGCTGCCGCTGTTCGCAACCCCGCTTGCAGTTGTGGGCGGCCTGCGTCTCTGGGATTCCTGGCGGAACTCCGCTGCTGCCCGCCGCCTGCACGGCACGCTGGAGCGGCGGTTGCGCTGGCTGGCTAACCGGGGAGCGGTTGCCGGGGCCGTACTCGCTTCCGTTGTCTTCGCACTGCTGGCGACATTCGCCGGCCCGGTCACGCACTATATTGGCGGTGCCTCCACTGTTTACCGGTTCGACGCGGCCTCAGAGCTGCTGACCCCGGATGAGCTCGCGCTGTTAAGGCGTCTCCCACATCATGTTCCTGCCGATGCGGTAGTAGCCGACAATCCGTGGAACGGCAGTTCCCTTGCCTACGCTTACACAGGCCGGCGGGTCTTGACCGCCCACCTGTTCGCGGAAAAGGACCAGGACGCAATCCTGATTGATGAACACCTGAAGGACACACCGGATGATGCCCGGATGTGCGAAGCATTGAAAAGCAAGAACGTACGGTACGTGTTGGACTTCGGGAGCCGATACCTGCTAAATCTCCCCGGATCCCGGGAGTATCCAGGCGTCACCGACATCGGGAATGCTCCCGGCTTCACCATGGTCGACTCACAAGGCTCCTCTGCCCGGCTGTACGAAATTACGGCGTGCGCATGACAAACCCCGTGCACCATCGAACGTTGGCCTGCCTCAACTTCCGTGGCACGGGCACTAGGCTGAAAGGGTGATTCCCGTTTCTCTCCGAGCAAAAATAAAGGCTGCCGCCTTGTTGTCGGGGCTCTTGTCCCTGTCTGCGTGTGCCACCACTCCCCCGGGCACTGTCCAAGGTGCCCTTACCGGAATCGGCAGCAACGCTGCCCAGGGCGCAGTCAGCGCATGGGGCCTGGCATGGGGCAGTGCTGTTAAAGGCACCTCGGTGAGCTTTTCGCCCGACGGTTCCGCAGCCGGGCTCAAAGCCCTCCAGGACGGACAGGCACATTTCGCGGTGGGTTCCGCGCCACTTACCCCGCAGGAAGCCACAGCTGTTCGCGGCATGTGCGCGCCTGGCGGTGCCATATCGGTGGCGGCGGGGGTTTTGCCTGTAGGCGTAGCCATCAAAATCAAGGGCGTCAATGACGTGGTGCTGGACGCCCCCACCCTTGCCGCCATCCTGCAGGGTGAAATCACGCGCTGGAACGATCCCCGAATCCTTGGCCTGAATACCGGAACGGACCTCCCCGACCTTGAAATCACGGTCATTGCACCGGAAGGTCCTTCGGATACGGTACGTCCGGTGAATGACTACCTCACCCGGGAGGCAGGTGTTGCGTGGGAGCCGGATTCCCAGGACACTTGGCCGTCCACGGTTATAGGGCAGGTATCGTCGCCGCCACTGGATCTCGCAGACAAGCTGGATGATACCAACGGCGGGATTTCCATCCTCGACGGAAGCATCATCGGCAACCGCTTCACAGCAGCGCAACTCGTCTTTGACGGCAAGCCGAGGCGGCTCCAGGCCTCCTCCGTCGTCGACGCCGTCACTACCGGGGATGTGGACTCGTCCCCGCACGGGGTGGTGCAGGAATTGGACGGGGCCTCCGGCTACGCGTTGGGCACCGTGATTTATGTACATATGTGCCGGGAATACTCCGAGCCCGCCTTGACGCGCTTGAGCCGGTCCCTGGGCCAGAGCCTCCTGAGCGAAGACGCGCAGAAGAACGCCAACGCCTTCGCCTTTGTCATGTCACCCAGCAAGACAGCAGTAAGCGAAGCCCGTGCACTGATCGGCACCAATGGAGACGGACAATGACCCTTTTCTTCAACAACGTCCGACGCGGACTTCCACGTCCCTTGCCGACGTTCGGGCTCCTGGCCACAATCTTTGCCCTGTTGTTCGGGCTGTGGGCGGTTGCCACCCCGCTTATGGGGTCGCCCGATGAACCCGCGCACACGATCAAGGCCGCCGCGGTGGTACGGGGCCAGGTCCTGGTGGAAGAAGGTACTTCCTTCGGCCACGGCGTCCATGTCCGGGTCCCTAACTACATCGCCAGCCTTCATGCCCAAAGCTGCTATAAATTCAACCGGGCACAAGCAGCCGATTGCGCAGCGCCGGTCTATGCGGACGACACTTTCACGAATATCGGCGTAACCTCCGCCGGCTCCTACAATCCGATGTACTACTGGGTGGTTGGGCTTCCCACTCTGTTCATGTCCGGTGCCCCCGCGATCTATGCCATGAGGCTCGTCAGCGCGGCGCTCTGTGCTTTGTTCTTTGCCGCCGGGTTCACCGCCCTGACAGAACTGCGGCGCCCCAAATATCCCGTCCTTGTCGCGGCCCTCACCATGACTCCGATGATCCTGTTCCTTGGAGGAGGCATCAACCCGAATTCCCTCGAAATCGCAGCCACCATGGCAGCCTTTGCCGGTTTCGTTGTGGTGCTGGACAACTGGCGCAACACAAGACTGGTCCTGCCTGCGCTTGCAACTGTCGTGGCCGCAACGGTGGTACTGGCAAACGCACGGCAGATTTCCCTTGTATGGCTGCTGTGTGCCCTGATCGTCGGCGTCTGTTCGTTCCGGCTGCGCCGCACGCTCGCTGTTTTCACCGACAGACGTGTGCTGACCGCCGTCGCGGTGGCCGTCCCGGGCGCTTTGCTGGGATTCCTTTGGATGTACGTTGCAGCCAACGGGCCGGCGAACGTAGGCGTGGCACCTGAGGGAATCGCGAATCCGCACCCGGATGCCCCCCTCTACCGCGGCTTCATGATCATGCTTGACCGGACCTACGATTTCTTCCCGCAGTACATAGGCACCATGGGATGGCTGGACACCCCGGCACCGGAACTGGTGACGCTTGTCTGGGGCGGTCTGATGGTCGCAGCGCTAATTGTCCCCTTCTGCGTCCGCCCCCTCCGCAACTGGACGGGCTACTGGGTGGCCCTGGCCATGCTCTACCTGGTCCCTGCGCTGCTGCAAACGGCCCTGTGGCGCGGCATGGGATTCATCTGGCAGGGCCGGTATACGCTGCCGCTCGTCGTCGTGCTGTTCGTCAGTGTTGGCTTGGGGCTCCGGAAGCTTCGATTCCCGACCTCCCCGGTTGCAGTGCACATTTCGCGGGTGTTGTTCTGGCTGATTGTTTTTTGCCACACCCTGACGTTCGTTTACGTTCTCCGCCGGTATGTGGTGGGAATCAGTGAGATTGCCAACTGGCAAACGCTCTTCTCTTCACCGGACTGGCAGCCGCCCCTCGGGTGGTTCACGTTGACGGCGGCCTATCTGCTGGTCACTGCTGCCGGAGTTCTGCTCCTGTTCCGCTACCTCCACCCGGGCCAGCCGCTTATTGTCCGGGCTGCCGCTGCTGGCGGTAAGGGCCTGGGACGGCTCAGGGCGGGCGGGCAGCATGAACAGCCGCAGATGGGCGGAGGGACTATCACCCCCGCGACTACCGGGGACCGTATTACTTCCGGATCCGGGGTATCAGCAGGACCGGGCCAGTCCTAGGTTCCAATCCCCTGCGAGGAGGAGACAAAACGTCCTCCTCGGCGGACGGCGTACAAAGCTACAGCCCCCTTTACCCTGGTAAAGGGGGCTTCTTTGTGTCGTCCGGCGGTACGGTCTCGGATTCGTCTGGGCTTGGCCTCAGGGCAGGAATCTAGTCCCCAGCCGTCTGACCACTTAAAGTCACGGGGTACCTGGCCGGTGGAGCTGGAGGAGCAACTTCTGGCGTGTTCAGAAGGACCCGCCAGTCAGCAGCAGCGTTATTCTCCGGAATCCCGCTTGAAGATCCAGTGGCGGTACAAGAAGTAATTCCAAACCGTGGTCATGACCGTGGCACATGCCTTACCGATGAGGTAGGACCAGCCGATGGCATCGAAGCCGGTCACCACGAGGTCGCTGACTGCGATGTTCACAATCACCAGCAGGATGTACTTGACGGCGGAAACGCTGCCCTTGTTGGTGGCCCGGAAGGTGAACATTCTCTGCAGCAGGAAATTGAACACCAGGCTGACGACGAATGCGATAGGTGTCGCAAGCCACAGTGCCACACCGAAAACCTCATGAAGCAGAGCAAGAAGCCCCAGATCAAGGGCGAAGGAAAGGCCGCCGACAAACAGGAACCGGACAACAGCGTTCTGGTACAGGCCGATGGCAAGCCCGGGAACTGAAGGGGGCGCGTCGACAGGCGATTGAGGAGACGACGATGCACCAGAAATAGAACTGCGCATCGTTGTTATCCTCCCCAGAAGCTGGAGCGCACAGATTTAAACCCCGTACGTCCAAAGTATGGTTAAACCTATCATGCAAAATTCCCTCACGCCGACGCTGCGGCGCCCGCTCAACTCCTCCCTGCCCGACAGAAAACGCCCTTCGCCGCTGCGCGTTTTGTTGGTGTCCTGGCTTCTGTTCGGTTGCATCGGGACCCTTTGGAGCTTCGCTTCCCCCCTGATGTCCATACCCGACGAACCCGCACACGCCATCAAGGCTGCGGCCGTCGCCAGGGGACAGTTCAGCGGTGCCAGTACTGGTGTCCAGGGAGAACGCCTGACCGTCAACGTTCCGGGTTATGTGGCCGGCCTCGACGCCTACAAGTGCTTCGCCCATCACCCCTATCTGACTCCGGCGTGCGCGCCGCCCATCGATGCGTCAGACCGAGGCCCGGTACCTGCACAGACTTCCGCTGGAAACTACAATCCGGTGTATTACGCCATCGTTGGACTTGGTAGCCGCGGTCTCAGTGGCGAGCCGGCACTGTACGCGATGCGGCTTATCAGCGCATGGCTGGTTGCGTTTTTCCTCGGGGCGATAATGTCCGCAGCATCGTCGCTGCGCCACTACCACCGGCCCGTCATAGCCAGTGCAATCGCCCTCACTCCTGCTGTCTTCTTCCTGTCCGGCTCCGTTAATCCGAACGGCCTGGAGATCGCGGCAGCGGGTGCTGTCTTCATGAGCCTGTGTGCCATATTCGAGCGGACTGCCGCCGGAATGCCTGGTAACAGGCTGCTCTTTGTCAGCGCAGCGCTGTCCGGGAGCCTGCTGGCCCATACCCGCCCGCTTTCCCTGCTCTGGCTTGCAATCGCCGCTGTGTCCGCTATTCTCTGCTTCGGAATCAAAGCGTTTATTCGAACTCTTGCGGTCCGTGGTTTCCAGCTGGCCGTCCTGGCCGTCGGCCTGTCAAGCGTGTTTGCCCTGTGGTGGGTGCTGTCCGCCAAGAGCTTTGACAGCCTGCTCGCTGGTGCCCCGTTACCGGCTGAGGAAGCCGCTGTTGCCATGCTGGACAAGACCGTGTTCTTCATGGTCGAGTACGTTGGCGTTCTCGGCTGGATTGACACCCTGCCTCCACCGGCTGCGGTTTATGCATGGGTCCTGGGATTCGGCGCCATGCTCTTCCTGGCTTTTACGGCGCGCCCTGTCCGGGGACGTTGGGTGATGGCCTTGCTGACTTTGACCGTCATCGTGGTCCCTCTGGCCCTGCAGGCCAGTTCCAGTGAGAAGCTGGGATGGATCTGGCAAGGCCGTTACACTCTGGCGATGGTTGTCACGCTGATCCTGGCTGCAGGAGTGACCACCCGCTTCCGCCGCTTCAGGGTCACTCCGTGGACAAAGTCCATGGTGCGGTGGGGTTTGGTGCTGGGAGCCCTGGCCCACGTTTATGTGTTCATGGAAGGACTCCGGCGCTACACGATCGGCGTCATGGACCACGTCAACTGGACGGAGATGTTCCAGCCGGAGTGGCAGCCGCCGGGTACCTGGCAGCTGCTCGCCGTCGCCTACCTCGTGCTGCTGGCCGTCAGCGGAACGTTGCTGTACCGGCTATTGACGGCAGCGCCTGCCTGGCGGAGCAGGCTGGCAACGCCGGCTACTACTGCCCGGCCAGCCGTGCATACGCACAGCGCTTAGTCAGCTGGAAGCCGCAGCGCTCCTGGCGGCGGGGCCACCAGCGTGGTCCTGCCCCGGGGCAGCTGCTTGGAAGGTCCTGCGCCAGGAGTCCATTGAGACCAGTTCCGGCAGGGCGGTTTTATAGGCCTCAGCGAGGCCGTCCCACTCTTTGTACAGCCGGGCATGCTGGCTTGCCGACTGCTTGAGCATCTCCCTGAGCTTCCGGGGGTCACGCTTATACCAGGACGCCGCGGTTCCCTCGGCATTGGACACAACCACGGAGTCGTAGTGCGCGATCCGGAACCAGCGGTTATCGATATGGGCAAGGTACGCCTGCGGGCGTTCCAGGGATTCCCGTGAAGGCCGCTTCAGTAGTTGCCGGGCCACTGTGGTGACTCCCCACTGGACCATGTCCTTCTTGGCCGGCATTTGGATGTCCACGGAGGTGGACAGCCCGGCACCCAGTGCCGGAGGGGGAAATTCGTCCACGTCCTCCAGCATCTGCGCGTCCGAGTAAGCGCCGCGGCGGGCCAGGATCTCGGCGAGCTTGCCGTGCAGTGAGGGATGGAGGTGCCCGGGGCCTGCCAGCAGGTCTGCCCTGGCGCTCAACCGGTTATGGACCGTGAAGTACTGGAGGGATACGAGGTGCTTGACGTCTTCCTGGAAGGACTCACGAAGAACGTTGCCGCCCTTTGGGTGGGGGCTGTGCAGCAGTGCGGTGATGAGCCTGTTGCGGTTGTGGAAGTATGCCTGCCATCCGACAAGATCGTCCTTGTCGATCCAGGAGATATGCCAGAGCGCCGCCCCGGGCAGGGACACAGTCCGGAATCCGGCGGCTCGTGCACGCAGGCCATATTCTGAATCGTCCCACTTGATGAACAGCGGGAGGGGCAGTCCAACCTGCCGGATGACGGAGGTGGGAATCATGCACATCCACCACCCGTTGTAGTCGACATCGAACCGCCTGTGCAGCCAGGGGGTTTGCCGAAGGTTGGACACGCTGAAGTCGTGCCGCATCTGCATATCCCGGTGGGGCTGGCTTGGGGAGAAGCGGCGGGAATCTATGGTTTCACCCATCGAGTACAGGGTGCTCCGGCTGTAAAGGTCGAACATGTGTCCGCCGACGATCGTGGGGCTCTTGCACCTGCCCGAAAAAGCCATCATCCGCATGATGCTTTCCGGTTCCATGACCACGTCATCATCCAGCAGGAGGACGTAGTCGCTGCCGTTTTCCACGCCTTCGTACATGCCGCGGGCGAACCCTCCGGAGCCGCCGAGGTTAGCCTGGTCGATGACGCGGAGCTTCTGACCGAGCAGGGCGGCTACTTCCGCAAACCCCGGCTGGTCGGCAACCTTCCGCGAGCCCTGGTCGACGATGATCACTTCCTTGGCGAGTTCCAAGGCTTCGGGATGGCCAGCGAGGGTCCGGACATTGGCCAGGCAAAAGTCCGGCTTGTCCATGGTGGTGATCTGGATTGTCACCGTTTCCCCGGTCCTCACCGGCGGCGGGCCCTCCCACCGTGCCTCCTTGAGGACGAGGTCTCCCCCGCTGGAGGCCAGATCGAACCAGTACCACCCGCCGTCGCCAAACGGCTTGATGGACAACTCAAATTCGGTGCGCGCGTCATTCTCAACCCTGGCACCATCCACGCGTTGGATGGTGCCGCGGGCATTTGACTTGTAGACGGTAACGGATCCCCGCCCGGCCGTCTCCACCACCAGGCGGATGTCCCGAAGGTGGGTCCAGCGGCGCCAGTAACTGGCAGGAAAGGCGTTGAAGTATGTTCCCAAGGAGAGCTGCTCCCCGGACCGCACCCGGACTGATTGGCGCGACAGCAGATCGTCCACGTGCACTTCGCGGGTATTGGAACCGACGAGGTGCAGTTTCTGTTCAACGGGTTTGGGGTTCCTGGCGAACTCATCGCTTTCCTTGAAGCGAACCCCGGTTGCCGGGCCGGCATCCGCATAGAGGGACATAGTGTCCACCCCCGACTCCGGCGGGAAAATTACCCTCTGAAGTGTTGACCAGCCCGGCGCCGCACTCATGCGTCGACGCCTCCGCTTTCCAGCTTGACGCCGCTCTCGAAGTGCGGCCGGATCTTGTTGTCGAACATGCTCAGTGCCGACCCGATGGCCATGTGCATGTCAAGGTACTTGTAGGTTCCGAGGCGTCCGCCGAACAGGACGTCCTTTTCAGCGCCCGCAAGGTCGCGGTACTTCAGCAGCCGCTCGCGGTCCGCAGTCGTATTCACCGGGTAGTACGGCTCATCGCCCTTTTCCGCGAAGCGCGAGAACTCGCGCATGATGACGGTCTTTTCCGTCTGGTAGTCGCGCTCCGGGTGGAAGTGCCGGGGTTCAATGACGCGGGTGTAGGGGACGTCGGCGTCGTTGTAATTGACGACGGACGTGCCCTGGAAGTCCTCCATGTCGAGTACCTCCTCCTCGAAATCGATGGTGCGCCAGGAAAGGTCACCTTCGGCGTAGTCGAAGTAGCGGTCGACAGGTCCCGTGTAGACGACAGGGATGTTGCCCACAACCTTGTTCTTGCTGTACTCGTGCGACTCGTCAAAGAAGTCCGTGTTCAGGCGCACCTCGATGTTCGGGTGCTCCGCCATCTTCTCGATCCACGCCGTGTAGCCGTTGGTCGGCAGTCCCTCGTACTTGTCGTTGAAGTACCGGTTGTCATAGTTGTAGCGCACGGGAAGGCGCGAAATGATCCCGGCAGGAAGATCCTTCGGATCCGTCTGCCACTGCTTGCCCGTGTAGTGCTTGATGAAGGCCTCGTACAGCGGGCGGCCAATCAGCTGGATGCCCTTGTCGTTCAGGTTCTGTGGATCTGTACCGGCGAGCTCACCGGCCTGCTCCTGGATGAGCTCCCGTGCTTGGCCCGGGGTCATGTTTGCGCGGAAGAACTGGTTGATCGTGGCGAGATTGATCGGCAGCGAGTAGACCTCGCCCTTGTGCACCCCGTACACCTTGTGGACGTAGTTCGTGAAGGTGGTGAACCGGTTGACGTACTCCCACACCCGCTCATTGGAAGTGTGGAAGAGGTGCGCCCCGTAGCGGTGCACCTCAATGCCGGTCTGCTCTTCTTTCTCGCTGTAGGCATTGCCGCCGATATGGTGGCGGCGGTCGATGACGACGACCTTAAGGCCGAGCTCGGTAGCGGCCTGTTCTGCGATTGTCAGGCCAAAAAAGCCAGACCCAACGATGACAAGGTCAGCGGTCACAAAATCTCCTGGTTTGAATGCGGGCAGCGCAATGATGCGCATTGTCTGCTGTTCTAGCCTACCCGAGGCATCGCGGCGCCCGTCGAATCAGCGGCCGGTCACGCCACCGGCGCTCGGCACGCGTAGTTGTCCACATAGAGGCTTACGGCGGGGGCGGTACCCGGCACGTCTGGTTAGCGTGGAATCAACGGCAAGAAGGATCGGTGCTTATGAGGCTGCACTGCACACTGGTGGGCGGACCCGGGTCCTGCCTGGCCCCCCACCCGCTCGAGCTGACGATCGAAGCCCCTGACGGCGCTCCAGGCACCCTGATCTGCCGGCAGCTCACGAAGAAATTCGGAACGGGTACGGTCACCGTCGCCGGCGAGGACCTGCAGTCGGCCAGGTTGGGGATCCCGCCCCTCGTCACAGGGGCAATACTGGTCGACGGCGGCACGGAACCGATGCGCCGGAAGCAACGGTTCCGTCCTTGCGGCGGCCATCCTGCCGGGCTTGTCCTTGCCGTCCACACTGGTGCCGGTGCCGGAACCGTCGTACCGCTGCAGCGCGGCGAATATACCGTGGGCAGGAGCAATACACGGATCGTCATTCCGGACGCTGAGCTTTCCCGGGAGCATGCGCGCCTTACGCTGACTGACCAAGACATCTTCATCGAGGACCTGGACAGCGCCAACGGCACCTACGTGGACGGCGGGAGGATCCGGTACTCGGCCCTCTCCACGGGATCAACCATAAGGTGCGGTAATTCAACCATGTCCCTGATGTTCGCCGACGTCCCGATCAAGTCCCTGGCCAAGGCCGGAGCATCAGCACAGGAACCGATCGCTGTCCCGGGACGGGCGGATGCGGGAAACCGGGCCGCCCTTCTTGTGACAGCTGCCCTCCCACTGGCCATAGGCGTCGGACTGGCCCTCTTTACGGGCATGTGGATGTTTTTGGCCTTCGCGGCCACCTCGGCGTTTGTCCTCCTGGTTCCCGTTGTTGCCGGACGGCGCCAACGGCGGGATACCGCCAGGGCAGTCAGGGAAGCGGTGACCCAGGACCGGGAAAGGCGCCTGGCATCCGGACCTTCGCTTGCGGCTATGGCTCTGGCCTTGCGGGATGGGACCAGGGCAGGTGCTGCCGCACCCGATGAAGGTGGCATCTGGCTGCGGCTGGGCGAGGTGGAGCAGGACGCCAATATCACAACGGTGCCGGCCGCCGCCCTCGACGTCCCATCCGTCGACTCGGTCCCGGTTACCTTCGACCTGCTGCGCCCCCGGACCGTCTTCCTCGGGACGAGACCGCTCCGGGACGGAATGATCAGGTCCATCATCATGCAACTCTCGGGATATCCCCTGTGCAGGAGCACGCGGCTCATCATCTACGGGCAGTCAACGAGCCTCCCCCTGGCCGCGCGATATCTTCCTGATGTCGTCCTCATGGTGGCAGCAGAGGCCTGCCGAGGTTCCTTGAGGGAGGGATTCGCACCCGGCTATGAGCACGGTGTCCTCCTTCTGGCAGACGCCACCGCTGACGGCAGGACGGCCGCCATACTCACGGAAGAAGCGCTCCGGCACGGCTGGCAGGTCCTGGAATTCCATTCCAGGGCAGCAGCCGCCACACCCAACGTTGACGTCGTCCTGCATCACCACGGCTCAACGCTGCGCGGACAGGGAGAAGACACCAGGTTCGTGGCCGACCTGGCACAGGATGAAGTCTTTGACGGATTTTGCCGGCAGCTTGCCACTGCCCCAAGCCGGCGGAACATTGGGAGGCAACCAATCCCGGGCACCTGCGCCCTGGAGGATGTCCTGCCACTGTCGCCCGCCCACGTGGCTGCACGCTGGGATTCGAGTATCCGGGAAGCGGGCCTTGCCGCACCGCTGGGACTCGATGCGGACGGGGCCAGGATGCTCGACCTCCATGCCGATGGACCGCATGTGCTGGTGGCCGGGACCACCGGGGCCGGCAAATCGGAGCTGCTGCGCAGCCTCACCCTGGCACTGGCACTCACCCATCCGCCCGACCGCATCAACTTCCTGTTCCTGGATTTCAAGGGCGGTTCCGGGCTCGGCCCGCTGACCGGCCTGGTTCACTGCGTGGGGCTGCTGACCGACCTGGACAGGGACGAACTGGAACGCACGCTGACCTCGCTGCGGGCGGAAATCCGGTTGCGTGAGGAAGCGCTGGCGGCCGCGCGGGTTCCGGACCTTGCCGGGTACAGGTCCACAGCGGAAGCCGAACGATTCCCCCTTCCCCACTTGGTGATCATCATTGACGAATTCCGGATGCTCGTCGACGATGCACCGGAGGTAATCCGCGAGCTGATGCGGATAGCATCCATCGGCAGATCCCTCGGTATCCACCTCGTCATGGCGACCCAGCGGCCGCAGGGAGCCCTGACGGCTGATATCCGGGCCAACGTCACCTCCAGCATCGCCCTGAGGGTGCAGTCGGAGATGGAATCCGTTGACATCATCGGTTCCAAGGAGGCAGCGGCCATCGGCGTTGATGCCCCGGGACGGGCATTCCTGGCCCGGGGCACGGAACCAGCTCGGGAGTTCCAGGCTGCAACAACAAATCTGGTCCACCCCCGGACAACCCCGGACGGGACCATCACCGTGCAGCTCACTACGGACCATCTCTCTTCAGGCATGCCTGAAGAAACGGAACCGCAGACTCCTGCGCAGGCGGTTGCGCCCCTGATCGCATTGATTCGTGAAGAATGGGCGTCCCGGCAGGGAGTTGTGCCACGTGTTCCGGTCGCCCCTCCCCTGCCCGATGAGATCATTGAGCCTCCTGCGGATGCCACCGGGTACAGCCCATCTTCCGGCGACCCTGTCTGGGCCATCACGCTCGGAGCATCGGACCTGCCGAAGGTGCAAGCTGTTCGTCCGCTCGTTTGGAGACCGGACGCCGACAGTCACCTGGCGCTGATCGGCGCCCCCGAATCCGGTACCGACGAAGCGGCGCAGCTGGTGCTTCGGGGTCTACTGGCCCACCCCGAGCCGGCGCACTGCTACGTCCTCGACGGCACTGGATCCTTCAGTGACGTGGCCAGGCACCCGCGCGTGGGTGCTTCCACCGGTGTTCATGAGCTTCGCCGTGCAGTGCGGATCCTGGAACGCGTAGCCCAGGAAATGATTCGCCGGCTCAGCAGGCCCGGGGAGGGGGCAGTTCCCCTGGTGGTGGTGGTCTCCGGCTGGGGCTCGTGGGTGTCGGCCTTTAGATCGGGTCCCCTGGCGTGGGCGGAGGAGCTCATGCACGATGTGGTCCGGGACGGTGGCCGGGCGGGCCTCACAGTGGTTATTTCGGGTGACCGTGAGCTCGTCAGCGCCAGGTTCTGCGGGGCTTTACCCAACAGGCTCTACTTTCCCGCCGGTTCAAACCAGGACAGCAGGGCGGGCTGGCCCCGTCTGCCGTCCACGATGGCAATCAAAAGCAGGGCCGTGGCTTCCGGCCCGGTTTCAGGCGGTGATTCCGCAGTTTGCCAGGTGTTCCGGCTGGCGCCCGGCCCGAACTGGCCCGGCGGTCCGTCGGGCGTTGGCCCCACTGAACCACCGCCATTCCGGGTGGAGCCGCTGCCCCTGCGGATCTCGGCGCCGCAGGTGCGCGGCCTCCAAGCGCCTGCGGCCGGGCCTGTAAACGCTGCACCCGGACAGACGCCGCAGGACCTGCTCATTGGAGTGGGCGGGGACGAGCCTTCCCCTGTTTACCTTCGGCTGGCTTCCGCAAATACCGTCGCCGTCCTCGGTCGGTCCGGCAGCGGCAAGACCAACACCTTGAAGGTGTTGGAGGAACTGAACCCCGGTCATCACTGGCTCCGCCCAAACTCTGGAATACCGGAAGCCAACCCATGGGCCAGGGTACTGTCGGCTGCGCGTGCCGGCGACTTGCCCAGGGATGCTGTGCTGCTCGCTGACGACGCAGACCTACTGTCGCCGGCCGCCATGCGTGACCTCTCGGAGCTGCAGGCACTCGGCAAGCCGTTGGTGTTGACTGCCGACTACAGTCCGCTGCTCCTGCAGCGGGTTCCGCCCGTCATGGGTTCCCGTGCTGCCGGAACGGCGCTGCTGCTTGGACCGGCGTCCGTTGCAGACGGCGACGCGTTTGGGGTGCGATTCGAAGTGGAACCGGCTCCACCCCCGGGCAGGGCGGTGCTCATCTCCGCAGGACGGGCCCACGCCATCCAAGTGGCATGGGCTTCCGGTGCCGGCATAAAGGAGCAGGCCGGCTACCGGACGGCTACTTCCCGTTACAATGCGGGCGGGGCGCTTCCGGTCCGGGATGCATAGCTGATGACCTTGTTATGGAACAGGAGCAGGGTGGCCGTTACCGCCGGCACGAGCATCGCCAGCCCGACGGCGACAAGGCCGCCGGTGAGGGTGGGGAAACCGATGGTGAGAACGAACAGTTGGGCCACAAGGGCAGCCGCACGGGTCCAGCGGTACCCCCGGTAGAGGAAGACCGCGACGGCGAAAAGCCAAACAGCGAACGCAAGCAGGAGTACGAGGGTGAAAACCGCCCCCCACAAGGACAGGACAGGGCTTCCGGCCAGCAGTTGATAGCCATACCAGCCTGCCGCGACCAGAAGAGCAGTCGCCTCAACGGCGACAATCAGCGCCACAATGATGGCGGCCGGCGGAGCACTTCCTCTTACCCCGGCGCTATCGCGGCCGGGTATGGGCTTCGCTCCCCTCGGGGAGGCCGGCGGTTCGGGATCTTCCGGGGGTCTTGACACACTGGCACCCTACCGGACATAGTCGGTCATTGGTGAGGGCCAGCATGGGCAGTGTGATGTATCGCTCAGCGTTACGGGGATATCGGGCGTTATTACCCCTTGTTTACACAGCGTTAACATGACAGGCTTGATTCAGATGACCAAGGGGGCCCTGCCGGGCCCTTTTCCTTTGTAGCTACTAGTGAATTATTTCACAAGAAGCACTTCCCAGAAATGGAGCAACTGATCAGCATGGATTGGCGTAACCGCGCAGCGTGCCTGGATAAGGACCCGGAACTGTTCTTCCCCGTGGGGAACACAGGCCCGGCCCTGCTGCAGATCGAGGAAGCCAAAAGCGTCTGCCGCCGGTGCGAGGTCGTAGACACCTGCCTGCAGTGGGCACTCGAGTCCGGGCAGGACGCCGGCGTCTGGGGCGGCATGAGCGAAGACGAACGCCGCGCCCTCAAGCGCCGCGCAGCCCGCGCACGCCGCGCTTCCTAACAGCAACGCAAGAGCCCCTTCCGCAAGCTGCGGCAGGGGCTCTTTCCGTTTAATACAAGCGGACGCCAACTGAGGCACGCCTGCCACGTCTACTTGCCGGCCAGGCTGAGCCGGATCTGTACGGCGGTGCCGCCTCCCTCGCGCGGCAGCCACTGGATGATGCCGCCCAGTTCACTGGTCACCAGCGTGCGCACAATCTGCAGGCCAAGTCCCTCAACGTGGGGCGTGTCCGGCAATCCCACGCCGTCGTCGGCGATCGTCACCGTAAGGTCCTCGCCGTCTTCCCCCTCGGAACGGTCCGCAATGAGCCACACGGTTCCCGCCCTGCCCTCCAGGCCGTGCTCCACCGCGTTGGTCACGAGTTCATTGATGACGAGGGCCAGTGGCGTGGCAAGGTCGCTCGGCAGTTCACCGAACGTGCCGGACCGCTCGGTCCTTACCTGCTGGGAAGGAGAAGCAACTTCCGCGGAAAGCCTGAACTGGCGTCCGATCAGCTCGTCAAAATCGACGCTCTGGGTAAGCCCCTGGGACAGGGTCTCGTGCACCAGCGCAATCGTGGCGACCCGGCGCATCGCTTGTTCAAGCCCCTGCTTCGCCTCTTCGCTGACCATCCGTCGGGACTGCATCCGCAACAGCGCGGCGACAGTCTGGAGATTGTTCTTCACACGGTGGTGGATCTCGCGGATGGTTGCATCCTTAGTCACCAGTTCCATCTCCCGGCGCCGCAGCTCGGAGACGTCGCGGCACAGGACCAGTGCGCCGAAGCGCTGCTGTTCGTCCCGGAGCGGAATGGCCCGCAGGGACAAGCTGACGCCGCGGGACTCGATCTCACTCCGCCACGGCATCCTGCCCGTGACCACCAGTGGCAGGGTCTCGTCCACCATACGCCGGTCCTTCAGAAGGCTTGCGGTGACCTCGGCGAGCGAGCGGCCCTCCAGGGATTCCCCGTCACCGAGGCGCCGGAACGCGGAGACCCCGTTGGGGCTGGCGTACTGCACCACTCCCTCGGCGTCGAGGCGGATCAGCCCGTCCCCCACGCGCGGGGCGCCGCGCCGTGATCCCGTGGGCGAGGCAAAGTCCGGCCACAGCCCGAGAGTGCCCATCCGCAGCAGGTCATAAGCACACTGCCGGTACGTCAGTTCAAGGCGGGAAGGCATCCGGGAGCTGGACAGGTCCATGTGGGTGGTGACCACTGCCAGGGTCCGGCCGTTGCGGACCATGGGCACGGCCTCCACCCGGAGTGCCATGTCGCTGCTCCAGTTTGTTTCGCTGGAGCGCTCGATAGCCCGGCTGTTCCACGCCTTGTCTACTAGCGGCTGCAGGTCCGACCGGATTCCCTCACCCACAAAGTCCCCGTGGAAGACCGTGTGGGTGGTGGACGGCCGGACGTGCGCCAGTGCGATATACCCATGGTCCGGGTGGGGGAACCAGAGCGCCAGGTCGGCGAACGCCAGGTCCGCCACCATCTGCCAGTCCCCCACCAGCAGGTGCAGCCACTCGGCATCGCCCGGCCCGAAATCAGCGTGTTCCCTGATGGGGTCCGTAAAGATTGCCACTGCACCTCCATTTGCGACGCCGAATTGGCTAGCGTCGGACGATTGACCTCAAGAGCCTCAATGCTACCGACAGTGAAGCCATATCGTCTGACTCGAGGGCGTTCACCTCGTCGAACATGCTCTTCGCCCGTCCCAGATGCTCGGCGTTCCGCGCCTCCCATTCCTTAAGGCGCGCCTCCGGCGAGTCACCCGGCTCTGTAGCGTCCAGCACCGCCGTCGTCATATCCGAAACTGTGGAATACAAATCGTCCCGCAGTGCCGCCCTGGCCAGGGCCTGCCACCGGTCCTGCCGGGGAAGGCTGCTGATCCGTTCCAGCAGCGAGTCTGCATGGAAGCGGTTGAACACGGTGTAGTAAACGGCAGCGATCTCCTCCACCGGTTCCTTCCGCGCCCGGGCTATCTTGGCGATATCCAGCAGCACGAAGCTCTCGAAGAGCTCGGCCCACCGCAGTGCAAGCCCTTCCGGAAGTTCCCATTCACGCCCTGTTTCAAGCCAGCCGGCAACCCGTTCCCGGTCATCACCGCGCAGGTAGTCCAGCAGGCGGGCACGCATCGGATCCATCAACGGCTTGAACTCGGCCACCACATCCGCAATCGGCTGGGAAATGGACCCCTGGGTGAGGAGCCACCTGACCGCGCGGTCCAGCAGGCGCCGGATATCGAGGTGCACGGTGCTCCAGTGCTCCGTCGGGAACGATGCAGGCAGGCTGTTGAGCTCCCCGACCATCGAATCCAGTTCGTAGATTTCCCGCAGCGCCACAAACGCCTTGGCGACAGCAACTTCACTGGCCGAGGTCTCTTCCATGACCCGGAAGGCGAAGGTGATGCCTCCGAGGTTGATGATGTCGTTGGCCACCACCGTCGCGATGATTTCACGGCGCAGCGGGTGGGTGTCCAGTTCGGCGTCGAAGCGCTCGCGCAGCTGCCGGGGGAAGTAGTCCCGCAGCGTCTGCCGGAACCACGGGTCGTCGGCAAGCTTGCTGTCCCGGAGTGCGGACGTCAGTTCGATCTTCGCGTACGCTGCGAGGACCGAAAGCTCAGGCGACGTCAGCCCCTGGCCTTGCTGCAGACGCTCGCGCAATGACTCCGTGGTGGGCAGCGCCTCGAGGTCCCGCTTCAGGTCGGCTTTCTTTTCCAGCCAGTCCATCAGCCGCTCGTAGCTAGGGCTCCACTCGGCCACCTTGGTCCGGTCATTCAGCAGCAGGATGTTCTGGTCGATATTGTCTTCCAGCACCAGACGGGCGACTTCATCGGTCATCGAGGCGAGGAACGCGGGCCGTTCCTCCGGGGAGAGCTTGCCCGCCGCAACCATCCGGTCGACGAAGATCTTGATGTTGACCTCATGGTCGGAGCAGTCCACGCCGGCGGAGTTGTCGATGGCGTCGGTATTGAGGATCACCCCTTGCAGTGCGGCTTCGATCCGGCCGCGCTGGGTCATGCCGAGGTTTCCACCTTCACCCACCACCTTGACGCGCAGGTCCCGGCCGTCAACCCGGATGGCATCGTTCGCCTTGTCCCCCACCGACGCGTTGGACTCCGTGCTGGCCTTGACGTAGGTCCCGATGCCACCGTTGTACAGCAGGTCGGCGGGGGCCAGGAGGATCGCCCGCAGGAGTTCCGGCGGGCTGAGTTCGGTCGTCTCGGCGGGAAGCCCCAGCGCTGCGCGGACCGGCGGCGATACCGGAATCGATTTGGTCTGCCGCGGGAAGACACCCCCGCCCTCGCTGATGAGCGATTTGTCGTAGTCGTCCCAGGACGACCTCGGCAGTTCGAACAGCCGCTGACGTTCCACGAACGAGGCCTCCTCGTCCGGGTTGGGGTCCAGGAAGATGTGGCGGTGGTCGAAGGCGGCCACCAGGCGGATGTGCCGTGAGAGCAGCATCCCGTTGCCAAAGACGTCACCTGACATGTCGCCGACGCCTACCACCGTGAATGGCTGGGTTTGGGTGTCCAGGTCGAGTTCGCTGAAGTGGCGCTTCACGGATTCCCAGGCACCGCGGGCAGTGATGCCCATGGCCTTGTGGTCGTATCCCACGGATCCCCCGGAGGCGAAGGCGTCGCCCAGCCAGAACCCGTATTCCGCGGCCAGTCCGTTTGCGATGTCGGAGAACGTGGCCGTTCCCTTGTCTGCAGCCACCACGAGGTAGGAATCGTCGTCGTCGTGCCGGACAACGTTCGACGGCGGCACGAGCCTTTCGCCGTCGCCTTCCGTTACGAGGTTGTCGGTGAGGTCGAGCAGGCCGCTGATGAACGTCTTGTAGCTCTCGACCCCCTCAGCCATCCAGGCGGCCCGGTCAACAGCGGGGTCCGGAAGCTGCTTGGCGAAGAATCCGCCCTTCGCACCGGTGGGCACGATGACGGCGTTCTTGACGGTTTGCGCCTTCACCAGGCCCAGGACCTCGGTGCGGAAGTCCTCCCGGCGGTCCGACCAGCGCAGCCCGCCGCGGGCAACCTTGCCGAAGCGGAGGTGGACACCCTCCACCCGGGGTGCGTAAACCCAGATTTCGAACATGGGCCGCGGGAACGGCAGCCCGTCGATCCGGGAGGGATCAAGCTTGAAGCTCAGGTGCCGCTTGTCCTGGTAGTAATTGGTCCGCAGTGTGGCCTCGATCAGGTTGGCGAACGTGCGCAGGACCCTGTCGGCGTCGAGCGTGGCCACCTTCTCAATCGAGGCAGCGAGCTCCTGCCGCACGGTCTCCTGGGCGTCCGCCCGCTCGGCGTCGTTGAGATCCGGGTCGAAGCGCGCAGCAAACAGCGCGCTCAGGCCCCTGGCGACGTCCGGGTTGGCCAGCAGGGTGTCCGCCATGAAGCCGAAGGAGTTGCTGTTTCCCATTTGCCGCATGTACCGGGCGTATGCGCGGAGCACGGTGACCTGCCGCCAGTGCATGCCCTCACGGAGGACAAGCCGGTCAAACGCATCCGATTCGGCGGCCCCTGTCACTGCGGCACTGAACGAGTCGGCCAGCAGTTCGCCGGTGGACACGGGATCCACACCCGCCGGGTACTTCAGCCCCAGGTCGTACAGGAAGAAGTCACGGCGGTCCGCGGTTTCAATCTCGAACGGGCGCTCGTCGAGGACTTCAAGCCCCAGGTTGTGGAAGTAGGGCAGGATCTGACTCAGGCTCTTGGGCTCAAGCATGTAGAGCTTCACACGGGCGTCCTCTTCGAGCGTCGCCCCTGCCCCTTCGGGAAGGTAGACGTGGACACCGGGCCGTTCCTGGCGGGCTCCCACCGCACGTTCGGCGGCCGCACCGTATTTCTCGAAGCGGGCGATGTCCTCCAGGGCATCCTCCACCTCGTAATCCACCCGGTAGCTTGCGGGGAAGGCTTCAGCCCAGATAGCGGCGAGCTCCTTCGCTTCCTCGGCATCCCGCCCCTCACGCAGGACCTCGGCGATGCCTTCGCTCCAGGAGCGGGCCGCGCGGACCAGCCGTTTCTCGAGTTCGGCCGTGTTCACGTGGCTGACGTCCGCGTTCTTGGGCAGGCGGATGCGGAAGAACAGGCGTGCGAGTGCCGACTCGGTCATGCGTGCCTCGTAGTCAATGGACACGGCCTGGAACGTTTCGCGCAGTTCCTGTTCGATGCGGAGCCGGACATTGGTGGTGTACCGGTCGCGGGGAAGGTAGACGACGGCGGACATGAACCGTCCGTAGATGTCCGGCCTCAGGAACAGCCGGGTCCTGCGGCGCTCCTGCAGTTTTTGGATGCCCAGGGCAGTTGCGGCCAGGTCAGGGACTTCAATCTGGAAGAGTTCGTCTCGGGGGTAGGTTTCCAGGATTCCCAGCAGGTCCTTGCCGGAGTGGGAGTCAGGCGGGAAGCCGGCGCTGCGCAGGACGGCGTCCACTTTCTCGCGGACAATCGGGATGTTCCGGACGGAGCCGGTGTAGGCGCTGGTGGCAAAGAGTCCGATAAATCGGCGCTCGCCGTTGACGTTGCCGGCGGCGTCGAAGCTCTTGACCCCGATGTAGTCCAGGTAGGCGGAGCGGTGGACGGTGGAGCGGGAGTTGGCCTTGGTGATGACAAGTGCCCGCTTTTCCCGCGCCTTCTTCCGCCCCGTGTCGGTGAGGTGCTGGATATGCGGTGAGTCGGCGGCCGCCCGCAGGAGCCCCAGCCCGCTGTCCTCGCGCAGCTCAAGGACATCCTCGCCGTCCACATTGATGAGGTCGTACTCCCGGTAGCCCAGGAAGGTGAAGTTGCCGTCGTCCAGCCAGCGGAGGAGGTCCTTCGCCTGCCGCAGCTCGGCAATCTGAGCCGGGTTTGCCACCTGGTCCAAGCTCTCGGAGATCTGGCGGGCCTTCTGGCGCATTTTCGGCCAGTCCTCCACGGCAGCACGGACATCTTTAAGGACGCGGTTGAGGCCCTCAAGCAATGAAGTCTTGGCTTCCTCGGACACGCGGTTAATTTCGACGGCGATCCAGGACTCCATGTGCGAGGCGTCTTCGCCCTGCGCAATGAGGTGGGACAGGCTGGGCATCGCCGCCGTGTCACCGCTGGAGATTCCGATGTGGGACGGGACCCTGTTCACTTTGACCAGGTTTCCGTTTTCCCTGTTGCGGGTGGCGACGATCAGGGGGTGGACCACCAGCTTGATTGCGGCGTGCTGGCGGACGAGTTCCGCGTTGACCGAATCAACCAGGAACGGCATGTCGTCCGTGACCACGAAGACGACACTGCTGTCTTCCTCGTCGATGATGGCGGTTTTCGCCTGGCCGGGCCGCCGTACAGCCGCAACCTCACGGTGGTTCTCTGCCCGGGCCACGAGTATCTCGCGGGGATAGCTCCGCGCGTCCTCCTCGGCCAGATGCTGGTAGTAGTCCCCAATGAAGCCCTCAGCGCCTTCAATAGAAAGGGGCTGATCCTCCACGCTGGATCCCGACGACATCGACACACGCCTCCATCACAAGTTTTTGCCGCTCCATTGCAGCTCTTATGGCGAGCCTAGTCCTTTGCCCGGCGCCGTGCTGTGGAAGAAAAAACAGAGGATCTGGACTTTTGCTGGTCAGGTGCACAAACGAGCCTACGCACTGCACGGCGAAGCGTCGACTCGGGTGCCGCCTCAAGCAGCAGTGAACCTGACAGGAGGGCTGCGTCCGCAGCTGCGGGGTCATAGGGAAGGAACTCCCTGAGGGCAGACGCCGGGCCAAACCTCTCCCAGGCGTCACGCAACTGCCGTTCAGGATTCCTGCCCACAGACGATGCACGTACCTTGTTCATCACCACAACCGGAGAGGCCTGCGGCACTGCGGCCTCAAGTTCTGCAAGCCCACGCACCAGGCGCGGCACTCCCACCGGATCCGCGGCGCCGACCGCATAAATTGTGTCGGCCAGCTCGAGCGGACGCAGCGTGGCGGCATTGCGGCGGGGGGCCATGGTGTCGAAGCTGAGTTCCTCATCTGCTTCGAGGCAAAACCCTGTATCGACAATGATGGCGTCAGCGTTCCGGCGTGCCCGCTCCAGGACCAGCGCAAGGGCGGGCGCCCGAAGCTCGGTCCACCGGTCTGCCCGGGTAATGCCGGTCAACACCCTGAAGGTGCCGGAAGCAGTGGCAACCGGGGTGGCAATCCGTTCCAGGGCGGAATCGTCCAGCCTCCCCTGGTCGGCCAGCCTGCAGGCCTGCGCCAAGCCGGCTGATTCATCCAGCAAACCCAGCACGGCGGCGATACTTGCTCCGTAACTGTCGGCATCAATGAGGAGCACCTGTTGCCCGTCCGCGGCCAGCTCGCCGGCGATGTTAGCCGCGAGGGTGGTGCGTCCCGGAGACCCTGCCGGACCCCACACGGCAATAATCCGTCCTGCCCCGGGACCCTCGGGAGAAGTTGCGGGTGTGTCAGCCGGCTCCGCCTGGAGGGCTGCGCCGGTGTCCGCAAGGGAGGAGGTACGGCCGGAGGATAGCCGGCCTGCAGTCGTTAATTGTTCTACTGCTTCCGCGATCCGTCGGGACAACTCAGCTGATTCCACCCCGGACAAAGCACAGGAGACGCCGATTTTCCGCAGCCTGGCGGCTTCTTCGGCATTATCCGTCAGCGCGATGATGGCGACTCCCACGGCTTCAAGCCTGTCCACGAGCGAAGCCGTCAATCCCTCACTGCCATCCGCAACCACAGCAGCCCGCGCCAGCCCGCTTTGGCATGCGGCCAGCAGTTCCGGGAGTTCGGCGCATCTCCTGACGACAGTGACAGGGCCGTGCAGCCGTTCAAGTCCGCCCACCAGATCCTCCCGGCTCTGGCCGACGGTGACCACCGGAATACTCATCGCGTTCCGCCACCCGGATTCCAGACAACCGAAATCTTGGCTTCGTTGGCCTGCGCGCCGAGCAGAGCCGGCATCTGGCCGTCCTCCACGAGGACCATGAGCACCGTTGTCTTGGTGGAGCCGAGCGCAGAGGAACCTTCTGCCACCTCAGCTATCTCAGCTCCGGGAAGAAGGAGCTTTGGCTCGCTGAAGCCGTTCTTCGCATCCGGCTGGGCTACCCAAACGTCTACCCTGGCACCAGCTACCGCCTGCGACGGAAGGGTCTCCTCGATGCTGATAGCCACCGGTTTGCGGTCAAGGTCATCAACTTCACCAAGGCTTGCCCGGGGTACAAGCTGGTCCTTGCCGATCCGCTGCACGGCCACCACCCCTTCCGGCAAACCGGATTCAACGGGGATGTAGTGCTGCTCGGTTTCGCCTAGCCGAACCTTGGCCCGGACAACGTTTTCAGGGGTCAGCTCCTCTCCCACTGCGATGCCGTCACGGGCCGCGTAGACCTCCGTGGTCCGATCCGCACCGTTGATCAGGAAGACAACCCCTGCCACGGACACCAGGACCAGCAGTATGCCCACCAGCAGCCGGGGATCCTTCCAGGAGGGGCGCCTCAGGCGCCCAGCCGTGGCTGTCGATTCTGGAACCATGCCGTGTCTCCCCCTGATAGCGCCGGCACCCCCGTTGCGGCCGGACACCTCATTGTTGCGGCCTGGGCTGCCAAACGAAAGTGATTGGTGTAAACAATGCCAATCTGTGGATAACGAACGCAAAATCCTTCAGGCAATGGCAAAATGGAGGCATGCCCAGGTTCCTGACGCTCGCGGATGTCGCCGAGCAGCTCCAGATCAATTCGCCTGCCGCGTACGCACTGGTGCGAAGCGGAGAACTGAAGGCTATCCAGGTGGGCGGGCGCGGCCAGTGGCGCGTGGAAGAGAAAATGCTCGAGCAGTACATCGAGGAGCGCTACGCCGAGGCCAGCCGCATGATCCAGGAGTCCAAGTCCCGGTCCGTCTGACCAGGCACGCGCCCCGGAGACCTTCCGGCCGTGCGGTCACATGTCCCGCACAAGGGGCGACCTGATAGCTGCCAATGCCGCGAACGGAACGGTCGAAACCCCCGTGACGTGAGGGCTTCGCCGCGGCTCCCCCGGAACCACTGCCGCGAGGTCGAGGTAATCCCTGCCCACCCTGTCGATGACCCCTTCGAGGCGGACGGTGCCGGCGCCGGATCCCAAGGTAACGGTAAGAACCGCCCGGTCCCTGGCGAGGGCACGCAGAGAGTGCGCGAGACCCAACGCCCGGCGCACCTGAGACGGCTCGGAACGCGAGAACCTGCCCAGGCCCGTGTACCGGACCACCGCGGCGTAGGGAACCAGGATCTGGTGAGGATCGTCATGCAGGACCAGGGCGTCCGCACCCGCATGGCTCAGTGTGCCGTGCAGCGTTTCCCCGCCGGACAGATGCACACCTACGAGGCAACCGAGCGCCGCGCGCAACCGGTCGGCCAGCCCCAAGTCCACCTCCTCGACCCTGGCGCGTTCGTTGACTTCGGCGTCGAGCGAGAGCCTGTCTGAGTCCGCCAACTGGCTTTCCATGTCATTGAAGAGTGCATCCCAGCGCATCCGGCCAGAGTAGGGCCGCATCCCCCGCGGGTCAACAAAAAACTTCCGGACTCCAGCGTCTGGACAAACACCAAGATCCGGGAGCAAACTGAACCAGTCACATCAAACTGCATCAAAGTGCATCAAAGGGGTAAAGATGGCACGACCGGACTCCACCCTCGGCGCCGACGCAACGATAGCCGCCGGCCTGCTGCTCCTGGGCGTGCTGCTTTCAGTCATCGGCGCGGGGCTCCTCGACCAATGGCAGGAATCCATTGCCCGGAACCACGAATTCACCGTGGACCAGATTCTGGGGGCGGCCGCAACAGCCTCCGGTGCCATCCTGCTCCTTTGGTGGCTGCTTTCTCTCGCCAGTGCGGCAGCCAGTTTGAATCTTGAGAAACGTGGCAGGATGCGTGCCGCCGCAGCGGCAGGCAGCATGGCACCGGCGTTCATGCGGCGGCTGGTCATTGCCACAGTGTCGTTCCAACTCTTGTCCGGGGCTGCAG
Organism: Arthrobacter sp. Y3221159; assembly: GCF_059089885.1. NCBI lineage: Bacteria > Bacillati > Actinomycetota > Actinomycetes > Micrococcales > Micrococcaceae > Arthrobacter > Arthrobacter sp. Y3221159. The sequence continues at coordinate 30,731 of NZ_JBNHFC010000020.1, forward strand.
CCAATGCGGCAGCACCGGGACCGGAATGGGCACCCACCAGCCAGGGACAGGAGCGAACCTCGACTGACACCGGGGACAACGCTTTGGCCCGGGAACAAGCCGCAGGAACCCCGGCTTCACCGGCTTCTGAGGCCCCCTCCAGCGACACTCCCCCATCAACATTTGAGCCCGGGTGGCAGCCGCGGGAACCTGTCGTCGAACCCGGGCCGCTGGCCGCGTCCCCCGTCCGGGGTGATTTCTCCTCACCGGCAACGGGCTGGCCTGCCGGGGCCGTGACCGTCCTTGCCGGCGACAGCCTGTGGGGCATTGTGGCGAACCATCTGGGCCACGGGGCGTCGGACGTGGACGTAGCCCTCGAGTGGCCGCGCTGGTACGAGGCCAACAGGGAGCTAATTGGCCAGAACCCGGATGTCCTCCTCCCGGGTCAGGTTTTGCTTCCGCCGGCACCTGCCTAACCAGCCGCCACCCGGCAGGAACTTGACCCGCCGGGCACCGACGGCACGAATTCATCAAACGAAACCACTACAAAGGGGAATCCATGTCTGCAGTCACGCCAATCCGTGCCGCCCAGGGACCAACAGCCAGCAATCCTGGAACAGGACGGGCGCCGGGGACAGCGGGAGTTCCGCTGGACCAGCGCCGCACCAGAACTCCCCGGCCGCCAAATGCACCAGGGCTTCGGGCAGTGGACGAAACAGCAGAGGTGCGGGCCATCACCCGCGGTACCGTCCAGGCCGCGATGGAAGTACTGGCCGGGATACGGCCTATCCACCAACTGGCCCGCCGGCTGGATCCGCGTTGCCTGGGGAATCTTCAGCACCGCGCTTCCCTCATCAGGCGGGAGATAAACCGCACCGGAAACCCGGCGCTGGCCCGGCTTCACCGAAATTCCATCGTCCGCTCGGTCCGCGTCTGCGAAGTCGCCGAAGGTGTTTTTGAAGCAAGCGCGGTGGTGGTGGACGATGTCCGTGCCCGCGCCGTCGCCGTCCGACTGGAGCGCAGCAAGCAGGTGTGGAGGGTGACCGAACTTGTCATCGGCTGATATGCAGAAAGGAGGCAGGTCCGGAACTTGCGGACCTGCCTCCTTAGGTGCCTACCGTCCGGGCACCCGATCAACAAGCGCTGGGTCAGCGGCGCTTCTTCTTGCCCGTCGACCGCCGGGCCGCATCCTGCGCCGCTGCCTTGGCGGGATTTCCGGAACGTCCGGACGATCGCGTCTCCACCCGGGTCTGGGTTCCGCCGGTTTCGCTCGGTGCCGTGTATTGCAGCTGAGCAGGCTTTTCAGGCGCTTCCAGGCCAGCCGCCTTCACCTGTGGCTCAACATGTTCAGTGTGGCCGCCGGCGGCATCCGGAACCACGACGTCCTGTGCAGGCGTGACTTCCACTTCCAGGTTGAACAGGAACCCAACACTTTCTTCGCGGATAGCCTCCATCATGCTCTGGAAAAGGACAAACCCTTCACGCTGGTACTCGACGAGCGGGTCGCGCTGGGCCATGGCGCGCAGGCCAATGCCTTCCTTGAGGTAATCCATCTCGTAGAGGTGTTCCTGCCACTTCCGCCCGATGACGGACAGGACCACACGGCGTTCCAGCTCCCGCATGCTCTCGGAGCCGATGGCTTCCTCCCGTGCCTGGTAGACCAGGCGGGCGTCGGACAGCAGCTCTTCCTTCAGGAATTCAACCGTCAGGCGCGACTTGCCGCCTGCCTCATCAATGATGTCCTCGGCCGTGACGGTCACTGGGTAGAGCGTCTTCAGGTTGGTCCAGAGCTGCTGGAAGTCCCAGTCGTCGCCGTTCCCTTCCGCCGTAGCGTCGTCGATCAGAGCCGTGATGGTGTCCTCAACGAAAAACTGCACCTTCTCGTGCAGGTCGTCGCCTTCCAGAATTCGGCGGCGGTCGCTGTAGATGGCCTCGCGCTGGCGGTTCAGGACGTCGTCGTACTTCAGCACGTTTTTGCGCTGCTCGGCGTTGCGGCCTTCCACCTGTCCCTGCGCAGAGGCAATGGCCCGCGAGACAAGCTTGGATTCCAGCGCGACGTCGTCCGGTACCGAGCTGTTCATGAGGCGTTCAGCAGCACCAGAGTTGAAAAGCCGCATCAGGTCATCGGTCAGGGAGAGGTAGAAGCGGGACTCGCCCGGGTCCCCCTGGCGGCCGGACCGGCCGCGGAGCTGGTTGTCGATCCGGCGGGATTCGTGCCGCTCCGTGCCCAGGACGTAGAGACCGCCGAGGTTCAGCACTTCCTCATGTTCGTCCTTCACCGACTGCTTGGCTGCTTCCAGGGCTGCCGGCCAGGCGGATTCGTACTCCTCCGAATTTTCCTCCGGGTCCAATCCGCGCTTTGCAAGTTCGGCAACCGCGGTGAACTCTGCATTGCCGCCCAGCATGATGTCCGTACCACGGCCGGCCATGTTGGTAGCCACGGTGACGGCTCCCTTGCGGCCGGCCTGGGCGACGATGGCAGCCTCACGGGCATGGTTCTTCGCGTTCAGGACCTCGTGCCGGATGCCTTCTTTGGCAAGGAGCCGGGACAGGTATTCGCTCTTTTCAACGCTGGTGGTGCCCACCAGGACGGGCTGGCCCTTTTCGTGGCGTTCGGCGATGTCACGCACCACGGCGTCGAACTTGACGGTCTCGTTCTTGAAGACCAGGTCCGGCTGATCGATGCGCTGCATATCCCGGTTGGTGGGAATGGGCACAACGCCGAGCTTGTAGGTGCTCATGAACTCGGCAGCCTCGGTTTCCGCGGTACCGGTCATGCCGGAAAGCTTGCCGTACATGCGGAAATAGTTCTGCAGGGTCACCGTGGCCAGCGTCTGGTTTTCGGCCTTGATCTCGACGCCTTCCTTGGCCTCGATCGCCTGGTGCATGCCCTCGTTGTAGCGGCGCCCGGCCAGGATGCGGCCCGTGTGCTCATCAACAATCAGGACCTCGCCGTCGAGGATGACGTAGTCCTTGTCCCGCTTGAACAGTTCCTTCGCCTTGATGGCGTTGTTGAGGAACCCGATCAGCGGAGTGTTCGCCGATTCGTACAGGTTGGAGATGCCGAGGTAGTCCTCGACTTTCTCGATGCCGCTCTCCAGCACACCGACGGTCCGCTTTTTCTCATCGACCTCGTAGTCCTTCTCTGGCTGCAGCCGGAGAACAACCTTTGCAAACTCGCCGTACCACCGGTTGGTGTCGCCCTGGGCGGGGCCCGAGATGATCAGTGGCGTACGTGCCTCGTCAATCAGGATGGAGTCCACCTCGTCCACGATGGCGAAGTGGTGCCCGCGCTGGACCAGTTCGTTCCGGTCCCAGGCCATGTTGTCGCGCAGGTAGTCGAACCCAAACTCGTTGTTGGTGCCGTACGTGATGTCGGCTGCATACTGCTGGCGCCGCAGGGCAGGATCCTGGTTGGACAGGATGCACCCGCTGGTCAGGCCCAGGAACCGGTAGACGCGGCCCATCAGGTCGGACTGGTATTCGGCCAGGTAGTCGTTCACAGTCACCACGTGCACACCCTTGCCGGTGAGGGCATTCAGGTAGGCAGGAGCGGTTGCCACCAGGGTCTTTCCTTCACCGGTCTTCATTTCGGCGATGTTGCCAAGGTGCAGGGCGGCGCCACCCATCAGCTGGACGTCGAAGTGCCGCATGCCCAGGGTCCGGGACGCGGCTTCCCTTACCGCGGCGAAGGCCTCCGGAAGCAGGTCGTCCAGTTTCCCGCCGTCCTGGTGCCGTTCGCGGAGACGGTCCGTTTCCTCGCGAAGTTCAGCGTCGGTGAAGGTCTTGAACGAGTCTTCGAGTGCATTGATGGAGTCGGCATAGTTCCGCAGTTGCCGCAGGGTTTTTTTGTCACCCGTGCGGAGTAGTTTTTCGATAAGTGATGCCACGTGAAAATGCTCCCAGTCTCATGCCGCCGAATTCTGGCGTTTTTAGTCTACGGGAGAGACCACCGGCAGACGCCGGTTTCCCTCAGAGCTGATACTCACCTATCCGAGTGCCACGGCTTTGGCGAGGCCCGGCGCCAGGTCGCCCGTAGGCTGCACCTCCACCTCACTCAGCCCCAGCCACTGAGCCATGAGGGCCAGTTCCGCGGCGAGTTCGACGCCGGTGTCCGCCGGTGCTTCCGGCTCGGCAAAGGCGGATCTCACAAGCAGCTTCCCGCCGGCGCGGTCGGCTTTCAGGTCCACGCGGGCGACGATCCTGTCGCGGAGGAGAAACGGAAGGACGTAGTAGCCAAAGCGCCTTTTATGTTCGGGAGTATAGATTTCGATCCTGTAGTGGAACCCGAACAGTTCCTCGAGCCGGCGGCGCTCAAAGACCAGCGAGTCGAACGGGCTGAGCAGGGCGCGCCCCACGGCCCGGCGTGGCAGCACGGCGTCCACGTGCCGGTAGATGTCACGTTTCCAGCCGGTTACCGTTACGGGTTCAAGCCTGCCCAGCCGCACCAGATGATCAACGGACTGGGCGGTTGCCTTGACGGGCGTGCGGAAGTAGTCGGCAAAGCAGCGGATGCTTCCGATGCCGTGGGCCTGGGCTGCGGCCTCCGTCAGCCGGTGCAGTGCCGCCGCCGGATCCGCGTCGCCGTTCCGGTCGGCGTGTGGCAGCACTCGTTCAGCCAGCGTGTACTTGCGCTCGAACTGTTCTGTCCGGGAGGCCGCGGAGACCAGCCCCTCCTCAAACAAATGCTCCAGCACCCGCTTGACCGCGTTCCAGTTCCAGCCCCAGTTCGCTTCCTGTTTTTCCTCGACGTGGCCAATCCTGGCGGTCAGTTCCGAAGCCGTCAGGGGGCGGCTGCTGGCAAGGGTTTCGAGTATTTTGGCCGTGATGGCGGCGCGCTGGCCGGGATCCATCCGCCCTGCACCCACCCAGGCGCGCCGTTGCCAGAGCCGGAGGTCCTGGTAGTGCTCGGGCCGGATATAGCTTGCCTCGTGGGCCCAGTACTCCACCATGCGGCGTGGGTGGGTGCCGGACATCCGCTGCAGGATGGTGCGGTCGTAATTGCCAAGCCTTGAGAAAAAGGGGAGGAAATGGCTGCGTGAAAGGACATTGACGGAGTCGATCTGTACCAGCTGTATTTGGGCAAAGGTCCGGCCCACCGTCCGTGAAGTTACGGGGCCGGCGGGCCGTCCTTTGTGAAGTCCCTGCGCTGCCAAGGCGATCCGCCGTGCCTGGTCCAGGCTCAGCGGTGGCACGTCAGTCCTCTCTGGCGGCTATGGCCACCTTAAGCGTTGGCTGCAGATTCATCCGAGCGGTAGGCAAGGATCTTTTCCTCGATTACCGTGTCCCCGGGCTCGCATTCGTGGTCAAGCGTGATGACCCCGTAGGTCCAGCCGCGGCGCCGGTAGACCACCGACGGCGTGTTGGTTGCTTTGTCCACGAAGAGGTAGAAATCGTGGCCCACAAGCTCCATATTGTCCACGGCGTCATCCAGCGAAAGGGATGCGGCCGGAAAGACCTTGCGGCGGATCAGCACGGGGGAATCCCCGGCCGGGATGTCGTTGTCCACGTCATAAGGGGACTTGTCAACAGGCGTTGCCGTGGCTTCGTTCCGGTGGCTTGCCTCGACATAAAGCGGTTCGTGGGTACTGGCAGGCTCGAGTGTGGCGGTCGCTTCCCGGACGGCCTTCGGAGTGTGCCGCCCGTGGTGGACCTTCTTGCGGTCCTTGGCGCGGCGGAGACGCTCAAGCAGTTTGTTGTATGCAAGATCGAACGCTGCGAACTTGTCGGCGGCACTGGCTTCGGCACGGATCACAGGCCCGCGGCCCAATACTGTCACCTCAACGGTCAGCTGGTCGCCGGTCTGCCGGGCATTCGTCTCCTTGGAGACTTTGGCATCGACGCGCTGGACTTTGTCTCCAAGCGACTCGATCTTTGAGATCTTCTCCCCGGCGTATTCGCGGAACCGGTCTGAAACTGTCAGATTTCGTCCGCTGATCATAAACTCCATGGTGCCCTCCAAATGACTTCGGTGACACGACGGCGGCACTTCGCTGGGCCGAGCTGTTTGACAGTCAAGCCCCTCTCCGAGCCGCCATCGACAGGTACATTCTGTTCTTGGTACCCACCACCGACGTTAGTTCATAGCCATCCGTTATTCATCCTTTCCCGGTTTATTTTTTTCTAAGTCATGGTTGCTTCCGCGGCCCCGGAGGCATCCGTGCCGGCGCCAGCAGCGTCGGGCGGGCGTGTCGCGGCCAGGACCACCGCACCGGTGACTAAGGCCCCCGCCTGGTGCAAAGCCCGGGCCGATTCGGCAAGGGTGGCGCCGGTGGTAAGGACGTCGTCGACGATGATGCAGCGTCGTCCGGCAATCCGTACCCCATCCCGGCGCCGGACCTTCATTGAGCCGCGAACACGCTTGGCCCGGGCTCCCCGGCCGAGCCCCTTCTGCCCTCCGGCCCCCTGGACGCCCGCCTTGCCGGCCTTGCCGAGGACGTCCGCCACCGTGACTCCCGGCATCAGCCGCGCCACCTGTGCCAAGAGCAGGTGGACGGGGCTGAAACCCCTGCTCATGAAGGCCGTGGAACTGGTGGGAACGGGGACAAGACAGGCTGCCTGCCCCTCCCCCGCCGCGGCCAGGACACCGCGGGCAAGGGCTCTGCCAAGGCTGCTCCTGAGCTGATGCTGGCCATGCCGTTTGAACGACAGGAGCGCCTGCGCAAGTTCCTCCCGGTACACGCCGGAGGCTACGACCGGCAGCAGCACCCTCCCGCCAATGTCCATCAGCGCCGGCGCTCCGGTCTCCGCACGGAACGGATCCCTGGTCAGGCGCCTGATTTGCCGGTCGCAGGCGGCGCAGAGCACGTGGTCTTCAGCGCCGCAGCACACGCAATCCACCGGAACGGCCAATGCCAGCAGCTCAGCGGCCGCGCCGGACAGCTGCTCCGCCAGGCGCAGCAACCGGCTGCTGTGCTCCGACCGGTGCCGGGCGGATCGGGGTGGCAGGGGAAAGAGATCGGGATCGGTCCGGGGGCAGCGGCCGGGGGGAGGCAGGAAAACTGGACTGGTCATGGCTCCACGTTCCAGGCCGCGGGCGTTGAAGGACAGTCCTCCGTCATGCCATGTGGACAGTGTGGGGGAGCATGCGGCAGTTCGGCCGCAGCTCCTGTGGTTAACCGGGGAAGGACGGATCGATAGGTCCCTTGATCTGCGGTGACCAGCCGTTGCCCAGCCGCTGGAAGATGCCCTCGGCTGACTGCCCGTAGACCTCTTCGGCGCCATTTCCCGCGCTGAGGGCCACAAGCCCGGGCCACGGCGCCAGTTGCTGCGGCTGGCCGGACGTGAGGGACAGCAGTTCCGGCGTGACGTTGGACGCCGCCGCCCCCTTCATCACCGCCACCGTTGTGTCACTGACCCACGCCCCCTGGTCAGGGTTGCTCTCGGTGGCCAAGGTGACAGGTGCCGTCAATTCACGAGGGGTTCCGTCACCGCCACGGATGATGCCGGCCACCTGTACCCGCGTCCTGCCGTTCTGTTCCGATATGACCAGGGCCCGTACCCCCTCCCGCGAGATCCGGAGTTCCTTGACGGTCCGGCCGGCGAGCCATGCGGGGGCAAGGGTGACCGAAGGGACGGACGCCCCCTCGGCCACCCCGCCCGGGCGGTAGGCAACTACTTCCGTGGCGCCGTTCGCTCCCGGCCCTGCAGTCCACACCCAGTCGTTGAGGTCAAAGGAGGGGCGGCTCAGCGTGCTCCGGGTGGTAAGGGACCGTGCGGGCTGTCCAGGGTTGATGCCGTAGAGGGTGGTCCTGCCGTCGTTGAGGAACGCTGCCGTCTGCGATACCGGGGATTCCGCCGGGAACCGGGGATTCAGTGCCGAGACCGGCTGCATGTCCGGCAGCGGGGAAACCCTGTTGTTCTCGTACCTCACCAGTTCGTTGCCGCTGATGGCGATCTGGCGCGACGGCACGCTCTTGTCCTGCACCGGCGGCAGCACGGATCCGTCGTCCTCCACCCGCACCAGGTCCTGGTTCGCCCGCAGCTCCACATTGACCACATCGGGCTGGCTGCGGAACGTCAATGTCAGCTGCATCTGCATGCGCAGGCGGTCCTCCGGGGAGGTCTCCATCAGTTCCTTCGCCGTCAGGTCAACCTGCGCTGCCCCGGACACCACCGGGACGGATTCACGGGCCAGCTTGATGCCGGAGGGGAAAGCGCTGGCCACCACGCCCCGCAGGTACGGTGCAGGCCCGGCAAGCAGGGCGCTGGTCATCGCCTTCACGGTCTTATTCCTGATGAACCACCGCACGTCCGGGACCGCAAAGGTGAAGGTGGGATCGTAGAAGTAGATGGGATAGGCGCCGTAGATCACCTTGAAGGTCTCTTCGGCGATGGCTGTACCGTCTGGAATTGCGGAGATGCGCCACTCACCGTCCACCTGGGTGACGGTCACGGGGATCTTCTCCACTGTTCCTTCCGGCGATTGCGTGGCGATCCCGTCCGCATCGATCGTGTAGGCGACGTCGAGCTCGTAGTTGTAGACGTTTTCGGTGTCTGTTGCCACCACCCGGGCGTCCCTGTAGACGAGGGCACGCTGGTCCGGCTTCCAGGACACGGAGGAAGCCTGGGTCAGATATTGGCGGGCGACGGCGTAGTCGTCCTCATACCCGCTTCCGGCCCGGTAGAAGTAGTCGATGATGGTCTCGGGCGAGGCGCCCGGCTGCGGTGCTGCCGGAAGGAACACGGGTGCGCTGAGGTTGCCCGCGCTGCCTTCGCTGCTCTTTCCCACTGGTCCGGAGGTGGGGATGCGCGCGCAGCCGGCCAGCACGAACGCAAGGGCGAGCAGGAAGGCGGCCACCTTCACCAGGAGCAGGCGACAGGGCATCATGGAGTTTCTTTCGACGTCGGCACCGGGGCCAGGCGCGCAGCGCCGGTTTCAAGGACCAGCATGTTGCGATTGTCCATTTCCCTGGGAATGTTGCGCGGTTCACCGGGAGCCATGACGTCGTCGGGTTCGAGCTGGACAGGCGACGTATCGATGTCTTCCCCCTGGTGGAGCGGCAGGGTGAGCCGGAAGTTGGCGCCGGAACCTTTCCTGCCCCAGGCTTGCAGCCAGCCGTTGTGCAGTTTGGTGTCCTCCATGGCGATGGACAGGCCCAGTCCGCTGCCGCCCGTGGTGCGGGCCCGGGCAGGGTCCGCACGCCAGAACCGGTCAAAGACCCGGGCGGCCTCCGAAGGCTCCATGCCTATGCCGCGGTCACGGACAGCAATTCCGACGGCGGCCTGGTTGGCTGCCACGGTGACGGTGACGGGTTTCCCCTCACCGTGTTCAACTGCATTGAGGATCAGGTTCCGCAGGATCCTGTCGATGCGCCGGGCGTCCATGTCCACGACGATGGGCTCGGCGGGGGCACTGAGGACGATCTCTGAACCGTATTCAGCCGCCACCGGCGCCGCGCCTTCGATGACGTGCGCAACAACCTGCAGGATGTCCTCCGGCTCAGCATCCAGGACGGCCACCCCGGCGTCGAAGCGGGAAATCTCCAGCAGGTCGGACAGCAGTGACTGGAAGCGTTCCACCTGGTTGTAGAGCAGTTCCGCCGACCGCTTGTTGATGGGGTCGAAATCATCGCGGGCGTCATACAGGACCTCAGCTGCCATGCGCACGGTGGTCAGCGGAGTCCGGAGCTCGTGCGAGACGTCGGACACGAAACGCTGCTGCATCTGGGACAGGGTGGCCAGCTGGGTGATCTGTTCCTGGAGGCTGGCAGCCATGTGGTTAAAGGACGCACCAAGGCGCGCCACCTCGTCCTCGCCGCGGACCACCATGCGTTCCTGCAACTGCCCGGCGGCAAGTTTCTCAGAAACCATGGCGGCGTGGCTGACCGGGCTGACCACGTTGCGGGTCACGTACCAGGCCACTGCGCCGATCAACAGCACCAGCACTGCGCCGCCCGCCCAGAGCACGCGCTGGATTTCATCCAGGGTCTGCTGGGCGGTATTCAGGTCGTAGATCAGGTACAGCTCGTAAACGGTCCCGTTGAACGTCACCTTGTTGCCAACGGCGATACCCGGCCTGTCCTCGGTGCCCACGGGAATGACAGTGGATGCCCAATACTGGTCCTTCCCGGATTCCTGGACCGCCTTCCGCAGTTCAGGGGGGATAACACTCACCGTCAACTGGTCCGAAGCGCGGGACTCAACCCACCGGTTCCTGGGCTTGGTCTGCTCAGGCATCGCTTCGAACACGTAGCGGCGCTGGATGACGGAGCCCCTGCCTTCCACGGCGTTCAGGGTGTCGTAGACCAGGGTTATGACGCTGGACTGGTCGGTGACCTGGGCGCCGTCGAACGTGTCCTGGACCTGCTTGACGTTGTAACGGGTCTCCGACTCCGCCTGCGTCAGGCGCTCCTGGAACAAATTGTTGGCGATCTGGTGGGAGAGGTACGCCCCAACCGCTGCGAAGGACGTGACGGCCAGGAGCAGAGTAGTAAGGACAGTGCGGAACTGCAGGGAGCGGCGCCACCGCCGCTGTAGGGCGCGACCGAGGTGGCGCAGTGCCGGAAGCAAGCGGCGGAAGCCTGTACCGACGAGGCGTGCAACGCGAAGACTGACAATCAGGGCCCGGCGCTGCCAGATGCGCCCTCGAAAGGCCAGTTCCCGGAATCCGGGGGTCAGGGAGTCCGAATGTTCGGGGGCCGGCTGCAGCCCGCCTGCCCCCTGAACAGTTGGGGGGCCTCCGGTTGAGGGGGGTTCCGGCGGCGGTACGCCGGCTTTCCGTCCCTCCCCGGAAGCAGCGGGGTCAGGCCCCTGCTTTGTAGCCGACACCACGCACCGTCATTACAACTTCGGGAGCCTCAGGATCCCGCTCAATCTTGGACCGCAGGCGCTGTACATGGACGTTCACCAGGCGCGTGTCCGCAGCGTGGCGGTAGCCCCAGACCTGCTCGAGCAGCAGCTCGCGGGTGAACACCTGCCACGGTTTGCGTGCCAGTGCCACCAGGAGGTCAAATTCGAGCGGCGTGAGCGAGATCCGTTCGTTACCCCGGCTGACGGTGTGCCCCGCGACGTCGATGGTGATATCGGCAATCCGGAGGGTTTCCGGTGCTTTCTGGTCGCCCGGGCGGAGGCGTGCCCTGACACGCGCCACCAGCTCGGCGGGCTTGAACGGCTTGGGCACGTAGTCGTCGGCTCCTGATTCCAGGCCGCGGACGACGTCAGAGGTGTCCGACTTGGCTGTCAGCATGACGATGGGCACGTCCGATTCGGCACGGATCTGCCGGCACACCTCGATGCCGTCCACGCCGGGAAGCATGAGGTCCAGCAGTACGAGGTCCGGCCTGGATGACCGGAAAACGTCCAGCGCCTGGGCGCCGTCGGCGCAGAAGACCGGCTCAAAGCCGTCATTGCGAAGTACAATTCCAATCATTTCGGCCAGCGCTTCATCATCATCAACCACCAGAATGCGTGCCTTCATAGTTATATATTCCCTTATCAGGCAGCCTTTGTCCTGTTCAGCAGCCTCCGGCATGGCGGAACGCTAGGACGGCCGACGCCGGAACTATAGGCTGGGGGCATGCCGGACCTTCCCGGCGCCCTTCCGCGCAGCGCGCCGGGCGCTGCGGGCAGCTGACGGCCTGGTACGGGGGAAGGAATAGGGTGGCACCACAAGATTCAGGCCCGCAGTGGCCCTCTGATTCGCCGTGGCCGGGGCGGCAACCTTGGCCCGGGCAGCAACCAGGTTCGCAGTGGCCAGGTCAACAGCAGCCTCCCGGGCAACAGCCCTGGGGACCGCCCGGCTGGCAGCAGCCCGCCGGCCAGCAGCCGCCGGCGGGCCCGCCGCCCGCACCCGGCTCGCCCTACGCCGGGGCTCCTTACAACGGAACGCAGAACGGCGGCCCGTATGGCCAGCCCCGCTACGTGGCACCGCCTAAGCCTGGCATCGTCCCGCTGCGCCCCCTGATGTTCGGCGAGATCATGGACGGCTCCTTCCAAGCCATTCGGCGGAACCCGAAGGCCATGCTGGGCGCCGCCGTGCTGGCCCAGTCTCTGTCGGCCATCCTTGCGGCCGTCATCACGGCCTTCACCGCGACCTCCATGGGATCCGTCGAAGCCTGGGCGGGAAGCGCCAGCCCGGCCGAGGCAGCATCGCTGGGCATTGGCTTCTTTTCCGCCTTCCTTGTGGTCGGCCTGCTGACACTGCTGATTTCGGCGGTCCTGCAGGGCGCGATGGTGGTCCCGGTGGCACGCGCAATCCTGAATCGGCGGACGGGTTTCCGCCAGATGTGGGCACTCTCCCGGTCACGCGCCGGGGCCCTGATCCGCCTGGCGCTGCTGCTGGCGGGCGCCGGCCTGCTCGCGTTCGGGCTCCTCGTGGCGGTTGCGGTAGCCCTGGTGTCCAGCATGGAAGGAACCGGAGCGCTCCTGCTCATCCCGCTTGTCCTGGCGTTTATCGCGCTGATCATCTGGATCGCCGTCAAACTCATGGTGGCTCCCGCCGCCGTCGTGATTGAGGAACTGGGAGCCCTGGCGGGGCTGCGGCGGTCCTGGGACCTGACCCGCGCCAATTGGTGGCGGATCCTCGGCATCACGCTGGTGGTGGGCATTTTGGTGGGGATTATCAGCCAGGTGGTGATGATCCCGGTCAGCCTGCTGGCAGGATTCCTCACCACATTCACCGATCCACTGGGCGGCGGTGGTGAGGCGGCAGCCACCGCCGTGGCACTTGGCGTGGTCACTGCTGTCCTCGGCGCCCTGGTAGGTGCCCTCGGATACGCGTTCCAGACGTCCGTCATGGCGCTGCTCTACATGGATCTGCGGATGCGGAAAGACGGCCTGGACATCACCCTCCTGCGCCTTGCAGAATCGGGCGCCGATCCCGACGGCGTTCCGGGCCGCGGGACAGACGGCGTCCGGGGACCGGAAAACGGACCTCCCTCCGGTCCTTGGCATGTCCGCTGAGCCCCCCGTACTCCCCGGCGCAGGGGAAGCCCGGCGGTGGGCCGAGGAAGAACTCGCCAAAGCGGAGTACCGCGAGGCCGCGCCGTCATGGATTGAAACCGTCTGGGAGAACTTCCTTGACTGGTTTTCGTCCCTGGACGGATCCACGGACTCCGCGGGGCCCCTGCCGAGTCCTGTGATCGGGATCGTGATTGCCCTGATCATCGCGGCCGCCGTGATCCTCGCCAAACCACGCCTGAACGCCGCGTTACGCCGATCCAGGGAAGTCTTCGAACCGGACAGCGTCCTTTCCGCCGCTGAGTACAGGCGACGCGCCGAGGCGTCGGCGGCGTCAGGGAAATGGGGCGACGCCGTCGTCGAACGCTTTCGTGCACTGGTACGCGCCGCTGAAGACCGGACCATCCTGGAACCGCAGCCCGGGCGCACGGCAGACGAAGTGGCCCGTGAGCTGGCTGTGCCGTTCCCCAAGGAAGCAGGGCGCCTGGAGCGCGCGGCAGGCGTTTTCGACGCTGTCCGCTACGGAAACCGGCCGGCAAGCCCAGGCGATTACCAGGACCTGGCCGGCTTGGACGCCGACCTCGAGGCATCGAAGCCAGAGTCCGCACTGCAGCCACCGGCGGCCCTGGGATGACGGATACCCTTCCTGCCGGTGTCCCCGGGACGGCGCCGCCGCCCGCCCCCGGGTGGACACCTCTGCCCTGGGTGCGCAAGCACCGTGCGTTCACGGCCCTATGCGCGGTGGTCGCCGTCGCCCTGGGCCTGGTTGTCTGGGGCCAACTGGCTCCCCGGGGTGACGCGGTTCCGCTGTCCCCCGGCAACGCGGGTCCGGACGGTGCACGGGCCGTCACCCAGATCCTGGGGCGCCACGGAGTGGACGTGCACACCGCCGGAACGTTCGAGGATGCGATGTCGGCGCTGGGGGGAAGTTCCGCCGCCACCCTCCTGCTGTATGACCGCCACGGGATCCTCGACGAACCGCGGCTCCGTGAGCTGGCGGCTGCAGCTGGTGAGGTTGTGGTGGTCACGCCGCGGCTGGAAACACTCACTGCTCTGGACAGCGGTATCACGCAGGCAGGAGTGGTGCCCGACGATGCTCCCCCGCTGGCCCCTGGCTGTCCGTTCCCCGACGCCCAGGTGGCAGGGGACATCTCGGGCAGCCAGGGTTTCGTGTACGACGGCGGGGTGTCCTGTTACCGGCCTTCCGGAACTTCCGCCGGGCTGCTGGCCGTCAGCGGCGACGGACAGCTGACAGTGCTGGGCAGCACGGTGGTCCTGGGGAATGGGCAGCTGGATGAGCTGGGACATGCTGCCCTTGCGCTCCGGACCCTGGGCAAGTCTCCAGACCTGGTCTGGTACCTGCCGTCACTGGAGGATTTGGCGGCATCCGGGTCCGGGCAGACCCTGGACGAGCTCGCGCCGGAGTGGGTCCGTTTCCTGGGTCCCTGGCTGCTGGTGGTTGCCCTGGCCGCGATCGCTTGGCGCGGCCGGAGGCTCGGCCCGCTGGTGTTCGAGCCGCTGCCAGTGGTGGTGAAGGCAGTGGAAACCGCAGAGGGCCGCGCCCGGATGTACCACGATGCACACGCGGTGGACCAGGCGCGGGACAACCTCCGCGCCGGGATCCTGGTACGGCTGGCCGCGAAGCTGCGGCTGGGACCAGGCGCCTCTGCTGACACCATCACCGAGGCGGCGGCACGGTTGCTGGGCCGGCCGGCAGCCGATATCCGGGACCTCGTCAACCAGCATCCCAACAGCGAGTCCCGGCTGGTCGCCTGGGCACAGGAACTGGACAACCTAGAGAAAGAGGTCAACAGCCGATGAGTGAACACGGCAGCGGCCAGCGGGTCCTGGACCCGATGGAGCACGATTCCGCCCGGCAGGCCCTGCTGGATGTGCGCCACGAAGTATCGAAGGCGGTGGTGGGGCAGGACGCTACGGTCACCGGCATGCTGATCGCCCTGCTGTCCCAGGGGCATGTGCTGCTGGAGGGTGTGCCGGGCGTGGCAAAGACCCTGCTGGTGCGGGCCCTGTCCGCGGCACTGGACCTGGACACCAAGCGGGTGCAGTTCACCCCGGACCTAATGCCCGGCGATGTCACCGGGTCCCTGGTTTACGACTCGCACACCTCGGAATTCACGTTCCGGGAGGGGCCGGTTTTCACCAACCTCCTCCTCGCGGACGAAATCAACCGGACGCCGCCCAAGACCCAGGCCTCGCTGCTGGAGGCGATGGAGGAACGGCAGGTCTCGGTGGACGGCGTGTCCCGCCCGCTGCCCGCCCCGTTCCTGGTGGCCGCCACGCAGAACCCAGTGGAGTACGAGGGCACCTATCCCCTTCCGGAAGCCCAGCTGGACCGCTTCCTGCTCAAGCTCACCATGCCCCTGCCCGAGCGTTCGGCGGAGATGGAAGTCATCCGCCGCCATGCAGCCGGTTTTGACCCGCGTGACCTGGCAGCGGCCGGGGTTAGGGCGGTCGCGGGCGCCACAGACCTGGAGCGGGCCCGGCACGCCGTGACGGGCGTCGCCGTCGAGCAGGAAATCATCGGCTACATCGTGGACGTGGTGCGGGCCACCCGCACGGCGCCGTCCTTCCTGCTGGGCGTTTCGCCGCGTGGAGCCACGGCCCTTCTCAACACCTCCCGGTCCTGGGCCTGGCTGTCCGGCAGGAGCTTCGTCACCCCCGACGACGTCAAGGCGCTGGCCCTGCCCTGCCTCCGGCACCGGGTTGCGCTGCAGCCCGAGGCCCAGATGGACGGGGTCCGGGTGGATGACGTGCTGGGCAGCATCCTGGCATCCGTTCCCGTTCCGCGCTGATGGCCATTTCCGGGCACTTTGTCCTGTTGGTGCTGCTGGGCCTGGTTCCGGTCCTGCTGCTGCCCGGATGGGGAACGGTATTTGCCGTGCTGGCCGTCCTCGCCGCCGTATGCGGCACCGACCTGTTATTCGCCGGCGCACTGAAACCGGTCCAGGTGCTGCGATCCGATCCCGGCAACGTCACGCTGAACGGGACGACGGAGGCCCGGCTCATTGTCCGCAATGACGGGAGCAGACGACTGCATGGCACGCTGCGGGACGGCTGGCAGCCGTCAGCCGGAGCGCAGGACCCGGTCCAGGGCATCGATGTTCCCGCGCATGAAAGCCGGCGCATCACCGTGCGGCTCCGGCCGGTACGCCGTGGCGACCTCAAGGCCCCGCACGTCACGCTGCGCTCCTTTGGCCCCCTGCGCCTGGCAGCCCGCCAGCGCACCATTGATTGCCCAGGCGCGCTGCGTGTCCTGCCGCCGTTCCATTCGCGGCGGCACCTGCCCTCCAAACTGCGGAAGCTGCGGGAGCTGGACGGGAAAGCGGCCGTCCAGATCCGCGGGGCCGGCACCGAATTCGATTCGCTGCGGGACTACGTCCGGGGCGACGACGTCCGGTCCATCGACTGGCGCGCAACCGCCCGCCGGTCCGCCGTCGTGGTCCGCACCTGGCGGCCCGAACGCGACCGCCGGGTGGTGATGGTCCTCGATACGTCGCGGACCGCGGCAGCGAGGATCGGCGACGAAACCCGCCTCGATACCGGGATGGAGGCGGCGCTCCTGCTCGGTGTCCTCGCCGAGCGGGGTGGCGACCGGGTGGACTTCCTGGCCTTTGACCGCAGGGCACGGGCCCGGGCAGGTTCCGCCGTTCAGGGCAACCTGTTGGGACAGCTGGTCCAGGCCATGGCACCGCTGGATCCGGAGCTCATCGAAATGGACTGGCCGGCCGTCCCTGCCCAGGTCCGCGCCGTCACGGCCCACCGCTCCCTCGTAGTGCTGCTGACTTCCCTCGACGGCGGCGCACCGGAGGAAGGGCTCCTGCCCGCCGCCGCCCGGCTGGCCCAGGACCATGTGGTGGTGGTGGCAGCTGTCCGGGACCCGCAACTGCGTGCAATGGTGCGGGAGCGCGGCGATGCTGCCGGGGTGTTCCGGGCCGCCGCGGCGGAACGTGCCCTCCTGCAGCGCGCCGCCGTCAGCGCCGAGCTCCGCCGGTACGGTGTGGAAGTGGTGGACGCCGAACCGCACCAGCTGCCGCCGCGCGTCGCGGACATGTACATCCGGCTCAAAGCTGCCGGTAAATTGTGAGACCAGTAGTGTGTTGCGCCCAGGAGGAGCTTTGTGAACGTGCCCATTTACCAGCAGGTCCTTGGAACGGACTTCGCCAGGCTGCAGCCGGAACTGCAGGAGTACTTCTCCCTGGTGCCCGGCTCGGGCCGCTACGGCATCGGTGAAGGGACATTCGATGTGGTGGGCTGCCGGCAGGAGTGGCTGCGCCCGCTGCTGCGGCTGACCAGCGGGGAGGAGGCCTTCTTCCCCGAATATGGCGAGAACATTCCGTTCCGGATCGAGAACCACGCCCACCAGGACCCGTTTGGCCGTTCCAGCCTTACCGCCCGCAGGGAGATCCGGTTTCCCGGACGGACCCGGATCTTCCAGGACACCACCAGCGCCACCATCCGTAACGGGTCTCCACAGCTGGTGGACTACGTGGGCCGCTACCGCCGCATGGTGACCGACCTGAACCTGA
Organism: Arthrobacter sp. Y3221159; assembly: GCF_059089885.1. Lineage (NCBI taxonomy): Bacteria > Bacillati > Actinomycetota > Actinomycetes > Micrococcales > Micrococcaceae > Arthrobacter > Arthrobacter sp. Y3221159. Next base: position 48,157 of record NZ_JBNHFC010000020.1, read on the forward strand.
GTGCCACCGCGGAGGGACGGCTGCGCGGCGTCTCGGAAGCCTCCCGGCTGTTCCTTGGCCCGCTCCGGGTGCCCTTGCCGGCGCCGGTCGACGCCAAGGCGTACGCCGAGCAATGGTGGGATCCCGCAGGCGGTACCAATGGCAAGCACCGCATCCAGGTCAAAGTCATCCAGCCGCAGATTGGTTTGGTCCTGGTTTACGCCGGAAGCTTCGACTACCGGTTGCGCCCCTATACCGGAGGCAGCGCAGCCCAAAGCTTCCTTCCCCGCTACGCACAGCCGGACCGCTGGGAGAACAGGGTCTAGGGCGGGCCCGCCCTGGCCGGCCGGCCCTGCCGGTTAGCCCAGGGCGAGCTGGTTCAGCCCGTCCGCCAACTGCGTCAGCCTGCCCAGCACCGCGGTGGCCTGTGCAGGGGTGCGGCCGGCCAGGCCCGCCGACGGCGTGACGCGGAGGGTCCGCAGGGACGACGCCGGCAAGCCAAGCTGCCGCCACGGCCGCCAAACGGATTCCACGCAGTCCACAACCTTGGGAAGGGTTTCCCCATCCACGTCCAGCGCCCCGGCCCACAGCCGCTTGCCTGCCTCCACCGTCCCGGCCAGGTGCTCCCACTGCCGGGTGGTCAGGGCCTTCAGGGGCACAGCGACGCCGTCCGCGCCGGACGCCAGGATCGGCTCGAAAGGTGCTTCGATGGCGGGCACGGACACCACCACCTCGCCGGCTCCCGCGGCGCGAAGGGCTTCAACCACCAGGCGCCATGCTTCACGGGCCTCCGCGGTGGCAACGGCCCGCAGCGTACGGTAGCCACTGGCAGTAGGGATGGTGCCGGCGAGCACGGCGGCGATATCCGGTTCATCCAGCTGGACCACCAGCCGTGCACCGGGCACGGCTGCGGCTACACGGGCCAGGTACCCTCCTACACCCGCAGCGAGCGACTCAGCCAGGTCCCGCCGTGCACCATAGTCGACCAGCGCGCGTTCGCCGTTATGCAGGTGCAGGCCGGCGGCCAGGCTAAGGGGGCCGACCAGCTGGACCTTGATTTCCTCCGCGGACGCCTCCTCGGTCCCCGCGACGTCGGCCAGGACGTTGATGTCGGTGGCAAGCGCCGAGGCTGCACGGCGCACATCCTTGCCCGGACGGTCCACGAGCCGCCACCCGTAGGGCTGGACATCCACGGCCAGTTCCTCGAGCAGGGACGCGGTACGGCCCAAGGCATCGGAGCCTACGCCCCGGGCCGGCAGTTCAGCCAGGAACGGCAGGTGCGGTCTGCCGAGTTCTCCACGGATAATCCTGGCAGCTTCCAGGGGGTCCTCGCCCGGCCATGGCCCCAGCCCGGTCGCCGTTACTTCCGCTGGCGGGGCCTTCTTGGGCGCGGCGGCGGGTTCGTGACGTTCAGCCACGGTCATGCGAGTGCTGATGCCTGCGGGTGCTGGCCGGAGGCGGCCTGGTGGTCCTCGGCGATCGCCTCGTGGTGGCGGATGACCTCGCCGATGATGAAGTTCAAGAACTTTTCGGCAAAGGCCGGGTCCAGGTGGGCATCCTCGGCGAGCCTGCGGAGCCGTGCGATCTGGGCAGTCTCGCGCCCCGGGTCACCCGCGGGAAGCCGGTGGGCGGCTTTCAGGAAACCCACCTTCTGCGTGGCCTTGAAACGCTCCGCAAGGAGGTACACCAGCGTGGCGTCGATGTTGTCGATGCTGGAGCGGATGGACAGCAGTTCAGCCATCACCGAACTGTCCACCTGGCCGGCCAGGGAGCTGGCGGAGGGATCGTATTCGTCGGAGTCTGGTGAGGGGAGGTTGTGCTGCGTCATGATCCCAGTCTATGGGCAGCGGGACTGATGGGCCGGGTGTTAAGCGCGGGTGCCGGGGCCGCCCCGGGGCCAGCGGCACAGCTCAGATGCCCACCCGTGGTTTACAGCGCGGCGCGCTGCAGGGACCGGGCGGCGTCGATGGTCGCCTGGCCCAGGACGCGGCTGCCCTGGTAGAGGACAACTGTCTGCCCGGGCGCCACGCCGCGGAGGGGGTCTGCCAGCCGGACCACCAACTGGCCGGCTGACTCCCCGTCCGTCTCGATGCGGGCGGTGGCGGGCACCGGGTCGCCGTGGGCGCGCACCTGGGCGTAGCAGTCAAACTCCTCCCCGGTTTCCACTTCCCGGATGGGCAGGCCCGCCCAGGACACCTTGATGCCGCGGATTTCATCGATGGCCAGCAACGCCTGCGGTCCCACGACCACCTTGTTTTCCTTGGGCCTGATCTCGAGCACGAAGCGGGGCTTCCCGTCAGCGGCGGGGGTTCCCAGCTTGAGGCCACGGCGCTGTCCGACCGTAAACGCGTTGGCGCCGGGATGCTCGCCCACCTTGGCTCCGGTCTCGTCCACGATGTCGCCGCGGGTCATCTCGATCTTCTCCGCGAGCCAGCCCGCCGTGTCGCCGTCGGGAATGAAGCAGATGTCATGGCTGTCCGGCTTGTTGGCCACCGACAGGCCGCGGCGCTCGGCCTCTGCCCGGACTTCGGCCTTGGAGGGCGTGTCGGCGAGCGGAAACATGGAGTGCTTGAGTTGTTCGTGGGTCAGGACACCCAGGACATAGCTTTGGTCCTTTGCCCAGTCCGCGGCGCGGTGCAGTTCGCGGTTTCCGTCGGCGTCCTCGATGACCTTGGCGTAGTGGCCGGTGCAGACGGCGTCGAAACCCAGCGCGATCGCCTTCTCCAGCAGCGCCGCGAACTTGATGCGCTCGTTGCAGCGCATGCAGGGGTTGGGCGTGCGGCCGGCAGCGTACTCATCAATGAAGTCCTGGACCACGTCTTCCTTGAAGCGCTCCGAGAAGTCCCACACGTAGTACGGAATGCCCAGTACGTCACAGGCCCGCCATGCATCGCGGGAGTCCTCAATGGTGCAGCAGCCGCGGCTGCCCGTCCGCAGGGTGCCAGGCATCCGCGACAGCGCCAGGTGGACGCCGACGACGTCGTGCCCGGCCTCGACGGCGCGGGCGGCGGCAACGGCGGAGTCAACTCCGCCGCTCATGGCTGCTAGAACTCGCATGCTGGCTTTCTGTCGGGGAAGGTTTTGGCCGGCGCCACGTGGCTGGGGACCGGCTGTGCGGATCGAACGGGCAGGCTCCCGGAAACGATCCTCGCCTATCTATTCTACGGCCTCATGTAAAGTGTCCCGCCGCAGATGTCGAGTCAGCGGCTGCCTGGCCCTCGGCGGGCAATGGTCCCGGCCGTCTGGATCGAGGACTCGTGACCGGCCATGCCTGCCTGCCGGGCACGCACGTAGGCATCGGGCAGGGCACCCAAGAGGGCGTCGACGTCGGCATCCGTGGAAGCATGGCCCAGCGTGAAGCGCTGTGCCCCGCGTGCTGTCTCCTCGTCAAGCCCCATGGCCAGCAGGACGTGGGAGGGCCGCGGCACTCCGGCGGTGCAGGCGGAGCCCGTGGATGATTCCACCCCGGCGAGGTCCAGCAGGAAGAGCAGTGAGTCCCCTTCGCAGCCCGGGAAGGTGAAGTGTGCGTTGCCCGGGAGCCGGCCGGTACCGGGGGCGCCTCGGAGGACGGCTTCCGGAATCCGTTCGAGGACGCCCTCGATCAGGCGGTCCCGCAGGGCTGCGATGCGCGCCGCTTCATGGCCCAGATGGAAGGTCGCGGCCGCGGCGGCCGCAGCGAAGGCGGCAATAGAGGCCGTGTCCAGGGTGCCGGAGCGGACGTCCCGCTCCTGGCCGCCGCCGTGCTGGACCGGCGTCAGCTTGACCGCGCGGCCCAGCAGGAGGGCTCCCACGCCCACCGGCCCGCCGATCTTGTGGCCGCTGATGGACATGGCGTCCAGGCCCGACTCCTTGAAATGCACAGGAAGCGACCCGAACGCCTGCACGGCGTCCGAATGCACGGGAACGTCCGCGGCATGGGCCAGTTCCACTATGCGGTGGATCGGCTGGATGGTACCCACCTCATTGTTGGCCCACATCACGGTCACCAGGGCAATGCCGGCGGGATCACGGGCGAGTTCAGCCTGAAGGAACGCCAGGTCCAGCACGCCCTCGCCGTCCACGGGCAGCCACGTCACCTCCGCGCCTTCATGGCGCTCCAGCCACTCCACGGTGTCCAGCACTGCATGGTGTTCGACGGCGGAACACAGGATGCGCCGCCGCTCAGCGTCCTCCGCCCGGCGGGCCCAGTACAAGCCCTTGACGGCAAGGTTGTCCGATTCGGTTCCGCCCGACGTGAAGATCACTTCGGACGGGTGGGCCCCGGCGGCGGCAGCTATTGTTTCCCGGGCGTCCTCCACCGTCCGGCGTGCCCTCCTGCCCGAGCCGTGCAGTGACGACGGGTTTCCCGTGCGGGCAAGTTCGCGGGTCAGGGCAGCCAAAGCCTCAGCTGAGAGCGGGGTGGTTGCAGCATGATCGAGGTAGGCAGGCACCCTGTAATTCTAGCCGTTTGGGGCCCGGCGGCTCCCGGCAGGCAATCCTTGCAGGGACAGTTTCGGGACATCGCTCCCCTGGGTGCCGCCTGGCAGCCTAGTTCGACGGCGGCAGGACCTGGAGCCGGGTGCCGACGTCGGCGCGGGCTCCGGCGAGGGAGGCGGCATCGGGACAGGACACCGAGACGTAGACAGATGCGCCCGCCGTCGCGAAGAGCCGCGCCATTACAACTGTTGCCCTGGCGCCGGGTGCGGCCTGCTCGAGGAGCAGGACCTCCACCCGGCGCTCCGGCGCTTCCGGATCTTCACCCCAGCGCAAGGAGTCCGTCTTCAGGTAGCCCGGCAGGATGGTGGGGTCCAGGTACTCGAAGAGCGCAACAGTCGATTCCCGGTCGTCCGCACGGGCGAGGGCCTCCTGGCCGCCGCGGACCCTGGCAGAAACCAGGCAACCATCCGCCTTCAGGTACTGGCTTTCCCCCGCCACGTTTTCCTTGACTGCCTGCCAGCCCGGCGCGTCCTTCAGCCCGTCGGAAATCCCGACGGGCACCCCGCGGGCCAGGATGCCACCGGCGCTGAAGGGCAGGTCCTGTGCAGCCACGGCTGCTGCATCATGTCCCGGTGTAATGGTGGGGGTGGCCGGGTGGGTTGGACTTTCCGCCGCTTCCGGGGCGGCGGGATCCGGCACGTCCAGGCTGCACCCGCTGAGGAGGACGGGGACCAGCGCGGCTGCCAGCACCGCCCTCCGCCCGCCGTCGATGGCGGGCCGTCCCGCCGTCGGCGTTTCCATCTCCACCCCAGTACCTTCCCCATCGGCCGTCCGGCCGTGCCCCCACGAGTCTAGACTGCCGGAAGGGCGGGAACCTGCGGAGCCAGGACGGTCGTTGTCACATCAGGGCCGGCCGCAATGCTGGCTAAACTGGGCTGGCCCGGCTCCATTCACGGGCCGGACCACAAGGAAAAGGATGTGTGCTTGAGCGAGCTCAACAGCTCCCACTACCAGGTCCTCCAGGTGGCGGTCACGGCCACCGACAAGGAGATCAAGGTGGCCTACCGCCGTGCCGCCCGCACCGCCCATCCGGACCATGGCGGTGACGCTGCGGCCTTCCGCCGGGTGACCGCCGCCTACGAGACCCTCATCGACCCGCAGCGCCGCAAGGCATACGACCGGTCCTACGCGGCAGGCACGGTCCGAGAGGCTGCCGACAATGAGGCCCACTTCGACGCCCCTCCCGCGGGCAGCCGTGCGTCAGCCACCGTCCACCGGCCGGGCAGCGCCCGGAACACGGCCGGGGACCCTCCCGTCTACGTACCTGCCTACGAGGGCGGGACGCCGGGCAGTGTTCCGCTCATCCCCCTGGCACAGGCCAGCCAGCAGGTACACGGCATGCCACGCAAGCGCGGCATTTTTGGTGCCGAGGCCCGGATCCAGCGGGAAATGCGCACGGTGCAGCTTCTGACCCGCCAGGTCCTGCCGGCGATTCCCGCCGCCCGGCTTGTCAACGGCCTCCAGTCGCCGGCGGACAACAGCCACATCGACCATGCGGTCCTCTCCGGCTACCGGTTGGCCCTGGTCAATTCCATGCTCCTTCCCAAGGGCGCGTACGCCTGGGATGGCAGGACCCTGAACCACGGCGCGCGCACCATCGCCCCGCCGCAGCTGGCCCACCTGGTCCGGGCGATGCAGGACATCTTTCCGGAACTAAACGTCACCGGCTGGACCGTGGTCCTCAGCCCCACCGGCAACCTGCACGAGCCCGTCATCGACCACCACCGGCGCCCGTCCGGAGCCCTGGACACCGTCCAGATAGTCAACGCGGCCGGCATGGTCCGGGGCATTAAGGAGTTCCTTGCCTCCGGACCGGCACCCAACACCGTCAATGTCCCCGTCCTGGCCCGGCTGCTGCGCGGCATGCACTGAACGGATTGGCCGGCCGGCTGTCGCTAGGATGGAACCGTGTTCCGCATTCTCTTCCACGCCCCTGAAATCCCCGGCAATACCGGCAACGCCATTCGGCTTGCCGCCATTACAGGGGCTGAGCTGCACCTTGTGGAACCGCTCGGCTTCGACTTCTCCGACGCCAAACTGCGCCGCGCTGGCCTCGACTACCACGACCTCGCCGTCGTGACCGTCCACAAATCCATCGAGGACGCCTGGCAGCACCTGCAGCCGGAACGCGTCTACGCCTTCACGTCGGACGGAACGGCAAGCTACACGGACATCTCCTACCAGCCGGGCGACGTCCTGATGTTCGGCAGGGAATCCGTGGGACTTCCGGAAGAGCTGAAGAAAGACCCCCACGTTACCGCCACCGTGCGGCTGCCCATGCTGCCGGCCCTGCGGTCGCTCAACCTTGCCAACGCCGCCTCCATCGCCGTCTACGAGGCATGGCGGCAGCAGGGGTTTGCGGGCGCACGCATCTGAGACCGCCGACGTCCTTCCGGCCCATAAAGATTCCTCTGCGCCACCCATCCTTATCCCCTTTTGCCCCGAATGACTCCTGGAAGCATTTCCAGGACTGATCAAGGAGCGGCAGGTGACATTACTGGAAGCAGGCTCCCGGGCCGGCCCGACCGGCCGTAGCGGAACCGCTAAGGATTCACCGCCGCGAGACTTATGCTTGGTAGTAATGGAAACTCCCAATGCGCCAAATGCCGAGGCTTCTGCCGCGCTGACAGATCCGCCGGCTGACCTCAGCCGCCGTCTTGCGGTCCTCCTGGCCGGCATCGCCCAGGGCGACCAGGCGGCCTTCGCGGAGTTCTACCAGCTGACGTCCCGCAGGGTGTTCGGTATGGCGCGCAGGGTGCTGATCGACCCCGAACTCAGCGAGGACACCACACAGGAAGTCTTCCTGCAGGTGTGGCAGAGCGCGGCAAAGTTCGATCCCGCCGCCGGCAGCCCGCTGTCCTGGCTGATGACCATTTCGCACCGGCGTGCGGTGGACAAGGTCAGGTCCTCCCAGTCCTCAACGGACCGCGAGGCGAAGTACGGGGCCAGCACCCAGGACATTGACCATGACACGGTTTCCGATGAAGTGGGCAGCAGGCTCGAAGCCGAAGCGGTTGTCCGCTGCCTGGGAACCCTGACCGATACCCAGCAGGAGTCCGTACGCCTGGCATACTACGGCGGCCTCACCTACCGCGAGGTGGCAGAGCGGCTGAACACAGCAGTACCAACCATCAAGTCCCGCATCCGCGACGGACTGATCCGACTGAAGACCTGTTTGGGGGTGAGTTGAGATGACAGAGATGAACCAAGGGCCCAACGGCCGCTCCGGGGCTTTCGGCGACACCGTATCCACGGACCTTGCTTCCGGCCGTGCCCTGGACCTGGCGGAACTCTATGCCCTGGACGCCGTCACGGACCACGAACGCCAGGCGATTGAGGACTACATCTCGGCCGCCCCGGACGCGGAGCGGCTTGCCTTCCTGGAGCGTGTCCGCCAGGCACGCGAGACCCTCGCCACAACCTTCCGGTACGAGGAAGAGCCCCCGGCTGACCTTTTCAACCGCATCGTCGCCCAACTGCCGGACACCACCAATATGCGGCAGGACGGACAGCCCGGCGCCGGAGCTACCCCTGCCCCGCCGGCCACGGTTGCAGGAACGGCCAGCGTGGATGAACTGGCCGCAGCACGGCAGCGGCGGGAGGAACGGCGCAGGCCCGGTGGAGCGCGCCGCTGGCTTGCCGGGGTTGCCGCCGCCGCAGCAATTGCGCTGGGCGGGGTCGGAGTGGGTTCCTACCTTGCCGACCAGAACGATCCCGTAAACCAGGTGACCCGGGCCGGCGACCTTCGCGAGGCGTCCGTAGATGTGTCCGCAGGCGGCACCGCCACGCTGCTCATCTCGGCATCAGAAGACGCGGCGGTGGTGAAGATGAACGACGTTCCCGCCCCGCCGGAGGGCAAGGTCTACCAGATGTGGCTTATCCCCAAGGACGGCTCGGCCCCCGTCTCGCAGGGCCTGATGGACGAGGACGCGCTGTCCAAGCCGGCCGTGGTCCAGGGCATCTCGTCCGCGTCCGCCCTGGGCATCACGGTGGAACCGGTGGGCGGGTCCCAGTCCCCCACCCTTCCCACAGTGGCTGCAGCACCCCTGGGCGCCTAGCACCGCACCAGAGACAGCAGAACGCCCCGTTCCCTTCGCTGGAAGGGAACGGGGCGTTTCCTGTTGCGGGCTAGAACCCGGCGATAGTGCCAGGTCCGTTGATTGCCACCACGTGGAAGGCTTCCGCGCTGCTGCCCTCGGGGAATCCCGCGCGCGCCGCGTTCGCGCGCATGCCGTGGCGAACGGCAGCTTCCATGGCCTCCACGTCCGGGTGCTGGCTGACGTGGACGTGGATGGCGGCCAGCTTGGCCTCCACCTTGGCGGTGACGTCCACGAAATGGTTTTCCCGCTCTTCCGGGCCGGCATACAGCCAGAGCCAGGGCAGTTTGAAAGCTTCCAGCCCGGCCTCCGCCAGTTCCGGGTACGCGAACGGGTTCTCCAGACCCGGGTAGACGGCGCGGGTCACTGCTTCTCCCACCGCCAGATGGTCAGGGTGGCTCTTCTGGATGCGCCGCCAGTTCCGCTCGGGGTGCATGGAAAGCACGACGTCGGGCCGGATCTTCCGGATCAGCCGCACCACTTCCTTCATCACCTCATGAGAGGGTTCCAGGTAGCCGTCACGCTGGTGCAGGTAATGGATATCGGTGACACCCACCAGTTTCGCGGCGCGGCGCTGTTCGGCGTCGCGCAGGGCGATGATGTCCCCGCGGTGGGCGGGGTCGAAGCCGCCGGCATCGCCGTCGGTCATGATGCAGTAGCTCACCTCAACCCCCGCAGCCGTCCAGGCCGCGATGGTGCCGGCGGCGCCGAAGTCGATGTCGTCAGGGTGCGCCGCAAAACAGAGGACCCGCCCAACCCGGTCCGTGGCCGGGTTGAACGGGCTCTGTGCCTGCAGGTTCAATGCAGTCAAAGATTCAGCCCTTACGCTTCTTGATCTCCGCGGTAGCCTGCGGCAGCACGTCGAAGACGTCCCCGATGATGCCGAAGTCGGCGATTTCGAACACCGGCGACTCTGCGTCCTTGTTGACGGCGACGATGACCTTGGAGGTCTGCATGCCGGCCTTCTGCTGGATGGCACCCGAGATTCCCGCTGAGATGTACAGCTGCGGCGAGACAGTCTTGCCGGTCTGGCCCACCTGGGCGTCGTGGCTGATCCAGCCGGCATCGGTGGCGGCGCGTGACGCCCCCACCGCTGCACCCAGGGCGTCGGCGAGCTCCTCAACCGGTCCGAAGTCGCCGTCCAGGCCGCGTCCGCCGGCGACGACGATACGGGCGTCGGTGAGGTCGGGCCGGCCGCTTGCCACTTTCTGCTCGCGGGCGGTGATGCGGGCGGCCGCTGCAGTTGCGGGCACTTCCACGGTCAGGGTTTCAGGTGCCGACGGAGCGGCGGCGGGCTCGGGGGTAACGTTGTTGGCCTTCAGGGTCACAACGGACACGGCGGTCTTGGCCTTGCAGGACGTGTTGTAGGAGCCGGCCAGGACGGACTTGTGCGCCGTTCCGTCGGCGTCCACCCCCACGGCGTCGGTGATGACGCCGGCGTTCAGGCGGATCCCCACGCGGGCGGCAATCTCCTTGCCCTCGGGCGAGTTGTCCAGCAGGACGATGCCGGCACCCGTTGCGTCGGCTGCGGCCGCGACGTAGGCCGCCTTGGGAGCAACCAGGTAGTCATCCAGGTCCTGGGCGGAAGGCCGGACCACCGTGCCGACGCCGTATTCGCCGAACGTGGCCGCGGCGCCGTCCGAGACCTCTCCATTGACGGCAACAACACTTTCTCCCAGGGTACGGGCAAGCGTCAGCAGCTCCAGGCTGCTCTTCTTCAGTTCAGCACCGGGGTTGTCAAGAAATACGAGTACTTTTGCCATGTCTGTGATCCCTCTTAGAGCAGCTTCTGTGCGGCCAGGAAGTCGACCAGCTTGATGCCGGCGTCGCCTTCGTCAGTGATGATGGTGCCTGCGGTCCGCGGCGGCCGTTCCTCGGCGCTGACCACGCTGGTCCAGGAGCCGCTGAGGCCCACCTGGGAGGGGTCCACCCCGATGTCCGACAGGGTCAGGGTGGTGATGCTCTTGCGCTTGGCAGCGATGATGCCCTTGAAGTTGGGGTACCGGGGCTCGTTGATCTGGTCGGTGACGGACACGACAGCGGGCAGCGGCGCCTCCACGGTCTCCGAGGAAGTGTCCGCATCCCGCCGGGCGGTCAGCCGTCCGCCGGACACCTCAAGCGTCGAGGCGAACGTGACCTGCGGCAGCCCGAGGCGTTCCGCCAGCTGCGCCGGCACCAGCGAGGTTTCGCCGTCCGTGGAGGCCATCCCGGTGATGATCAGGTCCGCCTGGCCCACGTGGCGGATAGCCGCCGCCAGCGCCAGGGAGGTCGCAGCGGCATCCGAACCCGCCAACGCATCGTCGGAAAGGTGGATGCCCTCGGTGGCGCCCATCTGCAGGGTCTTCTTGACGGCGTTTACCGCGCCTGCCGGGCCCATGGTGAGTGCGATGACCTGGTTGCCGGCCTTGCTTCCGCCGCGCGCCTCGGCCAGCTGCAGTGCCGCCTCCAGCGCGTATTCGTCAAGTTCGGACAGGATGCTCTCATCGCGGTCCGTCGTGAAGCCCTCCCCGTTGAGGTGACGGTCGAACTGGGCGTCCGGTACATGCTTGACCAGGACGATGATCTTCAATGTATCTTCCACTGTATTGACAGCAGCCTTCCATGCTTGTGGACAGCCAGCCGGGTGAGGTCATGGCCGCGGGATGCCCCGCATACGGGTAGCTCCTAGCTAACCACAAAGCCGCGCCCCTGTGCCCTCTTCCGTTAACGCCTGTGTCAGTACCCCTTGCGGACGTCACGACGGCGGCGTCCCCGCCCAAAGGTGGGGGCACCGCCGTCGTACTGTCTGCTGGTCCTGGCCTATGACGCCTAGCTGGCCGCGGCGCCAAGCGTGACGTCTACGGCTTGTTCCTGGCCATTGCGCAGGACAGTGATCTTTACCTTGGACCCGGCGGGCTGTTCGCGGACCGCCGCGGTCAGCTGCTCGGGTTCACCGACTGCGAGGTCGTTGAACCTGGTGATCACGTCGCCCACCTTGATCCCGGCCTTGGCTGCTGCCGAGTCCGGCTCAACGGTGGCGACCTCCGCGCCCACCGAGAACTCCGACGACGTGCTGGAGGCGGCCTTCGGCTTGACACTGACACCCAACTGGCCGTGGGAAGCCTTTCCGGTGTCGATGATTTCCTGGGCAACGCGCTTGGCGTGGTTGATCGGAATGCTGAAGCCTACGCCGATGTTTCCGCTGGTGGCCGATGCGCTGGAACCCGCGGAGGCGATGGCCACGTTGACGCCGATGACCTCACCGCTGGTGTTGACAAGGGCGCCGCCGGAGTTGCCGGGGTTGATGGCCGCGTCCGTCTGGATCACGTTGATGGAGATCTCACCCTGGCCCGCCGCCTGCTGGCTCTGTCCGCCGCCCGGAGGCGCGAACTGGAAGCCGCCCTCGTCGTCGCCCTCTGCGTTGTCGCCCTCTTTGGGGGCTGCTGCCGAGGCCACGCTGATGGTCCTGTTGAGGGTGGAGACGATGCCGTCGGTGACCGTTCCAGTGAGGCCGAGCGGGGAACCAATGGCGATGGCTGTGTCGCCCACGTTGAGCTTCCCGGAATCTCCCAGCGTGGCAGGCGTCAGGTTCGAGCCGGCGTCCACCTTGATAACTGCGAGGTCTGAGAGCGGATCGGTACCCACCAGCTTGGCGGGGATGACCCGGCCGTCACTGGCGCGGACCTCAAGGGCAGCATTCGCCGTCTGGCCGTCGAGGGTGACCACGTGCGTGTTGGTCAGGATATGGCCTTCGTCGTCCAGCACGATGCCGGACCCGGTGCCGCCCGCGCTGCCGCTGGATGCACTGATGGTCACGACGCTCGGCGATGCCTTCACCGCCGCTGCCGTGATCTCGTTGACTGAGTCCTGGTTGTTGACGATGACTGTGCCGGGCTGGCTGTTGCCGCTCACGGCCGTTGAGGATCCGGTGTTACCGAAGAGCTCCGCCGAGCCGACGGTCGCCACGCCTCCGCCCACCAGTCCGGCAGCGAGGATGCTGGCCACAAGGGTACCGACGCCGAAACTGGCCTTCCGGCGCGGCGCATCCTTGGGGTTCGGGGTATAGCCCGCCGCTCCCCCATAGGCGGCCTGGCCTCCGTGGTCGTGGTGTCCGGGCTGCTGGTAGCTGTGCTGCAGGTACTGCTGGGCGGACTGCTGGCCTTGGCCGTAGCCGGCCTGCCCGTAGAACGGCTGGCGCTGCGGGTAATCCGGGCGGGGGCCACCGGGCAATTCCTGGGTGGGATTCGTGCCGTATTGACCCAGGTCTTCGGTGGGGTGCTGCAACGGCGGAATACCCTGACCGCTGCCAGCCGGAGCTGTCCCGTTCGCTTCCGCCGCGCCGTCCGCATGCCGAGCCTCCGGGGTCCGTTCCTCCTCGCGGGCGGAGTGTTGCTCCCAGGGGTTCTGGCGGCCGGCGCGGCCGTCCGGAGCCGGTCCGGGAGTTTGGTTCTCAGTCATGAGACTTCCTTTCATCCTCTTCTGCATTAACTATGGACCCCTTGGCTGGATCAAGCTCGGACGTTTGCTGAGAGCTTCCTGAAGGGTCGATTCGGCTCTCTCGGTCCGCCCTTGCAGCGTTTCGCTGCTGGCATATTCACCCCAATGGACGGTGTGTGGGGTGCACCATAGAATCAAGATGAATTGCCACAGCGACCTGCGGCTTCACACCAAGCGTGGGGGCGCTGTTGGATTCTGAGACGACTGATTCGTCCCGAATCGGTGTCAGGCGTGCTGAAGGGTTGCACATGCGGTCAAAGTTCATACGTACACTCGCCGTGATCGGCCTTGCGGGCCTGTTTACGGTGCCGGCCGGCGCGGCCTGGGCCGAGGACCCGGTCACTCTGGATCCCGCGACCAAGATTGTGGACTCCGCCGGCGTCCTGGGGTCTCAAAAGGGTGAAGTCCAGGACGCCATTAAGAAGCTTGGGGCCGAGCATTCCACCGTGCTCCACGTCGTGACGGTCAAGAGGTTTGAGAACCCCAGCGACCGGGAGGCCTGGACGGATGCGGTAGCGGAAAAGGCCGGGCTTGGGTCCAATGCCCTGATTTTCGCTATAGCTACGGACACCCGCCAGTACACCCTCAATAAGGGCGGCAGCAAGATTACCAATGCCCAGCTCGAAAATATCAAGAGCAAGGCCATCGGCCCGCAACTTGCCAATGACAATTACGCACAAGCAGCAATTAACGCTGCCGCCGCAATTGGTGATGCAGCAGGCGGTGGCAGCGGGAACGTCCCCGGTGACGGCGCCGGGGCGGCTGTCCTCGTTGGTGCGGGCGTAGTCGCCGCAGGCGGAGCAGGTGCCTACCTGTACTTCCGCAACAAGCGCAAGAAGACCGCCGGGCAGGCCTCAAGCGCCAGCTACGGGCCCCAGGGAGAGCACGTAGACCCGCTCGCTTCGCTGAGCGTTGAGGAGCTGCGGCGCAAGAGCGGTTCGCTGCTGATCGAAGCCGACGACGCCATCAAGTCCAGTGAGCAGGAGCTCATGTTCGCGCAGGCGCAGTACGGGGACGCCGCCGTCGGAAACTTCACCAAGGCGCTGGACGAAGCCAAGGGCCACATGAGCGAGTCCTTCAAGCTCCAGCAGCAACTGGACGACCACATCCCGGACACCGAGGAGCAGCAGCGCACGTGGTACGGCGAGATCATCCGCCGTTCCGAGGCTGCCCTGGCCTCGCTCCAGGAGCAGAAGGCGGACTTCGATTCCCTGCGCGAGCTTGAAAAGAACGCTCCGCAGGCCCTCGCTACTGTTAACGCCGGTGCGCGCGAGGCGGATGCAAAGATTGCCAGCGCCGAGCAGTCTTTGACTGCCCTGCGTGAGAAGTACGCTGAAAGCGCCCTGACACAGGTGTCCGACAACATCCTGCAGGCCAAGGAACGCCTGGCCTTCGTCCAGAACGCTACGGCCACCGCTGAGCAGAAGCTCAGTGAAGGCGAAGGCAGCCTTGCGGCTGTTGCCGTCCGTGCAGCCGAAGAGAGCCTGCATCAGACCAACGTCCTCCTGGACGCGATCTCGAAGGTCTCGTCCAACCTCGACGAAGCACGGAACAGGCTCGAGGCCGCGGTGGTGGACACGTCGCAGGACCTCGCCCAGGCACGCGCCATGATCCAGTCCGGGGCGCACCACGAACTGGCAGGGCCGGTGGCCGGCGTGGAGGCTGCGCTGGCGCAGGTGAAGTCGGAGATCCAGGGCGGCAAGATCGATCCGATCGCAACGCTCCAGCGCGTGGAAACGGCCCATCAGTCGCTCGACCAGGCCCTCACAGGCATCCGCGACCAGCAGGAACAGTCCCGCCGTGCGCAGGCCTCGCTCCAGCAGACCATCATGTCCGCCCAGGCCCAGATCAGCGCCACCTCGGACTACATCACGGCCCGCCGCGGCGGCGTGGGAACCGAGGCCCGGACCCGGCTGGCGGAGTCGCAGCGCAACCTGGACTACGCCCTCTCAATCTCGCGGACCGATCCGGTCACGGCCCTGACCTATGCCCAGCAGGCACACGCCCTGGCGGCGCAGGCAGCCCAGCTGGCACAGGCCGACGTAGACCACTTCGGAGGCTACGCCAACCAGGGTTACGGCCGGGGCGGCATGTTCGGCGGCGGTGGCGGCGGCCTGGGCGGTGCCATCCTCGGCGGCATCCTCATCAACTCCATCCTCAACGGTGGAGGCGGAGGCGGCTGGGGCGGCGGCCATCTCGTCGGCGTCGCGGAGGGTCCGC
>NZ_JBNHFC010000021.1:0-62339 GCF_059089885.1 Arthrobacter sp. Y3221159
TCGGCAATGCCAAAGGGCCATGTCGATTATCATCTGGAGAGTGCAGCCCTTCCGCTTCGTGATAAGCCAGTAGTAGCCCATATAAACAAGTAGTTCGTGCACGAACTAAACTACCGAAGTGGTTCAAAGCGCCTTGTTCAGTCGATGAGCACCGGCTGATTGTCACCGTCTGATGCTTCGACGCGTGGCCGATCGTCCCGCTTCCGGTGGTTCAGCCAACACCCCACGGCCAGGACCGCCACGAGCGCGAAAGTGCTCAGCAGCTGCGGCCGCGAATCCTCGCCGATAAAGCCCACGGTGAAGATCGCCGCCAGGATCAGCAGGCCAAGGCCCGTAAGCCACGGGAACCCGGGCATCCGCAGCGGAAGCTCCGTTCCCTCGCGGTCGGCGCGGAGGCGCAGAGCGAGCTGGGCCAGGAGCGCGGACGTCCACACCAGCAGGCACGTCGAGCCCACGATATTGAGCAGGACGCCCAGCACCATCTCGGGGAACGCCATCTCCAGTACCACCGTGACAACGCCGAAGGCGACGCTGGCCAGAACCGCCACCACCGGAACGCGGGCTTTCGAAACCGAGGCCAGAACGCGCGGCGCCTCACCGCGCTCAGCCAAAGAGTACGCCATCCGGGAAGCACCGTAGAGATTGGCATTGAGGGCAGAGAGCAGTGCGGCGACGGCCACCAGAGTGATTGCAGTGGCTGCGCCGGGCATGCCGGCAGCCTCCAGCACCGCGGCGAACGGGCTCTTCAAACCCTCCGACCCGACGGGAACCACGGCCGCGATCACGAAGATGGCACCGATGTAGAACACCAGGATGCGCCACAGCACCGTCCGGACGGCCTTCTTCACGCTGCGGGCCGGCTCCGCGGTCTCTGCTGCGGCCACGGACACGATCTCGGTACCGCCGAACGCAAAGGCCACCACGAACAGCGCCGTCGCAATCCCGGCAAACCCGCTGGGCGCGAAACCTTCACCCATGAAGTTGGCCAGGCCCGGCGATTGCACGCCCGGCACCAAGCCGAACAGCAGCGCGAAACCCACCAGCAGGAACGCGACGATCGCCGCCACCTTGAGCAGGGCAAACCAGAACTCGAACTCGCCGAAGTTCTTCACGCTGGTCAGGTTCACGGCGGTGAGCACCACGATGAACACGAAGGCCATCAGCCACACCGGCAGGGCCGGGAAGATGGTGGCCAGCAAACCGGCTGCACCGAGCGCCTCGGCCGCGATGACCACCACCAGCTGCAGCCACCAGAGCCAGCCCACCGTGGCACCGGCCACCGGCCCGTAGGCCTTGGCGGTGTAGACGGAGAAGGCGCCGCTGTCCGGGTCGGCAGCAGCCATCTCACCGAGCGCCCACATCACCAGGATGATCAGGGTGCCGGCCACGAGGTAGGAGATCAGCACCGCCGGGCCGGCGGCCTGGATGCCCGCGCCGGAGCCGATGAACAGGCCCGCGCCGATCGCGCTGCCCAGGCCCATCATGGTCAGCTGCCGGGGTTTGAGGGCCGCGCCGAGGGCGCGGTCAGACGTCTTTGTCTGTTGTTCCATGGGGATTCCTCTAGTTAGTAGGTGGAACGGGGTTGGGGATTTGGAGTAGGTATTTCAGGCCGCGTGGGCTGCGAGGACCCGGAGCACGCGGTTGTTGGCGGCGGGGTCGGCAACGGTGATCCGCACGCCGTCGCCCTGGTACGCCCGGACCAGGATGCCAGCGGAATCAAAAGCCTCCACCAGCTTCGCCCGGAGGTCCTCATCGGTGCGGATCCACAGGAAGTTGCCCTGGCTTGGCTGCAGCTTCCAGCCCTGCGCCTCCAGCTCAGCGGCCATCCGGGCGCGCTCCTGCCTCACCTCGGAAACCCGCGCTGCCATCTCCTCCCCCGCGTCCAGCGATGCGACGGCCGCCTTCTGGGCCAGTGCGCTCACGGCGAAGGGCAGGGCGGTGCGGCGCAGGCCCTCGGCGATGGCCGGCGTCGCAATTGCATAACCCACGCGGAGGCCGGCGAGCCCGTAGGCCTTGGAGAAGGTGCGCAGGACGCAGACGTTCGGGTACCGGCGGTAGAGCGCCAGGGAGTCGGGGCCGCTGCCGGCCTCGGCGTATTCCACGTAGGCCTCGTCGATCACCACCAGGACGCTGGACGGCACGGACTGCAGGAAGTCCTCGACGCGGTCGTGGCTGATCGGCACGCCGGTGGGGTTGTTGGGGGTGCAGAGCAGGATCACCTTGGTGCGCTCGGTGACGGCGGCGGCCATCGCGTCCAGGTCGTGGCCCTCGGCCTCGTCCAGCGGGATGCGGACCGGCCGGGCGCCCGCCAGCTCCACCAGGATGGGGTACGCCTCGAAGGAGCGCCACGCGAAGACCACCTCATCCCCGGCGTCGCACAGTCCAGTGATGATCTGCTGAAGGACGCCCACACTGCCGGGCCCCACCGCGACCTCCCCCGCGGTGACGCCCAGGTGCCGGGCGAGCCGTTCGCGGAGTTCGACGGCGGCGCTGTCCGGGTAGCGGTTCATGGTGCCGGCGGCTTCGGCCACCGCAGCCTCGGCAGCGGGCAGCGGGTCGTAATGGCTTTCGTTGCTGGCCAGGGCTGCGATGTCCGCGCAGGCACCCCGGCGGCCCGGGACGTAGGACGGAAGCCCGGCCACGGCGCCGCGAAGGGTGGGCAGCGCGGTGTCCGGCCTTGTCAGGAGTTGTTCAGGGGTCATGGGCACCGATCATGGTTGTGACCCGGCCCACATAGCAAGATACGCTTTTGTGCTTGGGACTTCTGCTCAACTTCTAGTAGCTCTGGTGAAAATATGACCATCACGAACCCGCGCACCCTCGATTCGCTCGACGGCCGGATCATCCTGGCCCTCGACAAGGACCCCGAAGCCAGCGCCCTGGCGCTCTCGCATACTTCCGGGGCGGAGACGAAGCCTCGCTTAAATGCGGCACGGTCGTTGCAACTCCCAAAAATCTTGGGTGTTGCAACGACCGCTAGAACTCAAGCTGCTGGCCTCCCGCAGAGGAGACGTTATGTCACTTTGTCTCCTCCTGGTGCACGAAGTCGGATTCCCAGTTGTCCTTGGCCGCCTGGTCCTCGGTGACGGCTGTGGTACCGGGCACCGCCCGGTTCAGGTGCAGGAATTCGAGGTGGGTTTCGTAGTGGTCAAGGACATCGGTGATGACCTGTTCCTTGCTGTAGCCGGCTAGGTCGTAGCTGTGGCTCCCCTCGAGGGAGAAGACCTCCATCCGGTAGTACTTCGGTTCGAGCCCGGCAATTCCAGGCGCGTAGGACGGGGTGTCGTACTGGACCGGGTAGATCTGGTATTTGAACGGGCGCTCATCGCACAGCCTCACCAGCAGGTCGACGTGGCGGATGCCGCAGGTCTCGATGATGCCCGTCGTCAGGCTCACGTTGGCGCCCTGCGCCTTCAGCTCGTCGTGCACCTCCTGCAACGCGGGCAGCGCCACGGTGTCCACGAAGCGGTTCGCCTGCTTCGGCCCCGGGTAGGTCATGGCGCGGTTGAGCCGCTGCCGCCAGGTACGCGACGGCGGTCCGTCCGCGCTGTGGCCGGAGATGATTCCCGGCAGGCTCGCGCGGTAGCTGTCCGCCAGCGCGTTCTCCACGCGCAGGGCCTTGTAGAGGCCCAGCATGATGAACAGCAGCAGGATCGAGAGCGGCAGACCCATGATGATCGTCGCGTTCTGCAGAGTTGTCACACCGCCGACGGTCAGCATCGCGAGCGTCAGGAGTCCGGTCACCAGGGCCCAGAAGACGCGAAGCCACTTGGGTCCGTCGGCGTTGGCGTCCTTCAGGTGGCTCGTGAAGTTGGCCATGACGAGGGCACCTGAATCTGCGGAGGTAACGTAGAAGAGCAGCCCTGTGAAGGTGGCCACCCCGATGATCAGCGGCGCCGCAGGGTACTGCTCGAGGAGGCCATAGAACGCCCGCTCCGGCTGGGCCATCGCCGTCTCACCGAAGGCAGCATTACCGTTCATCACGATGTCGAGGGCGCTGTTGCCGAAGATCGAGATGAACACCAGGATAAACGCGAAGGGGACCATGAGCGTGCCCAGCACAAACTGTCGGATGGTGCGGCCGCGGGAGATGCGCGCGAGGAAGAGTCCTACGAAGGGCGCCCAGGCAATCCACCATGCCCAGAAGAAGAGTGTCCACCCCTGCATCCAGTCACCGGGCCGGTCATAGGCGAAGGTGTCCAGCGTCATGGCCGGGAACCGGCTGAGCACGTCACCGGTGTTCTGAATGATCCCGTCCAGCAGGAAGCTGGTCTTGCCGGTCAGGAGGATGAACACCATCAGGACGAGGGCGAGGATCACGTTCAGCTCGGCGAGCCGGCGGATTCCCTTCTCGACGCCGGAGAGCACGGACGCGGTGGCCATGACAACGGCCACCACGATCAGGCCGATCTGGACAGCGACGTTTTCGGGCAAGCCGAACATGAGGCTGAGCCCGTAGTTAAGCTGCACGACGCCGATGCCCAGGGAGGTGGCGATGCCGAAGATGGTCCCGAGGAGGGCTGCGATGTCCACGCCGTCGCCGAGCGGACCGTTGATCTTCTTGCCGAAGATGGGATACAACGCGCTGCGGATACTCAGGGGCAGATTATGCCGGTAGGCGAAGTAGCCCAGGGCCAGCCCCATGAGCGCGTACAGTGCCCAGCCCGTGATTCCGTAGTGGAACAGAGTGAGGACCATGGCGTGCCGGGCGGCCTCGACAGTGCTGCCATCACCCTGCGGGGGAGCCAGGTACTGGGTCACGGGCTCGGACACCGAGAAGAACATCAGGTCGATGCCGATGCCCGCTGCGAAGAGCATCGACGCCCAGGTGAACATGCTAAACTGCGGCTTCGAATGGTCCGGGCCGAGCTTTGTCTTGCCCACCCGGGTCAGGGCGAGGACCAGGACGAACACCACCACGACGGTAACGATCAGGAAGTAGTACCACCCCATGTTGGTGGATACCCAGGTGACCATGGACCCGATCAGGGCCTCGGCGCCTGCGGCGTCGCTGATGGCCCAGAGGGCGATCGCGAGGATCCCGGTGGCCGATCCGATGAAGACGTTCCAATTGACGCGGGTTCGAGCCACGGGGGTCGTGTCTCCGCCTCCAGTAACTGTTACGGGCGGAGCGTCGGCTATCTGACTCATCTCGTCCCTCTCATTGTGCACGGCAGATCATGGGGGTGTTTCGTGTGGGCGGAAGTGCCGCATGAATCAATACTCTTATTGCGTTCCAATATCTGGACTCCTAAGTCAGAAAAGCACGATGGTGATTGCCCGTGACCGCCATTGGACGCGGGCGAAATCAACGGCAGGGCACCGATTGTGGGCCCGGCCGCTTCCCCCAAAGTTTTTTGCCTAGTCTGGCTGTGCCTGCGCCGGTTCCCCTGTGAGAGGAGCCCAAGCGAGTCCGCTGGGTGTGGCGCAGGTCATATGAGGAGATTAGTTCACATTGAACATGTGTTCAAGACTTTTAAAAAATGAATGTTCAAGAATAATCCCCTTCGCGCGGCAGGCCCGAGCTGATACGGAAAGACCCGGTGGAGGGAACATGATGAACCCTCCACCGGGTCTGTCCAACCAGCGCCGGATCCCGCCGCGGGCGGATCCGGTCAGGCGAGGGCCGCGCTGAGCTCCGCCTCCGCCATCACTGTTTCACCGGTCCGGCTGGCGCGGATGAGGTCCGCGCAGCGTTCACCGATCATCATGACGGTGATGTTGGGGTTGACCGTAACGTGCTCAGGCATGACGGAGGCATCGGCGACGCGCAGGCCCGTGACGCCCTTGACCCGAAGCTCGGGATCGAGCGGTGACATCTCGTCGTCGACCGGGCCCATCCGGACGGTGCCGACGGGGTGGTAGACGGTGTTGTGGGTTTTGCGGATGTAGTCCTGCAGTTCCTCATCGGTCTGCGCTTCAATGCCGGGCGAGAGCTCCCGGCCCGTCCATTCGGCCATGGCAGGCTGGGCGGCGATTTCGCGGGCCTTGCGGATGCCGGCGACCATGACGCGCATGTCGTGGCCCTCAGGATCAGTGAAGTACCGCGGATCCACCATCGGCTTGTCGCGGAAGTCCCGGCTGCGCAGCCGGACCGTGCCGCGGGAGCGGGCATGCGTGACGTTCGGGGTGAGGCTGAAGCCGTTCTCCGTGGTCGGATAGCCGTACCGCAGGGTGTTCATATCGAACGGGACGGAGCCGTAGTGCATCATCAGGTCCGGGCGGTCCAGGCCTTCCTCGGTGGGCGTGAAGATGCCAATCTCCCACCACTGCGTGGACGTCTGCACCATCGGCTGCCTGGCCTCGAACTGCACGACGCCTTCGGGGTGGTCCTGCAGGTGCTCGCCGACGCCGGGCGAGTCCACCAGGACCTCGATACCATGCCCGGCGAGGTGCGCGGCGGGGCCGATGCCGGAGAGCATGAGCAGCTTGGGCGAGTCGATGGCCCCGGTGGACAGGACCACCTCGCAACGCGCGTTGAGCCGGTGAGTCCGGCCGAACGCTGAATCCACGACATCGACGCCGGTGCACCGCTTGTCCACGTCGAACACCAGTTGGCGGGCGCGCAGGCCGGTCAGCAGGGTGAAGTTCCCGCGCTCGATGATCGGGTGAATGTAGGAGACCGAGCTGGAGGACCGGGTGCCGTCCGCGCGGCGGTTGATCTGGAAAAAGTTCGCGCCATTGATCACCGTGGTGCCGGTATTGAACTTCGTGCGCGGAATGCCGGCCTGTTCGCAGGCATCCAGGAGCGCGACGCCGGCGGGGTCCGCCGGGGGCACGTTCATCAGGTGCACGGGGCCTGAGTCGCCGTGGTGCGGCGCGTCCGGGCCGGCGTCCTCGTTGGTCTCCAGCCGCTGGTACAGCGGCCACGCCGCCTCAGCGTTCCAGCCGGTGGCGCCGTACTTGGACTCCCACTCGTCCAGGTCTTCGCGCGGCGCCCAGAAGGCGATGCAGGAGTTGTGGCTGGAGCAGCCACCCATGACCTTGGCACGGGAGTGGCGCATAAAGGAGTTGCCGTTCTCCTGCGGTTCCACCGGGTAGTCCCAGTCGTAGCCGGATTCCAGCAGCTCCATCCAGCGGTCAAGCTGCAGTACCTCGGGCACCCCGCGGTCGTCCGGGCCGGCCTCCACCAGCGCCACGGACACTGCCGGGTCCTCACTCAGCCGGGCAGCGACTGCAGCTCCGGCGGATCCGCCGCCGATGACGATGTAGTCGAACCCTCGGTCGTTGAGGTTCTCGACGTTGTCGATGTGCATCTAGTTCTCCTTGCCGTGGTCAGCGAACCAGCCCGTCACCTGCGGGCTGGTGTTCTGGTAGATGTGCTTGGACTCCTGGTATTCCGCCAGGCCGGTCGGCCCGAGCTCGCGGCCGACGCCGGACTGGCCGAAGCCGCCCCACTCGGCCTGCGGGAGGTAGGGATGGTAGTCGTTGATCCAGACGGTGCCGTGCCGCAACCGGCCCGCCACACGCTGCGCCTTGCCGGCGTCCTGGGTCCAAACCGCCCCGGCCAGCCCATAGATGGTGTCGTTGGCGGTGGCCACCGCCTCGTCTTCGGTGCGGAAGGTCTCAACGGTCACTACCGGGCCGAAGGCTTCATCCACGACGACGGACATCCCCTTCTGCACGCGGTCCAGGACGGTTGGCTGGTAGTAGAAACCGGCGTCGTACCGCTCCCCTTCAGGCGCCGCGCCACCGCACCGCAGCCGTGCACCCTCCTCCACTCCGCGCTGGACATAGGCGTGGACCTTTTCCCGGTGGGCCGCGGAAATCAGCGGTCCGGTTTCGGCAGCTTCATCGAACGGGCCGCCGATGCGGATGTCCTGGGCGCGGCGGACCAGCTCATCGACGAAGCGCTCGGCGATCGATTCCTCGACCACCAGCCGCGCCCCGGCGGAGCAGACCTGCCCGGAGTGCACAAACGCCCCGTTCAGCGCATTGTCGACGGCGGCGTCGAAGTCCGCGTCGGCGAATACCACGTTGGGGTTCTTGCCGCCGAGCTCCAGCGCCACCTTCTTCACGGTGCCGGCAGCAGCCGCGGCAATACGCTTGCCGGTCTCCAATCCGCCCGTGAAAGAGACCAGGTCGACGTCGGGGTGTTCAGAGAGCGGTGCCCCCGCCTCCGCGCCGGCTCCGGTCACGAGGTTCGCGACGCCGTCCGGAAGGCCGAGGTCCTGCAGCAGCTGCATGGTCAGGATCGCGGTGGACGGGGTCAGCTCGGAGGGCTTGAGGACGAAGGTGCAGCCGGCGGCCAGCGCGGGCGCGATCTTCCACGCAGCCTGGAGCAGGGGGTAGTTCCACGGGGTGATCAAGCCGCAGACACCCACGGGCTCGTAGACAATCCTGCTAACGACGGCGGGGTCCCCGGGGTCCACCACGCGGCCCGACTGTTGACCTGCCAGCCTTCCGAAATATTCGAAGCAGGCGGCGATGTCGTCTATGTCGATCCGGCTTTCGATGATCCTTTTTCCGGTGTCCAGCGATTCGGCGCGGGCGAATTTCTCGCGGCGGCCGCGCAGTTCCGCGGCGACCCTGAGGAGGAACGCGCCGCGCTCAGGAGCCGGGACCGAGGACCAGACGCCGGAGTCGAAGGCTGCACGGGCCGCAGCGATGGCCCGCTCGGCGTCTTCCCGCCCGGCCTCGGACACCGTGGCGACCAGTTCGCCGTCGGCCGGGTTGCGAATTTCACGCACCGCGCTGGACGCGGCCGGCTCCCATGAGCCGTTGATGAACAGGGTGGATGCGGTATCCGTCATGGTTCTCCTTGGGGTGGTGCGGGATTAGTAGTACGGCGACGGTCTTGGTGGTGGCTCCCGATCCGCCGCGGCGGGACGATTTGCCGACCTGCTGTCAGGGGGCGCCCCGGTGCTGGTGCTTGAGGCACATGCGCGCAGGGGCCAGGCGGTTGGATCGTGGCTGTCCTGGCGGAGGACTCTTCGGTCCCTAGGACTTCGCGCCGCCCGCAGGAGCCCACGTCGACGTCCTCGAAGTGAACTGTGTGGCGTAGGTCATACAAAGCAGATTAGTCCATATTGAACAAACGTTCAAGGGGAAATCTGAACAAATGTTCAACAACGGTCGCAAAGCCGCTTCCGCTGGATGAGGGAGTTTCTAGGACTCCTAGGCTTCGCCCAGTGCGCGATCGTTTTCCCGCGGAGCGGCGAACGCAATGTGCTCCGTGCGGGCGATGCTTCGCTGGATGGATGCCTTGTCTATGCCAAGGAGCGCTGTTAGCCACATGCCGTTCTGTACGACGACAATGTCGGCTGCCCGCTCCCTGCAGTCATCGCGGGAAAGCTCGGGTTTGGCGTTCCCTATCAGCGCGGCGAGCCCATCGAGATACCGCTCGAACGCCGCCGCGTTGATCTGTGCAAAGTCTTCATGGGCCTGCGCCAGAGCCCACAGGTGGAGACGCAGCGACAGATAGCGTGTGGTCAGGAGTTCCGGGCCCGCGACGCGCCGGAGGGCCTTGCGGAGCTGTTCGTCCGGGGGCGACGCCGGCTCGGGCTCCACCAGCCTCAGGTCATGCTCGTCGATTCGCTGCAAGGCCGCGCGGACCAAGCTCGACTTGTCTTCGTAGTAGTAGTTCACGAGCCCCAGTGCCACGCCGGCTTCGCGCGCCACGGCGCGCATATTGACACCAGAGATGCCGTGGCGCGACAGCAGATCCAGCGCCGCCTCCAGAATCCGCGACTGCCTGTCAACCTGTCCCCCGGACTTCACGGTGCCTGTATCCACCCGGCCAGACTATGGGGAAACCCGGATGAGTGCACCACCGCTCGTGAGGACTGATCATGGTTGTGACCCGACCCACATTGCAGGATACGCTTTTGTGCTTGGGACTTCTGCCCAACTTCTAGTACCCCTGGTGAAAATATGACCATCACGAACTTTCGCACCCTCGATTCCCTCGACGGCAGGATCATCCTGGCCCTCGACAAGGACCCCGAGGCCAGCGCCCTGGCACTCTCCCGGACCCTCGGCGTCGCACGCAACACCGTCCACGCCCGGCTGGCGCGGCTGGAGCGCAGCGGCGCGCTCCGCTCCTTCAGCCGGAGGCTGGACCCCGCCGCGCTCGGCTACGAACTGATGGCCTTCCTCTCCCTGGAAATCAGCCAGACGCGGTTCGGCTCGGTGGAAAGCGGCCTCGCCGCCATCCCGGAGGTCATCGAGGTGCACGCCACCACCGGCGACGCGGACCTCATGGCCAAGGTGGTGGCCCGCGGCACGGCGGACCTCTACCGCATCACCAACCAGATCCTGGAAATCGACGGGATCCAGCGGACCAGCACGGCCATCTCCGTCATGGAACTCATGCCGCCCCGCTACGACGGCCTCATCAGCCGCCTGTCCGAGCAGGAATCCCGCGCTTCGGATTAGATACCGGTGACGTAGGCCACAAGTGGGCAAATTGTCAGCTCTGACTACTTCTGCTGCCAAAAGTCCTAGCTAGATCTGAGGGTGTTGCCTATCCGGCGACCGTCCCACACGATTCCTGCATGACTACTCTCACCGTCTCAGGCCGCGTGGCGCAGGTTCTCAGCAGCTATGTCAGCGACGTCTTCGGCGTCATGGGCAACGGCAACGCCTACTTCCTGGACGCCGCGGAGCAGCTGGGCCTGCGCTTCTCCCCCGTCCGGCACGAGGGCGCCGCCATCGCCGCGGCCGACGCCTACTACCGGGCGTCCGGACGGCTCGCCGCGGGCACCACCACCTATGGCCCCGGCTACACCAACGCGCTCACCGCCCTGGCCGAAGCTGTCCAGGCGCAGATCCCCGTGGTGCTGGTCACCGGGGACGCCCCCACCAGCGGTGCCCGGCCCTGGGACGTGGACCAGGCGGCCATCGCCGCGGGCCTCGGCGCGGCCACCTTCACCGTCACCCGCGACGCCGCCGGCGCTATCACTCGGCAGGCAGTGGAGTACGCACTCACCCGGCACACCGCCGTCGTGCTTGCCATCCCGTACGACCTCGCCGCGCTGGAGGCCGGGGACGAGGACCTTCCCGCGCCGTCCGCACCCCACGGAACGCACGACGGCGGCGCCAGCCTTGGGCAGGTGGCCCGCCTGCTCGCCGGGGCCAGGCGGCCGCTGATCCTCGCCGGCCGCGGCGCGCACCTCGCCGGCGCCGGTCCGGAGCTCCGCGAACTCGCCGACCGGCTGGGCGCACTGACCGCCGGAACCGCCCTGGCGCTCAACCTCCTCAATGGCGAGGGGTACCTGGGCGTCGCGGGCGGTTTCGGCACCGACACCGCGGCGGGCCTCATGGGCGAGGCCGACGTGGTCCTGGTGGCCGGGGCCAGCCTGAGCCCGTTCACCCTGCGGTTCGGGCACCTGCTCGGCCCGGGAAGCACGGTCATCCAGATCGACACCGCCCTGCAGCCGACCAACCCGCGGGTGGACCTGTTCGTCAGCGCGGACGTGAAGGCCGCCGCGGGACGTTTGCTCCAGTTGCTGGACGGTGACGTTGCGGGTCGCGTCTGGCGGGCGGAGGCCCGGAAGCGCTTGGCCGAGGGGCCGGCCCACCACCCCGGTACTGCGGAGACGGCGGACGGCCGGCTGGACCCGCGGGCCCTCGCCACGGCGCTGAATGCCGTGCTGCCGGAGCGCCGCACGGTGGTCCAGGACGGCGGGCACTTCATCGGCTGGGCGCCCATGTACTGGAACATCCCGCGGCCGCAGGACCTGGTGATGGTCGGGACCGCCTTCCAGTCCATCGGGCTGGGACTCGCGAGCGCCGTCGGGGCGGCCCGTGCGCTGGAGGA
Organism: Arthrobacter sp. Y3221159; assembly: GCF_059089885.1. NCBI lineage: Bacteria > Bacillati > Actinomycetota > Actinomycetes > Micrococcales > Micrococcaceae > Arthrobacter > Arthrobacter sp. Y3221159. Next base: position 11,762 of record NZ_JBNHFC010000021.1, read on the forward strand.
CGGCCGCACCCTGGTGCTGGCCTCGGGCGACGGCGGGTTCCTGATGGGCCTGGCCGACCTCGAATCCCTGATCGGTGCGGCCCGGAGCGCGATTGTGGTGATCTACAACGACGCCGCCTACGGGGCCGAGATCCACCAGTACGGCTCGCAGGGCCTCACCGAGAAGCCGATGCTGATCCCCGAGGTGGATTTCAGCGGGGTTGCCCGGGCCTTGGGTGCCGAGTCCGCGGTCATCCGCTCGCTCGCCGACCTTTCCGCGCTTCAGGACTGGATCGACGCCGGCGCCAAGGGCACGTTCGTGGCCGACTGCCGCATCACGTCCACCGTCCGGGCCCCATGGCTGAGCGAGTGGATGGCGGCCTCCCAGGCGGCGAAGGCGGCGGTGGCTGGGTAACCAGGCGCTGCAAGCGTAGGTGGCTGGGGCGCTTGCGGATACGCCGCTGTCCAACCCGGCATTCCAACGCTCTATCAGCTCCTGCAGCTTTTCCTTCAACGCTCCATCAGCTCCTGCAGCTTTTCCTGCAACGCTCTATCAGCTCGTGCAGCTTTTACGCATCCCTCTATCACTTCCCTTTGAAGTCCGGCGGCTGTGCTGCCGCGGCAGCGTGCATCCGGTAGCTTAAGCAGATCCAGGAGGTGAGAGAGGGTTGCCCAATTTACTGCAGGAGGTGAGAGAGGGTGGCCCGTGCGGAGGTGGAGGCCCGTCCTGCTATGACTAGCGGGTCAGCCACACGGTAGTGGCAGGCGGCAGTGTTCCGTCCTGGGGAAGGACGCCACTGGACAAGAGCACCAGGCCAGCGGGCAGCGGCACCGGCTTGTCGCCGAAGTTGGTGACGCTGTGCCAGCCCTGCGGACGGGCGAAGTGAAGGACCTGCGGATCAGCTTCCTCAATCCACTGCAGTTCCTCCGGTCCCTGCAGAATCCCGCGGAGCCAGAGGGCTTTCCGGTACAGATTCAAGGTGGATCGGGGATTCCTTTCCTGCAGTTCTGCTGCCACCCTGCTGAACCACTGCGGCTGGGGCAGGTGCGCCCCAGTGCCGCTGAACCCGAATGCGGTGTAACCGGCGTCCCAGGGAAGCGGCACACGGCAGCCGTCCCGTCCGATGTCCACGCCGGGGTTGCGGAAAAATGCGGGGTCCTGGCGGTGCTCATCCGGGATGTCCGTCACCTCATGCAGCCCCAGTTCCTCCCCCTGGTACAGGTAGGCGGATCCGGGAAGGGCCAGCATCAGCAGCGTGGCGGCCTTTGCGCGGGCCAATCCAAGGTCCCGGTTGAGTTCGTGCTCCGGCGCGCCGGCCAGCAGCCACGCTTTGCCATCGTGTGCTCCGCCAGCCATCGGCGTGCCAGTCTCCGTCTCCGCGGCCGCCGCCGGCACCGGCACCGCGGTGAGCCCGTAGCGGGTGGGGTGGCGGACCACGTCATGGTTGGAGAACACCCAGGTGGAAGAGGCGCCTGTGGCGTCAGCTTCGGCGAGGTTCCTGGTGATGGATGAGCGGAACTCCGCCGCGTCGAAGTCCGCCGTCAGCAGATCGAAGTTGAAGGCCTGCCCCAAGCCTTCCGGGCTGGCGTAGCGGGCCCGCCGGGACGGGTGGACCCATGCCTCGGCTACGGCCATCCGCGGCGGATCGTATTCGTTGAACACGAGCCGCCACTGGGCATAGATGTCATGGACCTCGTCACGGTCCCAGAACAGGTGCTGCCCGTGCTCGGAGGCCATGCCCGGCATCTCGATCTCAGCGGGCAGGGTCTCGGGAAGGTGCTTGGTCAGGCCATGCGCCACGTCCACGCGGAACCCGTCAACACCGCGGTCGGCCCAGAACCGGAGGGTGGTGAGGAAGTCTTCCCGGACCTCCTGGTTGTCCCAGTTGAAGTCGGGCTGCTCCTTGGCGAACAGGTGGAGGTACCACTGCCCGGGCGTACCGTCCGGTTCCGTGATTCGTTCCCATGCGGAACCGCCGAAGATCGACTGCCAGTCCGACGGCGGCTCGTTCCCGCCGGGTCCCAGCCCGTCGCGGAAGATGTAGCGGTCCCGGGCCGGAGAACCGGCGGGGGAAGCCAGCGCCTCGCGGAACCATTCGTGGCGGTCGGATGAATGGTTGGGAACGATGTCGACAATCAGTCTGATGCCTGCTTCGTGCAGCGCCGCGGTCATCTCGTCGAGGTCGGCCAGGGTGCCCAGCCGGGGGTCCACGTTGCGGTAATCGTCGACGTCGTAACCTCCGTCCGCGAGCGCGGAGGGATAGAAGGGGCTCAGCCATACGGCGTCGATGCCCAGCTTCCTCAGGTAGGGCACCTTGGCCGTGATACCGGGCAGGTCGCCCAGTCCGTCCCCGTTGCTGTCATGGAAGCTGCGCGGGTAGATCTGGTAAACGGACGCCTGGCGCCACCAGTCGGGGGCCGGGGAAAGTTGGCGGGTCTTCTGCCGCGAGTGGGATGAGACAGTCATTGATGGTTCCTTTCGAATCCTGTGGCTGGCGCGTCACAGCGCCAGATGGCAAGGCCGGGCCCGTGGCTGGGCAGGGTAATCATTCCCCCGGTGTCCCCGTGGAGGTCCGGGGTTCCTGCCAGCCCGCGAAGGTGGGGGCCGACAACGCGGGCCGGCATTTTGATGGCGGCGTGGTCCGCCCGGGCTGCATGGACCAGGACCGTTTCATGGGGCGATTCACGCAGGAACGTGAAGGCGTCCTCGCCGATGGTGAGCCACCGCAGTCCGCCTTGCCGGAGGGCTTCGGACTGCTTCCGCGCCTGGAAAAGGGCACGGGTGGCGACGAGCCGGTCATGGTCCCACTCGCCAAGGTTGTCCCAGGGGAACGGGCGCCTGCCGTCTTCACCGTTATCGCCCTCCTGCCCGATCTCATCTCCCGCCCACAACATCGGGATGCCGGGCATGGTGGCCAGCAGGCCAAAGGCCACCGTGACGAGGCCCGCGTCACCGAGCAAGGTGCTGATCCGGAAGGTGTCATGGGAACCCACCAGGTTCAGGGCGTGCGCAGTGGCCCGCCAGGGAGCGGCCGCCGCGAAGGCACGCATGGAGCCCACAATGTCCGTCCCCGAGAGCCGCGGAATGGCAACAAACGGCCCCTCCTCGAACGGAACGGGGGCTGCCGGCTTCAGCCATTGCCATACCGGGCGGGTGAAACCGGCATAGTTCATCACGCCGTGCCAGCCATCCACCTGCAGGTCCTGCGATGCATCGTGGCTGTGTTCAGCCAGCAACAGCGCGTCCGGTTCGGTTTCGGCCATGGTGCGGCGGAGAGTGGTGGACACCATGTGGTTCAGGTCGGTGGTCCCGTGCCGTCCGGTCATGTTGGCGACGTCGATGCGCCACCCGTCAAACCCGCCCGGCCCCAGCCAGCGGGCCACCACGGATTCCTTGCCCTCGTAGAGGCGCCGGCGCAGTTCCGGGTTGGCGTGGTTGAACTTGGGAAGGGACTTGTGCCCGAACCAGCACACGTACTCGTCAGGGTGGTTGGTGAAGAGGAAGAATCCTGCTTCGACGCTGTCCGGATCCGCAACCGCGGTCTTGAACCACTCGTGGGCATCCCCGCAATGGTTCGTGGTCAGGTCGCCCAGCAGGCGCATGCCCCGGGCATGCAAAGCACCGGACAGTCGCTGCAGCGCCTGGTCGCCGCCAAGCAGCGGATCCACTTGGTCGAAACTGGACGCGTCATACCGGTGGTTTGACCGTGCAGGGAAGATCGGCGTCAGGTAGACGGTGTCCACCCCCAGGGACGCAATGTGCCCGAGGCGGGCGGTGATCCCGTCGAGGTCTCCGCCGAAGTACTGGTAAGGGGTCTCGGGTCCCCGTCCGATGACCTTGTTTCCCCAGTCCTCGGGGATGGCCCAGTCGGGCGCCGGCCGGTCGACGGACTTTGCGAATCTGTCCGGAAAAATCTGGTACAGAACTGCACTGTTCGCCCAGGCCGGCGGCGGGGCGTACGCGGTGATACGGAAATCGCTGGCGTCCGTGACGTCACCGGTGTGCAGGCCGGTCCCGTTCAACCATTGGTAACCGCTGGGCGGGCCGTCGAGCAGCCACCGGTAGTTCACAACCGGGTTCTCCATGGGGAAATCAGCACGCAGCCAGAATTCATGGCTGTTTTCCCGGTCAATGCCCGCCGCCAGGAGGGCCTGTTCGCCGTCGATACACATGCGGAGCAGGGCCTTCGTTACACCGCTGGCGCGGGGAACCCGAAGGAAAACCGTGACCGTCTCCCCCAGTTCAGGGTTGGGATTGGAAACGTACATCGCCGAGCCGTCATGGTGCGGCTGGTCCCAGAGCTGTGTTGTGCTCATCCCTTGACCGCCCCGGCGGTGAGTCCCCCGGTAATGAACTTCTGCAGGAACTGGAACAGCAGCACCACGGGCAAACTGGTCAGGAGGGCCCCCGCGGCGAAGACGCCCAGGTTGCCCGACCGGTCGGCGTCGATGGTGGCGTAGAGGCCGACGGCCAGGGTTTTGACGTCGTTATCGGTGAGGAAGATTGATGCCAGGACGAATTCGCCCAGCACACCGATGAAGGACAACAGGCCGGTGACTGCAAGGATCGGCGTTATCAGCGGAAAGATGACCCGGAAGAACACCGTGGCGTGGCCCGCCCCGTCCATGGTGGCCGCCTCGTCCAGTTCCTTCGGCACCGAATCAAAGAATCCCTTGATCAGCCACACCTGCGAGAGCGCCCCGCCCATGAGCAGGAGTCCGTAACCCAGGAGGGTGTTCAGGCCGAGCTGGGGAATGACCTCCCCGATGGCAGTGAACATCAGGTACAACGCCACTACAGCGAGGAACTGGGGGAACATTTGGATGAGGAGCAGGCTGAGCAAGCCGATCCGCCGGCCGCTGAAGCGGAACCGGGAGAAGGCGTAGGCGGCCAGGGCGCTGCACAGGATCTGCCCCAGCGTGACCACCGTACTGATGATCAGCGTGTTGGCGAACCACCGCAGATAGGGCCGGTTGGGGTCCGTGAAGAGGGCCTGGAAATGCACCAGGCTCACTTCACGGGGAATCAGGCTGGTGGAGGCCACGGTGCCCAGCGGGTTCAGCGCCGCCGAGACAATGAACAACACGGGGAACAGGGCTATGAACACCGCAGCAATTGCCACGAGGTGGCGCCACCCCACTTCGGCAAACCATCGGCTGCGGTGTTGCCTGCGCCGGGATTCGGGGGTACGGTGCGGCTCCTGGACCGGTACTTCAGCAAGACGTGTCTGGGAAGACGACATCAGTTCACCTCTTCCAGGGTGCGCGTGAAACGGAACTGAATGGCGGCGATGATGCCGGTGACAACGAACAGCAGCACGGACACGGCCGCGGCAAAACCGAGCTGTGCGCCCTGCCCGCCGAAGGCCAGGCGGTAGGTGTAGCTGATCAGGATGTCAGTTGCTCCCGCCGTCGGGTTCGCGGGATCGAACGGTCCGCCCTCTGTCAGCAGATAGATGGCGTTGAAGTTGTTGAAATTGAAGGCGAATGTGGATACCAGCAGCGGGGCAACAGTCACCAGGAGCAACGGGAACGTGATCTTTCGAAAGCCCAGGAAACCGCTGGCGCCGTCGATCCGTGATGCTTCCTTGAGGTCGGCCGGGATGGCCTGGAGGGCCCCGGTGCAAACCAGGAACATGTAAGGGAACCCCATCCAGAAATTCGTCAGCAGGATGGCCGCCTTCGCCAGGAAGGGTTCACCGAGCCAGTTCAGGTCCAGTCCCAAGGCGCTGTTGATCAGGCCGAAGTCCTTGTTCCAGAAGCTGGACCAGACCAGCAGGGCGATGAATCCCGGGATCGCGTAGGGCAGGATGAGGATGGCCCGGTAGAAGCGTTGTCCTTTGATCCGCGGATCGTTAAGTGCGGTAGCCAGCCCCAGCCCAAGCAGGAACGTTCCTGCTACGGACACTGTTGCGAAGATGAACGTCCAGGCGAAGATCTGCAGGAAATCACCGCTGATCCTGGTGTCCGAAAAGACGCGCAGATAGTTCGAAAAGCCCACGTTGGCCAGCCAGGACTGGTCGGACAACCGCTTACCCTCCGCGTCAACGAAGTACTCCCTGTCGCCTTGCTGGACCGGGGTGTAATCCACACCGGTGGCCGTGTTGGCGATGACGTCGCGCGCCTCGTCGTACTTGAGCGGCGAAGCGCCCTCGAACGCCTGGCGGATGCCCAACTGCCGAATGGCACCGCGATCGGTGGGTACCGCAAATTCCTTTAGCTCTTCGCTCGCGCTGTTGACCTGCTGCGGCGTCAGGAGCTCGTAACCGTCCGCCTCGGTGACGAACCCGCCGGCAACGGTAACGTCTGCCGGGTCAAGCTCCTGAAGCCCGTCATCAGGAGTACCGAGGAACACATCTCCGCTTTTGGGCTCAACGAGGAGAAAAGCGAACGGCCCCGTGGTGGGGTTCCCTTCAGTGGCTATCGAGAGGTTGTAGCGCGGGGAGTCAGGGCTCTGGACCACCGAGGCGCCGATAATTTGGGAGATAGTTTCTTCTTTTGACGTCCGTGTTCCATCGCCGAAGTTCGTCGTCGACATCTGGAACGTCATCACGATGGGATACACCAGGAAGACCACCAGAAGGAGTGTTCCGGGCACCAGATACTTGGCCGGCACCCCACGACCGGTGATGTAGGTCAGCAGCAGAACCCCGGCGACGACCCAGATTGCTGCGAGGAATCCCCACCGCCCTGTAGCGATGAGGGCAGGGGTGAGGGCAGCCGCTGAGCCAACAACAGTGCCCAGTGCAAGGATTTTGGCGAAGAGGGCCACAGGTGTGGTGGTACGTTCACGGCCTGTGCCGGACTGCTCTGATGCAGGCGACGAGGGGCGCTGCAGGCGTTTAAGTGTTTCGATCATGGGGTTCTCCTGGATTCCAATCCGGGCAGCATGGCCCTGGGGGCCGAAGACATGTGCATCGGCCCCCGGGTCCGTTTCCTACTTGCCGATTGCAGCAGCGATGGTTTCCCCGGCCGCGCGCATGGTGCTTTCCGGCTCAGCGCCGCCAACGATCGCCGCGAAGGCCTGGCCAAGGGGTGCGAAAACGGCAGCCATTTCCGGAATCGCCGGCATAGGCTGGGCGGATTCCGCTGCGGAGGCAAACGTCTCAATGGCAGGATTCTGGCCCGCGACTTTCTCCCGAACGGACGTCATGGTGGGCGGCAGCTTCGCTCCTTCGAACATCCGCGTCATGCCCTCTTCGGTGTTCATCGCGTTCTCCACGAACTCATGGGCGAAGGCTTCGTTCTTTCCGTTCGATGCCACATAGAAGCCCTGGACGCCGGCGAAGGGCCGGGCAGCAGCCTGTCCCTCGAAGCCGGGGATGGGTGTTACTTCGAAGGGGATTCCCGCCTTCTCCACCTGGTTCAGGGCCCAAGGGCCCGCCACCAGGTAGGGGGCCTTGCCGTCAGCGAACAAAGAGATCGAATTGTCCACGCTGATAGAGCGTTTCAGGACGCCGCTTCCCGCCTCCCCGAGTTCATGGATCTTCCGGGCGGCGGCCACGGAACCTTCACCTCCGACGCCCAGGTCGGAGGGATTCGGGTCGCCCTGGGCTGTTGCACCGAAGAGATAGCCACCCATCGAGGTGTACAACGGCTGCATATGGTAGGCGTCACCGCTGTTCCCTTGCGGCAGGCTGAATGGAACTTCTGCCTTCTTGGCAGCCACAGCCTCCGCGCCTGTGGCGAAGGCATCCTCCAAAGTCGCCGGGGCCTCCGGGACGATGCTTGTATTGCGGAAGAGACCAAGCGTTTCGATCCCGTACGGCAGCGCGTACACGGACTCGTTGTAGGTCACGGCCTTGACCGCTGTTTCGGTGTAGCCCTTGAGTTGATCCGGTGCTATCTGCAGTGGATCGATGGAGCCGTTCTGCACGAGATTGCCGATCATGTCATGTGCGCCGGTGAACACATCGGGCCCGTTGCCCGCAGCGTTTGCTGTCACAAGGGCAGTCTGGAACTCACCTGACACCACCTGGACGGCCACGCTGATGCCGTTGTCGGCCGCAAAGTCGTCCGCGAAGGCGCGCACCGAATCGGCTTTCAAGTTGTCGGTCCAAATCACCAGATCGGCGTCCGCCCGTTCCGGGGCTGCGGTGGACCCCGCCGCAGCCGGTGATGATGTGGCCGGCTGGTTTGCCTGGGTAGCGTTTGCACACCCGGTAAGCAGCAGCATCGCGGTGGCGGTAACCGCGACGGCGCCCTGAATCCTACTCATCTGTTTCTCCTTTGAAAGAGGAATGCGCGTCACCTGCCTCAGCAAGGCGGCGAGCGTGACCTGTGTCACGAACTAGTGTAAGCGTTTCCAACCACGACGTCTAGCAGCAGCTCAAATAGCGTATAGATGAGGCATCGACCGGAAAAGATCCCCGGAAAACAGGGAAACTTCAGACATAGAAACGTTTACATTATTCGTGGGGAAGGAGGCTTAGCTCGCTGCTGGACAGCCGCAATTGGAGCCGTTGGCCGCTGTGCCGCCTTCTGCAGAAGGGCAGTCTTTCCACTACCGTGAAAAGACGAGGAGTCATAGCGGCTGCTCCCTGCGCCGTACAGGCGCGGCTCCAAGGTGAGGAAAGTTGACCGTGACAGGCATAAAGGAAGTTGCTGCCCGCGCCGGCGTCTCCGTGGGCACCGCTTCCCGCGCGCTCAGTGGCAACGGCTCGGTGGCAGCCGCAACCCGGGCCCGGGTGCTGGCCGCGGCCAAGGAGCTCAACTTTGTTCGTTCCTATAACGCCTCGAGCCTGGTTACAGGCCGCAGCCGCATCATCGGCGTCATCGTGCCGTCGGTTGACCGCTGGTACTTCGCCAAAGTGGTGGCAGGAATTGGCGAGGAACTCATTACGGTGGGCTACGATCTGGCGCTGTACAACATTTTTGGCGACCGCGATCATCAGGACGCGGTGCTCGGGGATTTCCTCATGAGGCAGCGCCTGGACGCGGTGCTGCCGGTCTCACTCGAGCTGACAACAGAGGAACTGACGCGCATGCTGTCAATCCGCCGCCCGGTAGTGGGCATCGGCGGACCCATGCCGGGGGTCCCAACCATCGGGATCGACCATTTCGCCGCAGCTTCCCTGGCCACCGGGCATCTTCTGGGCCTTGGCCATCAGAAAATCGCCCATGTGAGCGGAGGAACCGACCCCTACCGCGACTTCAAACTGACGGACCAGCGCCAGGCCGGCTTCGAACACGAGATGCAAAAAGCCAAGACACCCATCCGGCCAGAGTGGATCATCGCGTCGGACTTCACCCTGCAGGATGCCTACCAAAAAGCCCGGACGCTCCTCGCCATGCCTGAACGCCCCACCGCTGTCTTTGCCGCTTCCGACGAGATGGCCATCGGCGTGATGCTTGCTGCACGGGACCTTGGCCTCCAGGTGCCGCAGGACCTGTCCGTGGTGGGCATCGACGGGCATGAACTCGGCGAGACTTTCGGGCTGACCACCATCCAGCAATTTCCCCGCAAGCAAGGACAGCTGGCGGCACGGCGGCTCCTGCAGAAGTTGTCGGAGACGGCGGTGCCTTCTAACGGTGCGGCTGAAAGTGGCCCTGCCGCCATGCCCGGCGTTCAAGAGTCCCCGCCCCCGGATAACCTTCACGAACTCATCAGTACCGACTTCATCGTCCGTAGCAGTACTGCCGTGCCACGCTCCAGCGACCTGGTCCCTGGCCGCACATAAAACCGGGCAGCGAGCGGGCCGCCGTCGTAGGTTACGACGGCGGACCGCTGGCCACGGTGCCAGGCGCCCTACTACTGTCCCGGCGCGCGGTAGGACGGCGTCTTCTTGGCGGCTTCGTCAATGTCCTCCACGGACAAAAGCGGCTTCAGGCGGACGTTGACGTTCCCCGTCGAATTGATCAGCAGCGACAATGCTGCGGCACTTGCATCATCCGGCGCCTCGAAAACGCCAAGGACGTCGTAATAACCAAAGGCGTAGTAGAAGCACTCCAGCGTTCCTCCCACCGAGGCCAAGGCCTCCGTGAGGGCGTCACGCCGTGCGGTACCGCCCTCCTGCATGAGCCCCTTGATGCCCTGGCCCACGTACGTCGCTTCAAACAGATACTTCGGCATGGTCTTTCCTTCCCTGGATCCCTAACCCGATTTCTGTGGCCATCCGGAAGGTACCCGCGGAGCCCGGGTACCTTTGAAGCAGGATGGCGTCCGCGCAGAATCCTCCTCACCTGGCTCCATTGCCGTGCAGGAGCGGCCCAGATCCGGCCCCTAAATCCATGGAAACGGGGCAGTAAACTCCGTTACCGCAGAAGCTATTCCTCCGGCCGCGGGCAGTCAATATGCGGGTACACCTAATGCCGCCGCCTTCAGGGCGGTGCACAATGGCGGGCCAGGACAGGATGGGCCATGATCGGTGCATGCACCGCTCCGGAAAGCGTCGATCCTGGTGGATCCCGCCGTCGCTTCGCGGTTACAAAGTTGAGTGGCTGCGCCAAGACCTGGTGGCAGGCCCGCGCTCTTCGCGGTCCTGGTCCCCGCGGGCATGGCCTACGCGCAGGCCGCCGGCCTCCCTCCGGTCACCGGCCTCTACGCCACCGTCGTGCCCCTGATCGCCTACGCGGCCGTGGGGCCCTCACGTGTGCTGGTGCTGGGCCCGGACTCGGCACTCGCCCCCATGATCGTGGCGGCCCTCGTTCCCCTGGCCGCGGCCAATGAACAGAGATCCGTGGCGCTGGCGGGCCTGCTGGCCATCCTGATCGGCGCCATCATGCTGGTCGGCTCGGCGCTGCGGCTGGGCATCGTCACGGGACTGCTGTCCAAACCCATCCGGCTTGGCTACCTCCACGGCATCGCCCTGCTGGTGGTGGCCTCCCAGGTTCCCACGTTCCTGGGGATCTCGGTCGACGGCGAGACGCCCTGGGACAAGCTCTTCGCCGCGGTGCCGAAGGTGCTCGCCGGCGAAACCAACATGGCGGCACTGCTGCTGGGGCTGGCCTCGCTGGCGCTCATCCTGGTGCCGCGGTGGCTGCAGTGGAAGGTCCCGGGCGTGCTCATCGCCGTCGTCGTGTCCTGCCTCGCCGTGGCCCTGCTGGGACTCCGCGACCGCGTGGACGTGACCGGGGCCCTCCCTCAGGGGCTGCCGGCGCCGGCCCTTGGCGGGATCGGCTGGGCCGACGTCCTGGCACTGCTGCCCGCCGCCGCGGGCATCGCGCTGATCGTCTTCGTCGACACCGGAACCCTGTCCCAGTCCCTGGCCGCGGCGCGGAACGGCAAGGTCTCCGGCAACCATGAGATGGCGGCCCTGGGCGCGGCGAACGCGGCCAGCGGCCTGCTGGGCGGCTTCCCGGTTTCGGCCAGCACCTCCCGCACGCCGGTGGCGGTGGAGTCGGGGGCGAAATCCCAGCTCACGGGCGTGGTGGGGGCCGTCCTGGTGCTCGGCTTCATGCTTGCGGCGCCCGGGGTCACCGAGTTCCTGCCGTCCACCACCCTGGCCGCCATCGTCATCGCCGCAGCGGCCGGCATCGTGGTCGCCGTCGGCCTGGCCATCCTGGACTTCCTGCGGCGGGCCTGGGACCCCTACCGTGCCGAACTGGTGGACGTGCCCGGCATGCCCGGCTACCAGGACGTGAGCCGCCACCCCGACGGCGAGCGCGTCCCCGGCCTGCTGATCCTGCGCTTCGACGCACCCCTGTTCTTCGGCAACGGCGCGCTCCTGGGCTCCTTCGTGCGCAATGCACTGGACGAGGCCCCGCCGGGCACCGAACGCGTGGTGCTGGCGGCCGAGCCCGTGACCGGAATCGACACCACCGCCCTGGACGAGCTGATCCAGCTGGACGAATGGCTGGACCGGCACGGCGTGGAGCTGGTGTTCGCGGAGATGAAGGGCCCGGTCAAGGACAGGCTGCTGCGGTACGGCATGGGCGCCCGTTTCTCCCCCGAACACTTCTACCCCACCGTGGGCGAGGCGGTGCGGGCGTTCCAGCGGGAGGAACGGGAGGCGTAGCCGCCGCACCCAGAGCCGCGCGCCGAGATGAACTTCAGCGGCCCGCGCACTCGGTGCAGAGTCGGCGACCTGCCGGATCACCGCAAGAGTCCGCTGGTGTGGGTGGAGATCAGGGGCGCTCCATCAGGACCTTGAGCTTGGCCAGGGCCTTCTCGTCGTCCCGCTTGAAGATCAGCTTCAGAAGGGGAACGGCGAACCGGGCCAAGCCCGCCACCTGGAAGTCCACGTTGCTGATGAGCCGGCATGAGTCGGGGCCGGTGGGCTCAACCAGATAGGAGGCCACTCCGTCCATCTTGCCCGACGGGATCTCAAAGGCTACGAAGCGGCCCGGCTCGTAGGCCGTGAAGCGGTTACGTCCCACGATCTTCATCCCGGCAAAGCGCCGCGTCAGTTCATGCTCCGTGCCTACGCCGAGAGGACCTGGAGTGATACGCCGTATCTCCTCGATACCGCTCTGCCACTTGGGGGCATTAGTGTTGTCCGCGACGAAGTCGAAGACTTTTGGGGCCGGTGCCTGCAGCTCGGTAATCGTTTCCAGTTGGAGCCTTCTCATGAGCTGTCCTCTCTCAGGGGCGGAAGCATGCCGTGTGATGGAGGCCCAGTCCACGTTGATTCGGCGCGCTCCGCCGGAACGGGCAAGGCGATCGCGATGACACCCCCAGCTCATTCGGCAAATCCACGATCAACCGTCCGCCCCTCCCGGCGCTGATACGGCAGAGAAATGCAGCGGTTTGTAGTTGGCAACGTTCTCCACCAGGAGCCCAAACACCTCATCGTGCAGGTCCGTCTCCACCCAGTTGAGCCTCTCCCGCTCGCTGCGAAAGCTGATATCCATGCGCAAGTGCTGATCCCCGTGGATATCGCTGCGGTCTGTCTCCCGCAACAGGATGCATTCGAGAAACCCGTCCTGGCGGCAGATCGCCGGGTAGAAAGAGTCATGGAACCGGCGAATCACTTCCTCGGTTTCCTTCGGGGCGACAATCATCATGACGCTGACCCGCACCATCACGTCTGTCATTGCAGTTTGAAGACGTCGGAGGCTGTGCCCCACATGACTGCTTCGAGGTCGCGCTGTGACAGTCCAAGGGCCTGGAATTTCTCTTTCTCCGGCCTGACGTTGTAGGGCAGGTCGGCTCCAAACATCACGCGGTCCGCGCCCAGGACTTGGATCATGGCTCCGATTTCCGGCGTCTTGCACCAGGACGGTTCGAGGTAGACGTTCGGGCAGACACGCGCCACAGCGATGGCGTTGCCGGCAAAGGTGGACATGCCGGCGTGCGCCAACACTATGGTTACATCAGGGAACTCCTGTGCCGGACCCAGGACCGCCGTCGGGTCCGCAAAGGGCACCCCGTCCCCCGTGTGCACCATGACCGGAACGCCCAGTTCCTGGGCGGCTTCAAAGACCTTGCGCCCATCCTTGCTGCCTGGATGGACAGCGTGGCCGATGGAGTGGAGCTTCACCCCAACAAAACCCAGGTCCTGGACGCAGCGGCGGATCTCGCTGCGGTACCCATCATCAGGAATATGCGGGTTGATGCTGGCGATGCCCCAGATTTTGAAGGGAGCCGTCCTGGCGAGGTCCGCGATGGCGTCATGCTGCAAACGAGCGTCAGCAGCTCCCGGGAAAGGCTGAACAATGCAACCCTCCAGCGGCGTCTCGTCTATGGCGGCCGCTAGTTGGGTTTTCGTGACCTCCAAATCGAATACGTTGCAAGGACCAAGATGCTGGTGGACATCAATGTGTTTCATTCTTTTCCCTCCTTGCGGGACTTCGGGTGGCGATATTGCCTTGCAGCCATCCAGTCGGGAACTGCAACTGGCCGCCTGCAGTTACGTGCTCCAGGGCCTCCACACCGAGAGTGACAACCGCCGGATTAAATGCCAGCGCGCCCAATGCGAGTGTTGCGCCTTCGCTGTCGATGACGCGGGTGTACATCACCAGCACGGCGCTTCCTGGTTTGAGGCCCAGCTGCCTGGCCACATCCTCGGAAGCTTCCTCTGCCGTGATTGCGCTGGTGACGCTGTCGATCTGCACGTTGTGCACGGACTCGAGGAAGGGAACGATGTCGCCACGCAGCTTCTCCACCGAAAGTGGCTGTCCCTGGATTGTTGCCGGGAGAAGGTGGTACAGGAGTGCGGCCGGCACGTCGCCGAGGGCGTAGCACCTGACACTTCGGAAGCCTGAATTCGACAATTTGCCTTCATCAAACATCCTGACGATTTCCTCCTCAAGCTCCACATGTGTCACGGAAAACTCCAGGAGTTTGTGTTCCACACCGGATTCCTTGAGGAAGTCGGCGAAGGAGCCGATGATATTGGCCGGGTAGCGTATGGCCGGCCGCGCCAGCGGCACCAGGATTGTCCCTCTTCCCCGCTTTCGCTGCACCCTTCCAGCAGCTTCAAGCCGGCCGAGCGCCTCCCGGACCGTCGCCCGGGAAACGCCGAATTTCTGGCTGAGCTCCGTCTCGGGTGGCAACCGGTCCACGTCCTGCCTGCTGAGCTCCACAATGAGCCTCTCCAGCTGTTCGAACGTTTGGTCTGCCCTGCTGGCCGCACCCATTTGTCTCCTTCCAGATTTGGCAGTGGAAGATCCAGCGCCACGAACAATATTCACAGTGTGTGGATCAGAAGCGAAGCGCATACCGGTAGTGGATCGGGCGGGTGAGCTGCCGGAACAGGATGTCCGCTGTCAGGCCCATGACACCCAGGGCAAGGATGCCGGCGAACACGATGTCTGTACGGGCAAACAGGCGGGAGTTGTAAATGAGGAATCCGATGCCGCTCTCCGCTGCAACGAGTTCGGCTGCCACCACGGTCATAAAGGCGATGCCCATGGCTGTGCGCAGGCCAGTAACGATTTCCGGAACTGCCGCAGGCATCACCACGGTGGTTATCACCTGCCTCCTGCTGGCCCCCAGGCACTGGGCGGCATGAATTTTCTCCTTATCGACACCCTGGACCCCGGCGACTGCGCTGAGGAAGACGATGAAGAACGAGGCATACACGATGAGCGCGACCTTGGAGGTCTCGCCAATGCCGAGCCAGATCAGGGCCAGGCTCAAGAAGGCGATCGGTGGAACAAACCGGAAGAAATTCAGGAACGGTTCCAACGCTACGCGCAGCAGTGTGACCCGCCCTGCCAGCAATCCCAGAGGGATGGCCAGGGCAGCCCCTATGAACCACCCGGACAGGACCCGGCCGTATGAGGCAGAGACGTGCTGGAGCATTTCCCCGGAGGCAATTAGTTCAACGGTTGCTGCGCCGACCCGTAATGGACTGGGCAGAAACAGGGGGTTCACAACCAGGGACAGCAGATGCCAAACCACGAAGGCAGCAATGACGACGGCGGTGTACGTGATCCAGGGTCGTCCTTCAAGCTTTCCCCTTGACTCTGCGGGCGGATGTGTCACATGGACATCAGTGATTGCCATCGTCGTGTTCCTTCCCGTGCCGGAGTTCCGCCGTCAATGCCGACGCCAACTCCACAAATTGCGAATCGGTGCGATTCCTTACGCGAGGCAGATCAATCTCCAGAACGCTCTTAATGCGTGCTGCCGGCCCGGCTGTCATCACTGCCACCCGGTCAGCCAGGTAGACGGATTCCGAAACGTCGTGCGTCACGAACACGACAGTCTTCGATTTCCGCTGCCAGACGTCGACCAGCTCGTCCTGGAGCCTCATCCGTGTTTGGGCGTCAAGCGCCCCGTAGGGTTCATCCATCAGCATGACGTCGGGGTCGTTGGCCAGGACCCGGGCGATCTGGACGCGTTGCTTCATGCCGCCCGAGAGTTCCCTTGGCAGTTTGTATCGATGCTGGTCCAGGCCCACCAGGGACAGGGCATCATCGACGGCGTTGTGCCGCTGCCGCTTGTCCACGCCGCGGACTTTGAGCCCGTATTCCACGTTCCGTTCCACGTTCAGCCACGGAAACAGCGCGATCTCATTCTGGAAAACGACCCCCCTGTCTGCACCAGGACGGACAATCTGGTGTCCGTTGATGAGTATCGCTCCGGCGCTGGGCTTCTCGAATCCGGCCATCATGTGCAGCAGGGTGGACTTCCCGCATCCACTGGGGCCCAGGATGCACATGAATTCTCCCGGGCGTACAGCGAGGTCAACGTCGCGGACTGCCGTGTACCCGGCGGTGGTCCGTGTGCTTGGAAAGTGCTTCGTGACCTTCTGCAGCTCGATTCCTGTCATGGCGGTTCTGGTCCCGCCTTCTGCGCGCTTCATCATTCCTTCACCTGCCCCGGCGCGACTTCCCGCAGATGATCGGTCACGAACACCTGGTCGAGGTCAGGCATCTTTTCCAGCTTGCCGTTTTCCATCATCCAGTTAGCGATCTTTTCCATGCTTTCCCGGGCCGCAGCGTCATAGTGCACGTTGTAATCAAACTTTGCGTCCTCGAGGAAGGACGTCACGGTCGCTTTTTCGGACTTCGTCCACTTCGCGCCGATTTCAGCTGCCCTTTCCGGGTTCGCCTTGATAAAGTCGTTTGCTTCAATCAGGGCGGCCAGTGCCTTCTTCACACCGTCGGGGTTGGCATCCACCCACTCTTTGTTCATCTGCAGCAGGATGCGCGTGGTGTACACCTCTTCCGTGCCCGGCTCAAGGACGTGGGCATTGCCCAGGGAGTTAAGCGCGCGGGTCACAACGGGCTCTACGTTCAGGAAACCGTCGATGTCACCGCGTGCCATAACAGCAACCTGCTCGGCAGCATCAACATTCACGAATTCCACTTCTTCCCTGGGGATGTTGAAATGGTTCAGATACTCCTGGAAGGAGTATTCGAAGGCGGAACCGCCAATCAGCCCAATTTTCTTTCCACGCAGGTCTTCTGGTTTCTGGATGGAATCGTCGACCACAATGCGCTGATCCTCAGCGGTAGCCACTACTGCAGGTACCACCAGGCCGGCCCCCTGGCCAAGGAGCCCGAGGAGCGGAAACTCCACTGAACCTGCAGTTTGGGCTTCGCCGGCCAGGACAGCTTCGGTTCCCAGGAACCCGACGTCGAAAACCCGCACGGTGGATTCGATGCCGTGCTTGTCGAAGATGCCCTCATCCTCGGCCACGAAGACGTTGAGCCAGGACAGGTTTCCCGCCCCGGTGAAAGTCATGGGGACTTTTGCGCCCTGGCCTTGCTGCTGGGTGTCTCCCGCGCAGCCTGTGGTGACGAACGCAAATGCGAGACACAGAAGTCCAATGAGTCCGGAACGTCCGGAATTAAGAACTTTCACGATGTTCCTTCTTTCTTGAGGGGTGGTGAGACTGCGCTGGACGTGAATTCCTGGCCGCTGATGCTGTCATCCAGGATGGTGTCCAGGTGCACCGGCCTTCCGCCGGCTTCGATGGAGGCCTCTGCTGCCTCCATTACTGCTGTGGCTTCCAGGGGATAGGTATAGGGAAGAGGCGCCTTACCTTCGGCGGCCCCGCGCAGGAACCTGGCGAGCGTCTCCACCATCCCTGCTTCTTTTTGTGCCTCACCTACATCGGCCTCGAGGTATCCCTTCGAGCCGTAGAGCACCACGTGCCGCGTGGCTGCTGCTCCTTGCAGGGCATTCACGACGAGCATGCCTCCGTCGTCGTAGGTCACGACGATCACCCGCGCCTGCGATGTGTGCTGGGCCTGGACTGATACGGCACCCGGGCCCAGTATCGCCTGCCCGGTCTCGACCATATGGGTTGTATAAAAGTAGGGATTATCCAGGTATGGGCCGCTGGCGATACAGGTCTTGATGTCCCCGAGATTGGGAGCCTGTGCCATCAGATTTAGGATGGCTGGCGACCACTTCCAGGGTGAAGATGAAAAGACAACAGAGCCACTCTTCTCGGCCAGGCTGAGGAGTTCCTTTGCCTCCTGGGAGCTTTCCGTGAAGGGCTTGTCCACGAACACAGGCAGCCCGGCTTCCACAAAGGGGCGGGCCAGCGCTGCATGGTCCCTGCCGTGCCACGTGCAAATCAGAACCCCATCAACTCTTCCGAGCAGCTCTTCCGGAGTCTTGGCGACGTGTTGCACGCCCGTTTGGACGGCCCATTTCCTGACTGTCGCGCTGTCCTGGCCCCACCACGAGGTGACCTTGGCGTCATGGAAAGCGCTGTCGGCCAGAATCTCGTCGGCTGAGGGCAGGGCCGGATCCCAAGCCCCCGGACAACGGAATTGCGGCGCTGGCATGCCGCCGACTGCCGCCGAATGGTCCACGTTGGCTTTCGGAAATGCCGGCCCTGGGCGCGCGTTGAGAATAGATGTGTACTCCAGAGCGTGGAGCAGATCGCTTCCGATCATTCCTAGCTGCACTGCGACCCCCTTTGGTCACGGCCGTCTTTCCGCGGGTCGCACTCCCTCGTCCGCGTCATTAGTCAGGCTAACTTCTGCTGAAGTTGGTCGTCAAGACCTTCTTTTAGTCAGACAAAGTCTTCCGAAATAGTCCTGCCTGCGGTACGGTTGTCGCATCTTCTCACTGGCGGAAAAGCCGAAAGGCGGAGGCTATGGCAGCCAACGATGAACCGGTACGCGTAGCGCTCGTCGGCGCAGGCGACATTGCTGAAGTGGCACATCTGCCAGCCTGGGCAGCCGCAAATGATGCCCGGGTGGATGTGCTGGTAGACCCCAACCAGGAGCGCGCTCAACGGATAGCCGCCACGTTTGGGATTCCCAACTGCGCATTGGACCTCGAGGAAGTTCTCGGATCGGGCGAAGTTGATGCTGTGGACATTTGCACGCCACCGCATTTGCACGCCCCCATGGTCCTCAGCGCTCTAGGTGCAGGTCTCCACGTGCTGGTCGAGAAACCAATGGCGACGAACCTGGACGATGCAGAAGCCATTGCGCGGGCGGCAGAGGCCAGTGGCAAAACGGTGATGGTGGCGGAGAACTGGCTGTTCTCGAGCGCCCGCCGTCGGGCTGAAGAAATTATCCGCAAGCATGCCCTCGGGCAGCCGTTCCTGATAAAGGCCAGGCACGAAAGTTCACTTTACGTGTCGTCGGAAGGCGGGGCTCCTGCCTGGACATTTTCGCCCGACACCGCCGGAGGTGGATACCTGATGCAGGCCGGAATCCATACGGTGGCACTGGCTGAAGCCATGGTTGGGCCCTTTGAGGAAGTTTCGGCCTACACGAGTACTGAGGACATAGCGCCCGACGGCGCTTTGGAAAGTACGGCGGTGGTCAGCGCGCTGTTCAAATCCGGCACGCTGGGCTCGCTCGTTTTCACCGCACGTTCCAGGCATCTGGGACCTCGGCGTCTTGGCCTGGAACTGTTCTTCGACAACGGTTCGCTGGAGCTGGACGTCTGGTCCGGCCGCGTCAGCTACGCAGTCGAGGGGAGGCAGACAACCGTTGAGGATGGCAACAGTTCAATGGGCTTCACGGAGGAAATGAGCCACTTTGTCCAGTGCATAAGAACTGGAACCGAGCCGGAGGCAAGCCCGGCCAGGTTGCTCAGCAGCCTGAAGACCATACTCGCCGCCTACCAGTCCGCGGCGTCGGGCAGATCCATGCGCCCCTCGGACATGACCTCAGCTCGCCTTGGAAGGAAAGACAGGAACGACAATGGCGCCTAACCATCAGCCCCAGTCGCTCCTCGAAGGATACCTGGCAGGCGAACAACTCGCCCGCGGACGGCGTGCCCAGGCCCAGGTAGAGCCAACCAAGCTCGAGCGGATGCGGCTCCGCTGCTGGTTGAGCGGGACAGGTACCCCTGCGGTGGTCGACGGCCGCTACGGCCCCTCGACCGTTCTTGCCATCGGCGACGACGTTGTCATGGTTGATACCGGCAACGGCTGCGTCTACCAGTTGTTCCGGCTCGGCTGGCGCCCGGAGGATGTGACCCATGTGCTCATCACCCACAACCACCTTGACCACAATGCCGACTTGGGCTTTCTCATCATGGCGCCCTGGATCCACGGAACCCAAAAGAAGGTGCCCACCGTCATCGGTCCCCCCGGCACACTTGAATACGTCAATCGGATCTTCGCCGCTCACGACTACGACATCCGGGCCAGGCTCCCGCACGGCTACGACCCTGAAAAGCTCAGCGTTCCCGTCGTCGAGGTCCAGGACGGTCTCATCCTGGGCTTTCCTGGATGGCAGGTGTCTGCTGTGGAGGTGGAACATTCCCCTGTGGAGGACGCCTTCGGATACGTGTTCCGCACTGCCGCCCATTCCCTTGCGATATCCGGTGACACCCGGCCGTCCCGCAAGCTGATTGCAGCCGCCCGCGGTGCCGATGTGCTGATCCATGAGGCACTCTTTCCGGGTTACGGCATCCCGGAGTACCACACGTCGGTCCATGACGTGGGAGGCGTGGCTGCCGCCGCGGACGTATCCCTTCTCGCACTGACTCACCTCATCCCCGGCAACCTGCCCGAAGAAAAATGGCGTGAAATTGTCCAGGAGAGTTTCCACGGCGACCTCATTGTCGGAACTGATCTGCTGCAAGTCTGCGACCTGTCCTAACCTCTGGGTGCGCGGGTCGGGGTGCTGGAAGCCTCCAGCACGAAGTCGTGCACCCAGGTCCGAAGAGTAGTGGGCTGCACTCCGTAGCTAGCGGGCAGGTCCCCCATCTCGAGTCTTGAATCGTAGGTCTCCAGCAGTGCAAGGAAGCCGCTGAGCAAGTCCGGCATACCCGCGATCGGCTGTCCCGGAGCAACTGTTTGCACCGGAATTTGCCGTCCCAGTTCGAGCTCGAATGCAGTGACCACATCCCGCCAGGAGACTGGCTCCGGACCGCCGACAAGAAGCAGTTGGCGATCCCACTCCGGATGCTCAATCACGGCAAGCACGTACCGTGCCACGTCCCGCATTGCCACCAGGGAGTGCACGCGCCTTCCCTCCCCCACGAGAGTGACCGGCTGCCCTGCGAGAGCCGGCCCACCAACCACTATGACCGGCAATTTATCCATAAAGAGGTTGGGTTGGATTATCGTCCAGGACATCCCGCTGCCGCGAAGCAGTTGCTCCGTCTCGCCTTTGGCAGCCATGAAGGGATTGGGGCTGTCCGGGCTGGCGCCGAGGTTCGAAACAAAGACGTAGCGGCGGACGCCCGCATTCACGGCGGCACCGACCAGATTCCGATTGCCGGCGCGATCCACCGAATCCACGTTGTCTTCGCCGCCACGTGCGGAGGAGTTGGCTGTGGTCACCACTGTGTCGACGCCGGCACACGCCTCTGCAAGTGACGCGGGATCTTTAAGGTCACCGAAGACAGGCTGGGCGCCCGCTGTAACGAGAGTTTCGTACGCCGACCCTTCACGCACCAAAATGCGTACCGCAAACCCTTCATTGATCAACGTCTGAGCGATAAGACCACCGAGCTGGCCGGTAGCCCCCACGACAAGAATCATGATGTTTCCATTGCTCGGGGTTCTGAATCGCTGCCCAGCACCCGGTTCACTGCTGCATTGACGTCGCCGCTGACATCCTCCACCGGCTCCAGGTAGAACCGGGCCGTGGAAATCACTCCGTCTGTGACGCCGAAGATGACCACTCCCCGCATCAGGAACGCGGCTCCGTCGGTCCGTGTCCCGGACATCTCCCACTCGGTCCACAGGTCGTCGCCGCTACCCGCCCTGCTCTGCACTCGTGCATGAATGTCGGGGACCCGCAAGAAGATCTCTGTCCAGTTCCGGCGCACTTGATCTCGTCCCCGGAAGCCCCGCTGGGGGTGGGCGGGTGTCTCATTCAGATAGTTTTCGGCAAAGCACGCCACGAGATCGTCCAACTTGTGGGCGTTCACCGCGCTGAGCAACCGTTGCACTAATTCTCCGGCAGCATCTGCTTTGCCCATCATTCCAACTCCCCGAATGATTCTGATACAGTCATCTGTATCTGATACTCAAGCATGGAACGAATATTGGGAAACGTCAAGAGTAGGCGCCGCTACGACTCCAGCGGACGATTAGAGCAGGCACGGCGGAACAGGGATGCCATCCTCGAGGCCGCCGAGCGGCAGTTTGGTGAGCGCGGGTACGCGGGCGCAACGCTAGCAGCCATTGCCTCCGAGGCAGGTGTTTCGGTGGAGACTGTCTACAAGGCGTTCGGCGGGAAGGCGGGGCTGGTCCGCGCCCTCTACGAGCGTGGGCTTGCTGGGGCCGGACCCGTCCCTGCATACGCTCGATCTGACGAGATGCGGGAACGTGAGAGCGACCCGACGACGGTCATGCGGAACTGGGGGGCCCTGACTGCCGAGGTGGCTTCCCTGGTCACCCCGATCCGACTTTTGATGCGTTCTGCCGCCGTTAGCGATCAGGAGATGGCAAGCCTGCTCGAAGACATCGAGAGCGAGCGCCTCAAACGGATGCGCCACCACGCCCGGTACCTTAAAGACCGCGGTTACCTCCGCGAGGGCGTCTCCCTGGGTGAGGCGACCGACATACTCTGGGTCTGCAGCTCGGCTGAACTCTACGAACTGCTCGTGTTGAAGCGGGGCTGGTCACTGCCAAGGTTCGCCCAGTACGTCACCCAATTTATGATCGTCTCCCTGCTCCCCGAGGGGCACCCATGAGAGCTGTGGAGGTTTCTCGGAAAGAGCGTTGACCTCGAACTTAGTAAGAGCTCGAGTATCGTTTTTTCTACCCATGAGTAGATTTGTGGTCTTAATTTCATGGAGGAGCCGCCGTCGTGCCTGAAGCCGCCCGCCGCAAGCGCCGGGCCGCATCACCAGGCGTACCCTGATGCCATGGAACCCGAGGTCCGTTCCCTGTACCTGCGCACCGGCGTCACGGTGCCGTGCCTGATCCAGGGTGGCGCGGACTCAAAGCCGCTGCTCCTGCTGCACGCGTGGGGCGAATCCCGCCGCTGCTTCGACCGCCTGCTGCCAGGGCTGGACGGCTTCCGGGTCTATGCGCCGGACCTCCGCGGCCAGGGCGAGGCGGACAAACCGGAGGACGGCTACTCGCTGGCGGAGCAGGCCGATGACGCGGCGGCGATCCTCGATGCCGTCGGTGCGGAAACGGCGTTCGTCCTCGGGTCCTCCAGCGGCGGCTACGTTGCCCAGCAGCTGGCTGCGGCGCAACCTGGGCGGGTGGCCGCGCTGGTCCTGGTGGGGTCGCCGCTGAGCCTGCAGGGCCGGCCGGCCTTCGCCGACGAGGTGGACCTACTGGCCGACCCCATCGACGAGGACTGGGTCCGGGGGTCGCTCGCCTGGTTCACGCTGCACCAGCCCGTTCCCGGCTGGTACCTGGAGGACCGGGTGCGCGACGGCGTCCGGATGCCTGCCCACGCGTGGAAAAAGATCCTGGCCGGGCTGACGTCCGCCGCCCCGCCCACCGAAGCGGGCGCCGTCCGGGCGCCAACGCTGATCATCTACGGCGGCAGGGATGACCTGCTGCCGCTGCAGGACCAGGAGATTCTCGCCTCCCGGATTCCGGGCGGCGTGCTGAAGGTCTATCCTGACGCCGGGCACCTGGTCCTGTGGGAGCACCCGGAGAGGGTGGCCGCGGACGCTTCGGCGTTCCTGCACTCACTCGCCTGAACCGGCCCTACTCCCCCTTGCGCCGCACCATCTCCCCGATCCATGCCGGCGCGAACGGCGACGTACAGCCCGGCGGCGTCGGGTAGTCCTTGAGCACCTCCAGGCGCTCCCCGCTGGCGATCGCCCTCTCCCGGTGCTCCGCGTGCTCGATTCCGACCTGCGCCAGGCACGTGTTCATCGCCCACTGCAGCCGGTCCGGCGCGTCCTTCATCTCCGCCTCGATGGTGTCCAGCAGGCCCGGCAGTTCCAGGCCCTCGGGCTTCTTCACCACCCGGTCCGACGTCAGCGCCCAGCCCCCGCTGGCCACCACCGGGTCCGGGTCGGCCAGCCACGCGACGCGCAGTTCCTCGGCGTGCGGGCTCTTCTTCACCACATAGTTCACGAGCCAGTCGTGCACCTTGGGGGCGCGCGCCTCCCGCAGCATGGCGTCCAGTTCGTCACGTCCGAACGCCTTGGGTTTGCAGATGAGCAGTGCCAACAGCCGCGCCGCGGTGTCACCGGTTTCCCACAGCCGGACCGCGAGGTCCTGCTGCGTTTTCAGCCGCTTGGCCACCGCGCGCAACTGGCTGAGGTTCACGCCATGGTCGTCGCCGTGCCTCTCGTTCACCGCGCGCATCTTCGCGTCTTCGAGCCCGGCCAGTTCGGCCAGCACGTCGTCCAGCTGCGACGCCGCCGTCGTCGTTTCCGCCACGTCTGCCTCCCCGTCCGTCACCATTTGGGTTTCAGCGTACGACGGCGGCGCCTGGCTTGAGGGCCCGGCCTGCGGGGGCAGGAAAGATCCCGCAGGATTGGCTCAAGGATCATCCGTTCAATACCGCGGGCAAATAGCATCGCGTCTAGCTGCACGACAAGTTGGGGGAAACGGTGACAGCCATGGCATTGGGAATGACCCGGGGTGGAACCGCGCTGCGGTACGGCGCTGTCTCGGTCCTGCTCATCTCGGTCCAGCTGGTCAGCCTGTGGTTCCATTCAAGCGGGATCTACCAAGGCCAAGCGAATGTCCCGCTCCGGCGTTTTCCCGAAGACGTGGACTTTTTCTTCATTCTGACCTTCGCCCCTACTGTCGTCGGGCTTAAGTACTTCGCCTTTGACGTGGCCGTCAGAGCATTCACCAAGAACTACCGCACGGCTTTACTGATGTTCTGTTTCATTGCCGGGTACGCGGCAGCGCTGGCCTACGACGCTCTGTGCCTGTTTGCTGCGTCCAAACCCATCGCAGATTCGGGCTTCGCTATTCTCGGTGTACTGCTGCATAGTCCGCTGATCCTCCTCGGAGCCGGAGGGATCATCGTAGCCGTTGTCCTCCTTAAGGACCGCCCGCCGCAGAACGAAGCCACATCCGCCCCCGGCGAGTGACTCGAACTGCTGGCCGGCCCGGGCATTGAGGCCACTGACCAGGGCGGGCGGCACAAATTTGCCCGCCCCGTTGACACTGTTCCGGGCCGGGCGTGCCATTAACATGGCTCCGGCACCAGCAGAAGCCAACCATCGAACGAAGCGGCCCCCGCTTCCGTGAGGCCGCCCAAAAATTGGAGGTCCACAATGGGACAGGCACGCGAAATCATGGATCGCCTCACCAGGGCGATGAACGAAAAAGACAGGGAAACGCTGGCCAGCTGCTACGCGGCCAACGCGGTGGCCTACACCCCTGACCAGGGGGAACTGCGCGGCCGTGACGCCATCACCGGTTACCTCTTCGAGTTCTGGGCAGCGATGCCGGACGTCCGATACGAAAGTGTTGACAGCTACGATGCCGGGGACGTGGCCATCGACGAGGGCACCGTTATCGGAACAAACACCGGCCCGCTGAACCTGCCCTCCGGCGAAACGCTCCCCGCAACGGGCAAGCAGATCAGGGTACGGAGCTGCGACATCGCCAAGGTGGAAGCGGGCGAGATCACCTCCCACCACTTCTACTTCGATCAGATGGAGTTCCTGGGGCAACTGGGACTGCTCCGCGAGCTGACGTCGCACTGAGGGGCTGGCCCCGCCGTCGAACATAAACAAGCCGTGGATACCTCCCACAGTAGAGGTACCCGCGGCTTCCGCATGTGCGGGCTGTTCACCCTGCCGTTGGGACAGTTCCCGCTGAAGCTCTTTATCGAAGCCACCCCTGCTGTCCCAGCTCCTCGCAACCATTCCCGCTTCCGGACAGGAGTTTCCTTGATGGTGCTGTCACCGGGCCTCCTCGGACTGGTCGGTGTTCGGGTCCTGGTCCGCAGGCGGCGGCGTCTTTCGTCCCGGGCGCAGCGCGCCGACATAGACACCCGTCAGGACCAGTAGGCCACCGAGCACAAGAGTCATGGTGACCGGTTCGTCGTCGAGCCATGCGGAGAGCAGGACGGTTACGAACGGGATGATGACGAACCCGTACGCGGCCCGCGTGGCCGGCCAGGACTGGAGGACCACGAGGTAGAGCAGGAACACCACAACCGATCCGATGACCACCAGGTAGCCGATCGCCACCCACGTCTCAATGCGCTCCGGGATCACCAGCGGATCGCCTGCAGCCATTGACGCGACGAGCAGGACAACTGCTCCTGATGTCATGCCCACTGCATTCATGGTCACCGGGTGCACCTTCGGGAACATGCGCACGAGCACCAGCGCCTGTGCGAAGCAGACTCCACCCCCCACGACGGAAAGAACGGAAGTCATCGGCACTTCATGCTGCAGAGGATCACGTGACATCAAGGTGACCCCTGCGAGCGCGAGCAGGGTGCCCATAACGGCCGCCGTCCGGACGCGCTCCTGCCGCCAGAGGACGGCGAGCAGCAGGGTGGCGAGCGGAACAAGCGCGAGCAAGGTCTGAGCGAGGCCAGCATGCACGCGGACCAGGCCGTAGTAGATCAGGGCGAACGATACGCCGAAGTTGAACAAGCCGTACAACGCAGAACCGGCCAGCGCCCGCCCACGGGGGAGCGCGAGCCTCAGCGCCACCATGATCGCCAGGAGTATCGCCGCGGCAAGCGCGAACCGCAGGCCGGCCCCCCACAGTGGCGCGAGCTCACGGTTGCTGAAGCGAATGCCAACGGCGTTTCCGCCGGCGAGCACAGCCTGCGCCAGAAACGCAGCGAGGGCCGCCCGTTCCCCGTCCTTGGTCATGCGCTGAAGACTACGCCGCTACCAGGACCAGGCGTAGGCCCACATCAAGAGGCAGTGCTCTCGCATCAAGCCGGCCATGAAGTTTCAATGTACGACGGCGGCACTGGGCTTCCGGACCTTCGCGGACTTTGGACTCATATCCGGGCTCACTTCATCCAACAGGCGACCCGACCCTGATGAGCCCCGCCACGTGCCGCGGGAACTGGGCCAGGTCCTCCCCCGCCTCCCGATACCACTGCGTCACGACCGCCGGGGGCTGACCCAGGGTCATCGCGTTGCTGAACGACTCGAGCCACGACCCGGACTGTGCCAGGTGTTCGCTGATCACGGCCATGTGGTTCGCCATGGATTCCGGTTCGGCATGAACCTGAAGGCAGGTGATCCGCCGGCCAGGTTCATCGGCGAAGAACTGGAACACGAGCATCCTGGGCTCACGGCTTTCCACGAGGCGGGCCACCTCGCGGCAAGCCTCCAGAGCTTCATCGAGATGCCCGGCGCGCACGGTATAAGTGCTCAAGTAGACAAACGGCTGGGACATGATGGCCTCCTGAACCAAGTGACCCGCACCATGCGGATCACCTTCAGGATCCCGCCGGCGCGCCACGCAAACATCGGCAGGTCCCGCCAACTTCAGCATCCGCCACTGGGTAGTTATGCCCAGTCCAACGATGCATAGTAGTGATCAGGAGGTTGACGTGGCCGACGACGCAAATCACCTCGCGCGGGCCCGTGCGTTCCACGCGGCGTTCGCGTGGCGGCAGGCATGCGACGAGTTCCGCGCCGCCGGCGGGCTCGCGGGCCTTGAGGTCGATGACGTCGAGTGCTTCGCCGAGTGCGCCCAAATCGCAGGCCTGCGCGACGAGGCGATTGCCGCACTGGTGCATGCCTTCGAAGTGCGGGCCGCGAACGGCCAGGTGCGTCCCGCGCTCGCCTCCGCTTTCTGGCTGTGGGAGGCCTACAACCTCAACGGCGAGTTCGCGCAGGCTAACGGCTGGATGGCACGGGCACGCGAGCTCGGCCCGGACGACGCCGGCGAAGAGCCCGGGTGGCTGCTCATCACCACGGCGTACGGCCGGATCGCCGCGGGTGCCTATGACGAGGCCGTGATGCTCCTCGCCCGCGCCCGCGAGAGGGCTTCGAAGGTGCACGACGGCGACCAGCTCGCCTTCTCCACGCTCCTCACCGGCCGTGCCCTGGTCCAGTCGGGCCGCCTCGCAGACGGGCTGGACTGGCTCGACGATGCGATGCTCCGCGTACTGGCGGGCGAGACGACGCCACGAGTCACGAGCCTGCTGTTCTGCGCAGCGATCGGCACCTGCCAGATAGAGGCCCGCGATGTCTCGCGGGTCAGGGAATGGAGCGCTGCCCTCGGGCAGTGGCTGGATACGGTACCTCCGTTCGGCGGGCCCTTCTACGGCAACTGCCTGACCTACCGCGCCGTCCACCTCCGCCTCGCAGGCCAGTGGGCGGCTGCCCTCGCCCAATTGAAGGAGGCGTGCCGGAGCCTGGCCGAGGGAGCAGGCATTCGCCTGATTGGCCATGCACGCTACGAGCTCGGTGAATCGCTTCGGCTTTTGGGTGACTTCCCGGGGGCAGAGGCAGCCTATCGGGCGGCGGCATTCGCCGGAGGCCCCACGCAACCAGGGCTCGCCCTGCTCAGGCTTTCCCTTGGTGACGTGCCCGCGGCGGCGGCAGGGATCCGGCGTTCCCTCGGCGAGTCCGTTGGGCCGAGTGCTCGCGTTGAGCTGCTCCCTGCGGCAGTGACCGTCCTCCTCGCGGCAGAGGCTGCGGGGGAAGCCGCGGCCGCCGCGGCGGAGCTGGGCAGCCTCGCGGAGCATTTCGCTTCCGACAGCGTGCGCGCAGCCCATGCGCGAGCCCTTGGCGAACTGGCCCTTGCCAACGACGAGTGGCAGAGGGCGCTTCCCGAGCTCCGACGGGCCGCCGGCCTGTGGCGGGACCTTGACATCCCCTACGAGACGGCGCGGTGCTGCGTTCTCCTGGCCATCGCGTACCGGGGTGTGGGGGACGATGAGGCGGCGGAGCTTGAGCTCGAAGCGGCGCGCCAGGCCTTCGCCCGTCTCGGCGCCCGTCCCGACCTGCTGGTGGTCGAGGGCATGCTCCTGCACCCCGACCTTCCATCGCAGCACGGCCTCTCTCCCCGCGAGGTCGAAGTGCTCCGGTTGATCGTGCAGGGCCTGACCAACCGGGCAATTGGCGCGGAGTTGTTCCTCAGCGAGCGAACCGTCCAGCGCCACGTGAGCAACATATTCGACAAGCTCGGCGTGAACTCCCGGACCCAGGCGGCAACGCACGCCGTCGGCCGCGGGATCATCAGCACGTCATCAGGACTTCCTGATTCCGGAACCCGCCGTACTGAAGTAAAGAACAACACGGCCAACCCCAACGATGCAGGACCTTTCTTCCACGGCACCAAAGCCGACCTGCAGCCCGGGGATCTGCTGGTTCCGGGCTACGCCTCCAACTACGGGGGACGGAAGACCGCGAACCACATCTACTTCACGGCCACCCTGGACGCGGCCACCTGGGGCGCCGAGCTCAGCGCAGGTGACGGAACCGGCAGGATCTACCGGGTGGAACCCACCGGCCCGTTCGAGAACGACCCCAACCTGACTGACAAGAAGTTCCCCGGCAATCCCACCCGGTCCTACCGCACCCGCGACCCCCTCCGCGTGCTCTACGAAGTCAAGGACTGGCAGCCGCACTCCCCCGAGGCGCTGCAGCACATGCTGAACCATCTGGAGGAACTGAAGCTGCAGGGCATCGAGGCCATCGACTGAAGCGGCGCCGCCGTCGTCGTGGAACTGGCACGCGGCGATTACGTGTCTCCTTTGAGCGCGTAGCCGCAGCTGTTCACCCTGCGTTTGGGAACCGGTTCCCGTGGCTTCCTAGAGTCGCTGGGACGGCGGCGGGAATCCCGCCGCGCATGACGCGGAAGAGGCAGCGATGACCATCAAGATTGACCAGCACACGTTCAGCCGGAGGGCAGCCCTGGCCACCGCCGGCGCCCTCGGTGCCTTGGGCGCCGCGGTGGCCGCGGGAACCGGAGCCACCGCCGCCCCGGGTGCCAAGGCACCCAAGCCCACCCTCGCGTTCCGGCCCGACGGCCGGTTCAAAGCGGTCCAGTTCAATGACACCCAGGACGACGAGCAGACCGACCGCCGCACCATCGAGCTCATGGACCGCACCCTTGACGCCGAAAAGCCGGACTTCGTGGTGATCAACGGGGACGTCATCAACGGCGGCTGCGATACCGAGCTGGAGGTCAAGCAGGCGCTGAACCAGGTGGTGAAGCCGATGGAGAGCCGGAGAATCCCCTGGGCCGTCACCTTCGGCAACCACGACGAAGACTCCGCGGCGAAGACCGGCATGACCGAAGCCAGGATGCTGCAGTTCCTGCAGAGCTACGAGTACAACGTCAACGGCGACACCACCGACGGAGTCACCGGCACCTCCAACTCGCTGCTGCTGGTGCAGTCCTCCAAGTCCAAGGAACCCGCCTTCGGACTGTGGCTCATCGACACCGGCCGCTACGCCCCGGACAGCATCAACGGGCAGGACTTCGAGGGCTACCCGGACTGGGACTGGGTACGGATGGACCAGGTGACCTGGTACCGGAACCTCTCCATCGCCACCGAGCAGAAGTACGGCCGGAAGATCCCATCCCTGATGTGGGGCCACATCGCACTGCACGAGCACCGCAACATGTGGTTCGCCAGCCTGGACTCCCGGACGGACGCCGACCACCAGCGTGCCGTGAAGAAGCACAACATCGTGGGTGAGCGGAATGAGGACGAGTGCCCGGGCCCCTTCAACTCCGGCCTGTTCAATGCTTTCCTGGAGCGCGGGGACGTGCGCGGCTACTTTGTGGGCCATGACCACGTCAACACCTACGTGGGCAACTACTACGGCGTGGAACTCGGCTACGGCCCGGGTACCGGCTTTGGCGCGTACGGGCTCCCCGGTGCCGACCGGAACCGGCTCCGCGGCGCCCGCGTCTTCGAGCTCGACGAGAACCACACCGGGATCTACAAGTCCACCCGGCTGGTCTTCGCCAAGGACTTCGGCATCGACCTGACGGCCAACGACCAGCCGGTCACCCCCGATCCCCTGGGCCCGGCGCAGCAGTAGGGCCCGCTAAGGCTGGTGCCGCCGTCGTGCATTACGACGGCGGTCCGCTGGCACAAGTGGCCTCGCAGGCGGCCGTGAACCATAGTGTTCGGCCAGCCTGGCGAGTCCCTCGTCAAGAGAGACTTCAGGTGTCCAGTCGAGGAGTTCCCGGGTCTCGCGCTGGTCGAACCAGTGGGCGGTGGAGAGTTGTTCGGCCAGGAACCTGGTCATCGGCGGCTCCTCGTCCCGCCCGGCCCAGGTCCAGGCCTTCTCCACCACCGCTCCCGCCGCCCGCGCCACCCTACCCGGCACAGACCACGACGGCGCGGGGACGCCTCCCGCCGCACAGATGCCAGCCAGCAGCTCACCCACCGGCCGTGGCTCACCGTTGGTCACCACCACGGCCCTCCCGTGCGCGTGGTCCATGCGGTGCAGCGCGGCGACGATGGCCGCGGCGGCATTGTCCACGTAGGTGGTGTCGATCAGGGCGGCACCGCCGTCGAGCAGCGGCAGCCGACGGCGGCTGGCCCGGGCCAGAACCCGTTCCACCAGTTGGGTATCGCCGGGACCCCAGACGATGTGGGGACGCACCGCCGCGACCCGGAAGTCCGGAGCGTCGGCTGCCAGCGCCAGCAGTTCAGCCTCGGCCTTGGTGCGGGCGTAGTCGCCGTGCGCGTGCTGCGGGTCAGCCGGCTCCGCGCCAAGCCCGGCAATGGCGGCGCCCGAATAGGCGACGGACGGGGAAGACACAAACACCACATCCCGCACCCCGGCCGCGCGGGCGCAATCAAGCAGGCGCCGGGTCCCGTCGACGTTCACCTCGTCAAACTCCGCGGCACGGCCCGTGAAGGAAACCTTCGCGGCCAGGTGGATGATTCCTTCGGCGCCTTCGACTGCCCGCCGGAGCGCTTCAATATCTGTGACGGAGCCGCAGAAGTCCGTGGCGCCGTCGATCCCTGACGGGCGGCGCTGGAAGGTGGCCACGTCATGGCCCTGGCGCACCAGCAGCCGGGCCACTTCTCCCCCGAGCAGCCCGCTGGCCCCAGTGACGAGGACCCTCATGGCTTCCCCGGCCGGCCGCCGGCCAGCACCCGCGAAGCCCAGCGGGACAACCGGCTCCTGTCGATCTTGGCGTTGTGCCGGATGTCGGTGGGCTGCGCGGGAACCTCGAGCACGGCAGAGACCTGGACGCCGGCCGCAAGCGCCGCCCTGCGGACATCCCCGGCAAGCTGCGGCGCCGCAGGACCTGCTTTCCGCGCTGGCGGGATGGTCTCGACGACGGCGACCACGGCCTGGGTGCCCGCCGGTCCGACGCCGGTAATCGCCGCAAGCCGGACGCCGTCCTGGCGTTCGATGGCCTGTTCGGCGCCCACGGGCGTCACTACGGCGCCGGGGGCAGTGACGACGTGAGCCAGGCGGCCCTCCACCCAGAGCCGGCCGGCGGCGTCGAAATGCCCCACGTCGCCGGTACGGTGCCACCCGGGCAGGCTGGAACTCCCCTGCTCGGTCAGCCAGAGCCTGTCGTACGCTTCCTTGACGTGCGCGGCGCTGACCAGGATCTCACCCGTCACACCAGGTTCCGTCACTGCATTGGACCCCGGCGCCGTCCCATCCACCGCCAGCGGGACAACGGCCAGCCGGGCGCCGTGCACCGACCAGCCTACACATACACCGTTGCCTGCCCCCGCCATGCTTCCGGCGGCAGCATCGGCGTCGGCGGCGTGAATCTGTTCGAGGCTGATGTCCGTAACCGGCAGCGCCTCGGTCATTCCGTACGGGGTACGCAGCGAGGCCCGGGGCAGCAGCCGCTGAACTTCGGCCAGGAGGGGTTCCGGGACGGGCGCGCCCGCAGACAGCAGCAACTCAACACCTTCCAGTGCTTTATGCCCTGCGGCGCTCACACCGTCCCGGGTGGCCAGGACATTGCGCAACGCGGCCGGCGAGGCGAAGACCACTGTGGCGTCAATCGCCGCGACGGCGTCGGCCAGCGCGCCCGCCGTCAAGGTGCGGGGCGCCGTGACGTCCATGGCCGGCGTCACCGACACTGCTCCCAGCGCCGGACCCAGCAGGGCGAAGGGTGCGAAGCCGGCCACCAGCCCGGCACCGGAACGGATGCCGAAGGTTGCGGCCATTGTGTCCCGCATCGCCGCCAGCTGCCGGTGCGTATAGAGCACACCTTTGGCTGGGCCGGTGGACCCGGACGTGAAGAGCACGGCGGCCGGGGCGTCCGGATCCACGTTGTCCGCCAACTGCCGTGGAGCATGGTCGGCGCCCGAACGGGCAAGGGCCTCGAGGGAGGCCTTCACTCCCAATACACGACGGCGGGTGGCCGGGAGGTCGCGCACGCTGATCCGCCTGCCGGGCCAGCCGAGCACCGAGGCTGCGGCGAGCGCTTTGTCGATTCCTATCAGGAAGTCCGGGGTGGCGCCCTTCACGGCGCGGCTCAGGCCCTTGGTTCCCAGCCCGGCGTCGGCCACCACCACCACGGCGCCCAGCCGCAGGCAGGCGTACAGGGCGACGGTCAGGTCCACCCCGGGGGGAACCATCAGGCTCACCCGGCTGCCGCTGTCCACTCCGGCTTTCCGGAGCCCGGCGGCGAGGTCCAGGATGTTCCGGTCCAGCTGCCGCCAGCTAAGCGAGCGGGCCACCGTACCGCCCGGCGCCATTTCCACGACGGCGGTATCGTCTCCCGCAGGCCCTGCCGCCTGATCGCCGAGCAAGTCCCACAGGGGCCGGAATTCCGACGGCGACGGCTGGACGGCGTCCGGCGCCTCACCCCCGGCGGATGTGGCTTCGGCTTCAGGGGAGGCGCTTTTGCCGGCACCAACGTTGCCGGCAAGCCACTGGAAAACCGGGGCAGCAATGTTCCGGTCCTCCGCCACAAGATGGCCGGCGCCTTCGAAGCGGTGCACCTTCGCGTGCGGAAGCCGGCCGATGAGGTCCTTGAGGTACCGGTCCGAAAAGATGGGATCCCGCGGGCCCCAGAGCATCAGCGCCGGGACGTTCAACCCGCGTAAACCTTCCGCCACGCGGTCCAGCGCGGCGAAGCTCGGGTGCGAGGCGTCCACGGGGATGTCCGCCACGAAGTTCCCCACCCCGGCCCGGCGCCGGGCTCCACGGTAGGGGGCCATGTAGGCCTCGCGGACGCCGGCGGGCAGCGGAGGGTGCGCCAGCGAGTGCGTCACGCGCAGGAACGCATCCGACGTCGTCGTTCCCCAGTTATGTACGGCGGGGTGCAGGGCCAGGCGCAGCGCCGGCGGGATCGCCGCACCGGCCGGCTGGTGGACAGCGGTGTTGGTCAGCACCACCCCGGCCAGCTGCCCTTGGTGCGCCAGGGCCCAGCCCAGGCTGATCACGCCGCCCCAGTCGTGGCCCACGGTCACAACGGGCCCCTCCAGGCCGAGGGCGTCCGTCAGGTCGCCCAGGTCATTGATGCGGTCCGCTAGCCGCCGGAAGGTGCCGGTGCGCTCCGAGTAGCCCATGTCCAGCTGGTCAACCGCCACAACACGCCATGGGTGGTCCGGATTTGCCCCTGCTGCCAGCAGTGTTCGCCACAGATACGACCACGTGGGATTGCCGTGCACGCATAGCAATGTACCGGCGGGGACCAGTCCGCGGCGGGAGAGCTGGGCGCCGTTGTCCAGCAGGTGCCAGCGGCGCACCGTGCCCGGCGCGTCGGCGCCGGAGGTGGAGGGGACCTCGATGGTGCGCGGCCATTCCGGATCGACGCCGGGCCAGGTTGCGGTCACCACACGATTTCCATCATGGCCGTGTTGAGCCCGGATCCGACGCCCATGCAGAGGACGCGGTCCCCCGCTTCAAGGGACTGCGCTTCGGCGGCGAGGGTCATGGGGAGGGAAGCGGGGCCCACGTTGCCCCAGTGTGGGAACGTGAGGGGAACCTTGGCAGGATCCAGGTCGATGGCTTCGATAATGGCCTGGGTGTAGGCATTACTCACCTGGTGCGTGACGTACCTGTCCATGGCGGCCCAGTCCCATTCAGGCCGCGCTTCATGCCAGGCGTCGACGACGAGCTGCAGGCCGCCGTCGAGCAGGCCTTTCGTGTCCGTGGCCATGCCGTCGACGCCGCCCACGCACAGCTCATGGTGTTCCGTACCCGCGCGCATGACGCCGCCGACGATCCGGTGCCCGCCATGGTTCCGGTCCGCGGGGCCCAGGACGGCGGCGGCAGCTCCGGAGCCAAGGGTGAGGGTGGCGAACTCCCGGCTGAAGTCCTCGCGCGTGGTCTCCGGCCGCTCGAGGCGGGCCAGCGTGGCCTCCTGGGTCGCCTGGGCATCCTCGGCATTGACGATCATCGCGTACTTGATCTGGCCGGAATCGATCATGCTGGCCGCCAATGTCAGCCCGTTTACGAACCCGAGGCAGGCATTGGCCAGGTCGAAGTTCATGGCCGACGACGGCAGGCCGAGCCGGTGGTGGATCTTCACGGCGACGGACGGTTCCAGGTTGCGCCGCGTCACCGAGGTGTTGATCAGCAGGCCGACCTGGGACGGTTCGACGCCGGCCTCGGCCAAGGCCTTGGCGCCCGCTTCGGCGGCAGCATCATCGAACGATGTCCCTGCCGCCCACCAGCGGCGGTGCGTGACGCCGGCAACCCGCTCAAGCAGACGGGGCGGGAACTTCAACCGGTGCAGGGTGGGCGCCAACCGGCGGTCGAATTCCGTGGAGCTTACGATCCTCGGAGCCTCGACACTGCACACCGAAAGCAGAGCGGTGTTGCTGTGCCGGAAGGTTGCATTCCCTGCCAAATCAAGCCCCTGTTCGTTCTGATCCTGCATGCATGGGGTGTCCGTACCCCTTACCTGCAAGTTCAAAGCCTAACTTTTGTCGCGGCTGCCTTACCGAATCGCCGCACGGCGCGTATCTTTGGCGCACCACGCGCGTGTCCTAGCCATTCTTCAGCAACCTCCGCACCTCCTTCAGCAGGGCGTCCTGGGCCTGGCCGTGGACAATCTGCTCGCTGATCGCGGCCGCCGCGTTCCGCCGGAGGCGTTCGGTGGCCGGGCCTCCCTCGTACGCCCGCCGCAAGCAGTACCCAGTGCTCGCTACGGACGGTTCAGCCCACATCTGGCCGCGGAAGAATGGCCACTCCAGCGCTGCGGACTCCGGGACGGGCACAAGCTCGCAGTCGATGAGGAGGGCGTTGTTGGCGTTCATGAAATCAAGATGGCCGCCCCAGGCTGTACCGATGGTGATCAGGCCCGAGGCCATGGCTTCCATGAACGGCCGCCCCCAGGACTCCCCCCGGGTGGGCAACACGAAGGCGTGCACCGAGGCGTACAGCTTCTGCATCCCGGCCTGCGGGAGCGGAAACGGCAGCAGCCGCACCGTCGGGGTGCGGTGCGGCCTGACTTTCCGGATCACGTCGGCTATAGCTGCAGGAACGTCGGCGGTACCGGGGCCGAAGGGGTCCACCCGCAACAGGAGTTCAACATCATCGGCGGCGCTGAACTCTTCCAGGTACGCCTGCAGAAGGACATCCCATCCCTTGCGTTGTTGCCACCGGAAGACGGAAAGGAATTTGAATTTACCCTGGCCGTCATAAGCGCGGACCGCCGGCTGCAACCAATTCTTATCCACGAATTCGGGGACGACTTTGAGCTTGTCCGGATCCACACCCGCATCAGCAAAAGTCCCGGCATTGAATCGGGACGGGACCCATACTTCGTCCACTTCTGCCAGGCGCGGAAGCCATTCAGCGGGCACCGAAGCGGTTTCGAACATCGCCCGCCACACCACTTGCCCGGTCAGGTTCTCCCACCCGTAGTCATGCCAGGGCAGGTGCACGATGGTCAGCCCGGGCCCTGACCGGCGAAGCGGCTCAGTGCCTTGTCCTGCACCCATGTCCGGGCGGGAGGAAACCGAAGTTTCTTGAACGTGGTAACCGGCCTGCCGGAGAGCATTGACGAAGCTTCTGCCTTCAACGGCAAACCCGCTGCATCCTTCAAGTCGTCCAAGCCAGTGAATAGTCTCCTTCTCCATTCCCTGGGCCTCCTCCCTGAAGCGAGCGGGCCGTCCCTGCGACGGCCGCGGACCAGTATCCGTCGATGGATCCTGAACAAGTGCCTACTGCTTTTCCCTGATGCTAAGCGCTTTTGGCTGGTATTCACCCTGCATGGATGGGGTTTCGCTGTTCGCGAGGCGGCCCCCGGATCAGCCCGCTCCTGGGCTCACCAAGGTCCCGGCAGCGGTGACGGAGTAAGCGAAAGGCCGGCGCCGCCGTCGTACCTTAGTCAGCGGTCCGTCTTGACCACCGTGAACAGCACCGCCGAATCCTCCTCGGCCTCCAGGCTGTGCAGGCCGTCCGGGACGATCAGCAGGTCCCCGGCCTTGCCCTGCCAGGCCTCGCCGCCCGACTTCAGCCACACGGATCCCCGGATAACGTAGACGGTGGCCTCGCCGGGGTTCTGGTGTTCGCTCAGCTGGGTGCCGGCACGGAAGGCCATGACGGTCTGCCGCAGCCTCTTTTCGTGGCCGCCGAACACGGTGTCCGATGCCCGCCCGCTGGAGACCGCCACGGCTGCCTCGAGCTGCTGGCGGGCCAAAGCCTCAATCGATATCTTCTGCATGCGGCCACCGTACCCATGTGGCGGGGCCGGGGCCAGAGGCTGGCTCATACGGCAGAAAAGGATCTGTGCCGGGGCCGCCGGACTATCGGACTGCGGGGATCAGCACCGGGGTGTTCTTCTTGTAGGCCTCGTAGCCGGGCTGGCCGCCCCACCTTTGGTCGGCCTTCTTCTCCAGCGGCGGGATGCCGCTGCCCTTGATGAGCAGGAACGCGACAAACACCGGCGACAGCAGGGCCACCCACTGCCAGCCCTGCAGCACGGGAACGGCGATGATCAGCACGCCGGTCCAGAGCACAATCTCGCCGAAGTAGTTGGGATGGCGGGACCTGGACCACAGGCCGGTGGAGGTGAACTTCCCCTCGTTGGCCGGGTCCGCCTTGAACCGGCGCTTCTGGCTGTCCGCCACGATCTCGGTACCGAAGCCGGCGGCCCAGACCACAAAGCCGGCGAGCGCCCACCCGTCCAGCGCCACGCGGGTGACGGAGGTGATCGCGATCCAGGCTGCCGCGGCGGTCAGGACTACCCAGAGCCCCTGCAGGGTCCAGGTGCTCAGGAAGCGGAAGAAGGAGGGCTTGAGCTCGTCGAACCGGTCGTCCTTGCCGTGCCTGCGGACGCGGCGGAACAGGAAGCTTCCCAGCCGCGCCGCCCATACCACCACCAGGGCCGCGAGCAGCAGCACCCGGGCATCCACGCCGGGGGTCAGCAGGACCAGCAGGACCGTGATGGACATGTAGGTCAGGGCGCCGGTGAGGTCGTAGTACGTCTCGGTCTGGGCCTTGAAGGCCGGGATGAACGCCAGCCACTGGACCAGGAACGCGGCCGCCACCGCCAAGGCGAACAGGGGAAAGCCGCCCACCGTGGCGCCGCCCTGGCTCCCCGCAACGGCGACGAGCACCCCCACCACCACTGCAACCAGCAGGACAATGAGCGCCTTACGGTCTGCGTCCTTCATACGATCGGTCCCCTCCCCTGTCGCTACGCGGCACACTGTCCACCCAGTCTTCGGAGCATGAGCCGTTCTGTATTGCCCGGCGTCGAAAGCTGCAGTTGCTGCCTTCCGGAAGCACGCAATTGGTCCCGTCCACCGCGTCCCATGCATCCGAGGGTTAGCACAGGGTCAAGGAGCCTTTGGTGCATGGCATCCCTCGTCGCACGATACAACGGTGGGGAGTGGGCTGGCGTCTGGGCCGGCTCCGGAATGCAGAAACCTCCATGGGCCCTCTTCCCTCTGCTCTTCGGGTTTGCTTCCCTGGAGACCGGTCCAGAGGACCTGGAAGGGTGGAGCTTTTCCTTTGCACCGGATGAACTCCACAAGGCAAACATCAGCGGAGGCACCCACGACATACGATTACCGGATAGCAGCGGCGATCCGCTGCTTCGCGGCGTCGCTGGACGACCAGGCATCACCCTCGTGCAGTACCTGAGGCTTTCCGTGGCCTGGGGCGGGTTTCCCGGATACTCCTTTGACCCGTCAACATGCCCGCCAGCCATAAGACGTCTGAGTTCCCAGCCTCTGTTCTGACGGTACCCTGATCCCCATGAGCACCCGACGCGCCCGTCCAAATCGCGGACCTGCCGCCTATCGGCTGGCTGGCCAACAGCGCCCTGCTCCTGGCGGGTTTCGCCGCGGAAACCTCCTGATCGTGGCCGGACATGCCATCAGCTCCCTGGCCCGCCGGGTCAAGGCGACCTACGACAACCTG
Organism: Arthrobacter sp. Y3221159; assembly: GCF_059089885.1. Classification (NCBI taxonomy): domain Bacteria; kingdom Bacillati; phylum Actinomycetota; class Actinomycetes; order Micrococcales; family Micrococcaceae; genus Arthrobacter; species Arthrobacter sp. Y3221159. The sequence continues at coordinate 50,697 of NZ_JBNHFC010000021.1, forward strand.
CCACTGCCGTTCCCCGTCGTAGCCGCAATGGCCGCGGACCTGCTCCTTGCCCGGCTCCGCCCCATGCCGCTGCCCGGACCGCGGGCCCTGCACCGGGCAGCAGGGACCTCACTGGTGATAGCCGGCGTCGGACTTAACGCCTGGGCGCTGGCTGAACGGCGGCGCCGCTCGCCGGGCCCCTTCGCGCTCGAACGGCCGGAGGAACTGGTCACCACCGGCCCGTACGCGTTCACCCGCCATCCCATGTACGTGGGCTGGTGGCTCATCGAACTGGGCGCGGGAACTCTGGCCGGCTCGTCCTGGGTCCTGGTGACAATGCCGGCCGAACTGCTGGTGGAACACCCCGTTGTCGTGGACGAAGAGGCCACGCTGGCCGGACTCTTCGGAGCCTCCTACCGCGTCTACGCGGAAAAGGTCCCGCGCTACCTCGGGCTGCCGCGCGCGTAGGCCGCTACGAGCAGAGCCATCTGCCGACCTCTCCGGCTCCGAACGCATTGTCAGACGCACTCGTCATCAATGGTGCGCCCACCACGCCGAGCCAAGGAGCCGCATGACCACCAGCCTTCGGAACTGGCTGACCGCCTACGCTCTGGGCGCCTTGCTCAAGGACTTCACGGCCGTCGTCGTCATTACTGACATCCTTTGGGGCGCCGCCGCCTGCAGCATCGCCACTTGGCTCACGGCCATCATCCTGAAGTCGAGGCTCAGGAAGCGCAGCACAACCTAGCGTCCCGCTGCCTTTTCCGGAGAGTCTGAGCATGGGCGCTGACATCTCAGCTGAGCCCTGACCCTGTCTAGGATCACGCGTCGTGTTGCGTCAGCTTATAACGGGACTTTCTGCCCTACAGGTGGTTGGGAACAGTTGCCATCCTTTTAGAGGTGCGCCCGGTCCTCCGCTTGCGGGGCCGGACCGGCAATGGCTCAGATGAGGAAATGAGGAACCGTGGCGACGGTAGAGGAGTACAAGGCGGTGCACGGCAGCAGTGAACCGCACAGCCGTAAAGAGCGGACCGCAGAACTTGGGGATGGCGGGTGCAACGTCATCAGGGACAAGGACCGAGTGGTGGGCCGCTGGAGCTCATGGGAGACGGCGAGCCGGGCCCTGAACGAACTCCAGAAAAGAGGGTTCCGGTACGAGTACAGGCTGGAAGCGTTCCATCAGTGGGTCCGGGAGACGGAATACAGCACCAAATGCGCGGTCTGCAGCGCCAAGCGCGGACTCCCGGCTTTTGCCGGCAGCGAAATGGGCATTGCGTGGCCTTGATTCTCCGTTAGCAGCTGAGGTCCCCTGGCAACCATCCTGCGTTAACCATGTCTACCGGCTGGTCCGCGACGCCGGCGCCGCGAAGGTCCGCTTCAACGTGGAGACCAAGGTGGAGAGCAGCCAGGTGGGCGGCGCCGGGATGGAGTCCCTCACCCGCGCCGTGGTGGCCGAGATCCAGGCCTCCGGCATGGCCGACCGCACCACCCTGCAGTCCTTCGACTGGTCCTCATTGAACCTCACCAAGGAACTCGCGCCCGGGCTGCCGCTGGTGGCACTCTCCAGCGGCGACGCCTGGATGGGTGTGGGTCAGCCCGGCGCCAGCCGCAACCTGGGCGGCATCGACATCGACGACTACAACGGCTCGCTTCCCAAGGCGGCAGCCGCGCAGGGGTACGACGTCGTCTCCCCCACGTTCCGTTCGGTCACCCCCGAGATGATCGCCGAGGCGCACGAACTGGGCCTGCCCGTCATCCCGTGGACCGTCAACACCACCGCTGACATGGAGCGCCTGATGGACCTTGGCGTGGACGGCATCATCACCGACTACCCCACCCGGCTGCGCACACTGATGGCGGAACGCGGGCTGAAGCTGCCGAAGGCGTACGCCGTCCAGGGGTAGTTCTTCAGCCGATCCGTTCGGCGAGGGAGACGATCAGGCCCTCCGGGCCACGCACATAGGCCATGAGCCACGTGTTCTGGTACTCACCGATGCCGCCCACCAGCCCGTAGCCTTCCGCGGCCAGCCGGTCCACCGTCCCCCTGAGGTCCTCCACCTCGAAGGAGACGTTGCGCAGGCCCAGCTCGTTGGCCATCGCGTTGGGCGAGCCGGGCTGGTGGTCGGGCCGGATGAACCTCCCGAGCTCCAGCCCGGTCCCGCCGCCGGGCGGCCGCAGCATGACGATCTCGGTGCGGGAGTTGGGAATGCCGCACACGGTGTCCAGGAACTCGCCTTCCAATTCCATCGGCCCACCCTCCACCTCGAGGCCCAGCCCCACGAAGAAGCCGGTCACCTTCTTGAGGTCGGCGACGGTGATGCCGATATGGTCAAAACGCCGTACCACTGCCATTCGGGCCTCCTGGTCTGGTTGCTGTTCAATAAGTGCCGCCGGCCTACCGGGGCTGGTGGAGCCCCTTGGCATAGGCCGCCTGGCCCATGTGCTGCAGGCAGTCGGCCAGTATACTGACCAGCCGGACGCCGAGCGTGACGGGCGGATCCCAGCGCCTATCCACGATCCGGTCCAGGTCCTCGTCGCGGAGTCCTTCGAGAAAGCCCTTGGTCTGCCGGTGCACGGCGTCGTAGTACTCGAGCAGCAGAGCCGGTTCCGCCTGCACCGCGTCCACCTGCTCGCTCGAGTGGCCGTAGCCTGTGTCCCGCTCCGGCAGCCTTAAGCCAAACCGTTTCACGAACCCCTGCCCCGTCCAGACCTGCTCCAGTCCGGCCGCCTCTGCGACCTGCGCGTCCTCCACCCGGCCAATGTGCCAGATGAGCCAGGCGATGGAGTTCCCGGTGCCGGATGGGCGCTCGGTGAGGGAACCGCCGTCGAGCCCTTCTAGCGTGGCTTCCACGGTCTCCCGGATCCTGCCGAACGCATCCAGCAGCAGCTCACTGGTTTTCATAGGCCCCCTCTTTTTTCTGGCTGTTCCCGGCCGCGGTGGCGTCCAGGTCGCGGACGGCGAAACGGTGGTGCTCCCATTCCTCCTGGAGGATGGTGTGCAGGCACGAGAGGACGGTTTCCTCGTAGCCGGGATCGTCCGGGTTTTTTCGCTTGCTGCCCAGATCCTCCGGCGTGACGCCGGCCAGGTAGTCCCGGACCATGGCGACGCGGCCGGCGCGGACCTCGAGCACTTCGTCAAAGGGCGGCGGGGTTGGCGAGAAGACGGACATGTCCAGGCCCTCCGTCTCGTACTCGGTGTTCGGCTGGCCCGCCGGGTGGTAGGGCTGCCCGTACCCGAGCACGGCGCCGCGGAGCCACTTGTCGGTAGCCATGACCAGGTGCCGCAGCGTCTGCGCGAAGGACCACTCGCCGTCGACGTTCACGTCAACGGTGCCGGCCGGCATCGCCTCAACCCGCTCCAGTGTGGCGGACCACGTCCGCGCCACCTCGGCCCACGCCTCGCGCAGTCCCTCCGGGTCCGTGGCGTGCCGCAGTTCCCGTCCGGGGAAGCGGCGGTTCAGTTCGGCCTCGACAAACGGGGCAACGTCCACGCCGTTTACCAGCAGGGAGCCGCCGCCTTCCAGAAGCCAGGGAGCGTCAATGTCCACCCGGTCCACGTCCGCCCGGCGCATCACCGTGCCGGACAGGCTGGACCGGACAAAGCGGGCCCCGCGCAGGTCCACATCCAGGAACTCCGCACCTTGAAGGTCATCGGATCCGGTGAAAGTCGCCATGACGGTATCCTTCACGCTGGATCCCCGCGCTTCAAGCACCATTCAGCCCACGGACACGGTCCCTGCAGCGCCTTCCGGTGTTTACTTCTGTTCCGGAATCCAGAAGGGTGCCTCCACTCCGGCCCCCGTCAGATTGTCGCAGCGCACAAGCTGTGTGCCGATCCGTTCTAGCGGGCAGTCGGCGTAGGTGGTGGGGACGGCTGCGCCCTCGGGCGCTGGGATAGTGGCCTGTCCGCCATCCCCTGCGAAGAGGAAGCCTGCGGTCAAAAGGGCGGCGAGGATCGTCAAAATGCGCCTGAACATTTTGTCTCCTGGATGGGACACAGGGATGACTGGACCGCCCATAGCGTGGGGCGGGTAGGAACTGGACTCCCAGCAAATCCCTGCAGTACGGGCGAAGCCGCTCTCGTCCGGGGCGCCCGTCACGGAAAAGTTACCAGCCGGCATCAGGGGGAACAAGGGCTGCAATCCCCCCTTTTTAGCTTCCAGCCCCCTCTTTTCGGGGGGTTCGAGAGTGGTCCCTCCGTTACTCTTTGGCCGCGCGGATTGCCCTCCGGACTGCGCCGCCCAGTGCGGTGATGACCGGAACCAGGCAGACCAGGGCCACCACAGTGTTCGGCCGGAACGCCACCTGCCCGCCGACATTCCGGTATACGCCCAACGGCAGCACCATGCCGCCGCCCCCGCCGCCGGATGCGCCCTCCTGCCCGGCCTCCCCGCCGCCGCCGAAGCCGAAGGACACCAGGGCCACCGGAATGACCTCTTCCCCTCCGAGCTGGACCGGGGCACCGTAGGCCCGGGCGACGCCCATGTTCTTGAACGATTCGATCAGGGACCCGAAAGTATCAGCCATGGCTCCCACCCTAGGAGTCCAGCCGGGCAGGCGGTAGCCCCGATCACTGCGTTCAGCGGGCCCCCTCCGCGATCAACTTGTGTTTGGTATCCCGGACTTCGGCCGCTTACCGGGGAGTAGGCCTTCAGCCGCCCTTCCCCTGCCAGTAGCATCTTCCGGAGCCGCCTTTCCCGTGGCAAACCAAAGGAGACAACGATGTGCCTTCATGACCACACTTCCGCGCCCGCCCCCACATCCAGACTTCCCCGCCGCGGCATCCTTGCCGGCGCCGCCGCCCTCGCCGGCATTTCCGTCGCCAGCGTCGCCGCCCAGCTCGGCGGTGCTCCCGCGGCCCGCGCCACCGGCCAGCCGGCCGGGCCCAACTACCACGGCCAGCCCCTCACCCACCCGCCGCTTGTCATCGAAGGCGGCACCGTCGTCGACCCCCTGACCGGTGACGCCGTGGAGGACGGTGTACTGGTGCTCGACGGCGGCAAGGTGGCCGCCGTCGGAACGCGCGACGAGACGCGGAAGGCCGTTGCCGCCGTCGCGGGCCGTGCCCGGGTGCTGAACGCCACCGGGCGCTGGGTGCTGCCGGGGCTGGTGGACGTGCACGTCCACGCGAACGCGCTGGCCGACGCCCGGCTCATCCTGCAGGGCGGCGCAACGAGCGTGCGGAGCGGGTCGAGCAGTTTCTACCAGGACGTGGCACTGGCGGCGCTCCCGGACTGGGCGCCCGGGGTCTCGCCGCGGATGACGCCGGCCGGGCTGTTCGTCTCCCCCGACCTCGGCGATTCGCTGCTGGCCGATCCGGACCTCGCCCCGCTGGCCACTTTGCCTACGGGTGTCCGCGAGCCGGCGGACCTGGCGTACCTCACCCGGGTGAACCTCGCGCGCGGGGCCCAGGTCATCAAGACCCGGGCCAACCCGCGCGCCGGCCTTCCGGAGCAGGACCCGCGCGAGCTGGTGTACAACCAGGAGCAGCTGTTCGCCGTGGTGAAGGCGGCCAACGGTGCGGGCGTCCTGTGCCATGCGTACAGTGCCGAGGGGATCGACGGCGCCGTCCGGGCCGGGGTGCGCAGCATCGAGCACGGCGTGTTCGTGTCTGAAGGAACCATCGCGGAGATGGCGCGCCGCGGCACCTACTTCACGCCCACGATGGATGCGATCACCAGCATGGCGTCCTCGCCGAACCCGGTTCTGGCCGCGCGCGGCCAGGAGTACACGCCCATCCTGCGGGCCGCGGTCCTCGCTGCGAAGGAGGCGGGCGTGACCATCGTGGCGGGCACGGACTCCTTCGGCACCGACGTCACCCCGATCGGCACCGAGGCGCGGTTGCTCGCCGAGGCCGGGCTGTCGCCGCTGGAGGCACTGCAGGCGGCCACCACCCACGCGGCCAACCTGCTGGGAGTGCGCGACGTCGGCCGGCTGGTCCGCGGCGCCCGGGCAGATGTGATCGTGGTGGACGCCGATCCACTGGCCAGTGCCTCGGCGCTGGAGCAGGTGCGGGTGGTGGTGGCACAGGGCGCGGTAGTGCGGAACGAGCTCTAACGACGAATGCCGTGGATACCTTTGCTGGTATCCACGGCATTCCGGTGAGGCTTACTCGCAGCCGACGCCGTCCCTGTCCCTGTCGAGGTGCGTGCCGTAGCCGGGTGAACCAGCGTAGACCGGTGCCGCGCCGGCAGCCCGCGCAGCCGAGCAATTCGCGTAGTAGACGGCGGCAGGCGCAGGGGCCTGCGCAGCCTTTTGCGCCGCTTGGGCAGCCGCGGCTTCGGCAGCCTGGCGGGCTGCGGCATCCCGGGCAGCCTGGTCAGCTGCGGCCTGAGCAGCAGCCTGGGCTGCCTGTTCGGCTGCCACCTTCTCAGCAGCCGCCTTCTCCGCTGCAGCCTTCTCGGCTGCGGCCTTCTCCGCAGCGGCCTTTTCGGCGGCTGCCGCGGCCGCTGCCGCGGCCAGGACACGCTTGGATTCAGCTTCAATCATCCATACCAGGCGCTGGTCACTGCCCAGGGTGCAAACCAGGGTCTGGCTGTTGTACTTCTGGGTCGCAGCGGCCGTGGTGCACACGGAATTAGTAGGGTTCGTTGCACTGGGCGTTGGTGTCGCCGTGGCAGTGGCAGTGGCCGTAGCGGTTGCTGACTCCTTGGAAGTGATGCTTGCTTGGGTTCCTGTTCCGCAGCCCGCCAATGCGACTGCTGCCAGGACGACGATGGGGTACAGCTTCTTCAATGTTTTCCCTTTTTGAGTGATGACTGGATCAGGTTTCGAGAGTGTGGGTCTTAGCCTTCGCAGGCCACGCCGTCCTGGTCGCGGTCCAGCCCGGCGCGGTAACCGGCCTGCCCGGCGTAGAGCGGAGCCGCACCGGCAGCCCTGGCGGCCGTGCAGTTGGCGTAGTAGACAGCCGCTGGAGCCGGCACCGCAGGAGCGGGTGCCGGAGCCACCGGGACAGGTGCGGGTGCAACCGGTGCGGGCGCAACCGGAGCAGGAGCCGGGGCCGCGGGAGCCGGTGCCACCGCCGCCGGCTCCGCCACGACCGGTGCCGGCGACGCAGCTGGGGGCTCCGCGTTCGTCGGCGCCAGCTGTCCGCTGCAGTCGGCCAGGATCCGGGCCATGGCGTCGTGCTCCGCCTGGGTCACCCACAGCCCGTAGGTGGCCTTCACGGAAATCTGCCGGGCGACGTACTCGCACCGGAAGCCCTTGTTCGGCGGCAGCCAGGTGGCGGCGTCGCCGTCGCCCTTTTTCTGGTTGGTGGGGCCGTCCGTCGCCTGCAGGTTCAGCGGATCGTTGGCGAACGCTGTCCGCTGTTCCGTGGTCAGCTGCTGGGCGCCTTTCTGCCATGCATCGCTGAGCGCGACCACATGGTCGATCTGGACGGCACTGCTGGTGGCCTGCCCGCGAAGGAAATTGATGCTCGTGCCCGTGTACGGATCGTGGAGCATGCCCGACTTCACCTTGCAGGGGACGCTGTTCACGTAGCTGACAGCCGTGAGGTCGCGCTTGAGCATGTCGTTGCGGGTGTCACAGCCGTTGCGGTCCACATCCGCCCACGCCTGGCCGAACAGCGCCCGGTCGTACCCCGTCTTCGGCGCCCTGCCCTTGATGGGAAGGGTGGCCAACAGGTCGACCGCCCGGGTGGCGAACGCGGGCTGCTCCTTCGGAGCGGTGACAGGGGTGCCGTGCGCCACCAGGTGCGGCGTCTCCGGATCCAGCGGTGCGCCCGTCTCCTGGGCAGTGGGAACGGACGACGGCGTCGCACTGGCTGTGGCGGTTGGCCTCGCCGTGGCCGCGGCAGCCGGCGCGGAGCTTCCCGAGGCGGCAGCTTCCAGGTCCGCGGTGGAAACACGCGGCATGGTTGCGCCGCCGGCAAGGAGGAGGGCGAACGACGTGGCGAGCGCGACGGCGCCGGCCTTCCGTTTGGCAGGCAGCCACGCCCAGGACCGGCGTCCGGTCAGGAGGACGTACAGGCCTGTGAGCCCGGCCGAGATGGCCAGGAACACCAGCGCACCGCCAAGCCCACTGCTCAGCGACCCCAAAAGCACGAAAAGAGCGGTAATGACTCCGACAATGATCGTGGAAGCGAGCGGTTTGCGCGGCGGTCTGGGCGCAGGTTGGTAAGGACCCCTCAGGGCCTGGTATTCGGACATCATTTCCCCAACTATCTGAGCCCGAAAAGGCCCCGCAATTGCCGGGCTTGCTGCTAAACGCGACAAATGATTCGCCGTTGAGCCTATTAGTCCGGCTGCACGGAAGTTCCGCATTCCGGCTTTCCTCACCGAAGATTGTGCAGCCCTTGAGCAGATCTTGAGCCTGCCTGTCGTACTTGAATTTTGCGGCTTAACAATTGGGGGATCCGCTGGGCCGGACGATGCTTGTCTTCGCCTTTGGTCCGCCCTACCGTGAAGGGAAAAGCGGCCGAAGTGCAGGTGCAGGCATGCGGACTCGTGAGGTGTGGTCACGCTGCCTCCTGCTGTGCTTGCTGGCCGCCTGCATTGCTGCCGTCCCCACCCCTGCCGCCTCGGCTCCCGCTGCTGATCGCGCTACCGCGGAGCAGACCTACGACGCCCTCGATGCCTTCCTCCGGGAGCAGATCGACGCCCTCGGAATCCCCGGTGCCGCCGTCGCCGTCGTGCAGGACGGGAAGCAGGTGCACTCGGCCGCCTTCGGCCGCGCCGATGATTCAGGACGGCCCATGACGGTCCAGACGCCGGTCCTGCTCGCGTCCACCAGCAAGTCACTGACCGCGATCGCGGTGATGCAGCAGGTGGAGGCCGGCCGGCTGCGGCTGGATGAGCCGGTGCAGGCCTACTTGCCCTGGTTCACGCTTGACGACAGCCGTTCCCCGTCCATCACGGTGCGGCACCTGCTGCACCAGGCCAGCGGCATGGCGTCCAGGGACACCGCCTTCGAAGCCTCCCTCGACCAGGGCCCGGAGGCCCTGGAAGAAGAGGTCCGGGCATTGGCTGACGCCACCTTGGCTCGTAAGCCGGGCGAGGCATTCCACTACGCCAACGCCAACTACAACATCCTGGGCCTGCTGGTGCAGACGGTCTCCGGGCAGCCGTTCGGGCAGTACCTGGAGGACCATGTTTTCGGGCCGCTGGACATGGTGCACACCCACCCGACCCGTGCCGCCGCCCGCGCCGGCAACGCCGCCGCCGGATACTCCCGCTGGTTCGGCTCCTTCTGGCGCCAGACGGATGTGCCCGCTCCCTCGTCCGGGATGCCCTCGTCCACGCTGTACTCCTCCGCGGAGGACCTGGGCCATGAGCTGATCGCCCTGCTCGACGGCGGCCGTTACGGTACGTCGGAGATCCTCCGGCCCGGGAGCGTGGAGACAATGTTCGAGCCGCGCGTGCAGGTTGAAGGATCGAAGGAGTACGCCATGGGCTGGTTCACCCGGCCGCTGGTAGAGTCCGCCGGCCCTGGTCCGGCCGTCCCCGAAGAGGCGTTGCCCCGACTCCTTGAGCACCAGGGCGAGTGGGGCAACAGCCACACCTACCTGGGCATGGTCCCGTCCTCGGGGCTGGGCCTCGCGCTGGTCATCAACGCCAATGACGCCGCCGCACCGTCACGGTTGAAAGCCATCGACACGAACGTCCTCCGGATCCTCCACGGCCAGGAACCGGTGCCGGCCGTAATTTACGAGGACTGGCTCCAGCGGTACAGCTGGGCGGTGGCCCTGGGACTGCTGCTCGCGGAACTGCTGAGCCTGTGGCTGGGCGCGCGGTTCCTGCTCCGGCAGGGACCTGCGCGTTTTCCCGCCGGCTATGTGGTGGCCGCCCTGGCCCTCGACGCCTTTGTCCTGTGGCTGTGCCTGGACTATGCTCCGGCCAGGTTCGATACGCATCTGTTAGTGGTCATCCGGCAGTTTCCCGACGTCGGCCTGTTACTGGTGCCGGCACTCGCCCTGGCCATCGTCTGGCCGATCCCCCGTACACTGCTGCTGCTCCAGCTTTCCCGGCCCGGGACTACAGGCCGCGTGCAGGGCAACCGCTACCCCTCGCAGGCCACGCCGTCGGAATCACCATCGAGTCCGGAACGGTAGCCGGGGGAACCGGCCAGGCCTTCCAGGACAACAACTGCGACGGCTGCCCCATCCTCTGTCCGCAGGCACTCTCCCACCTGGGTAGCCCGGGTACGGAGAACCTTGGTTTGGTCCAAGGCATCTGCGAGCCGGTCCGTTGTGAGGTTGCGGTACGGGATCGGCTTCGGTGCAAGCCCGCCTCGCTGCAGCACACGTCCCCAGAACGGCTGGTCGGCAATGAACGGGACCACCACGGAGGGAATACCGGCCCGGGCGGCGGCATGGACGGTGCCGGCCCCGCCGTGGTGGATGGCGGCAACAGCCCGCGGAAGGACAAGGTGGTGTGGCATCGATTCCCTGACCAGGACGTCACCGCCACGGGCTGCTGCGGGAATCTCGATGCCTCCCCACCCCTCGGCGGCCAGCGTTTTCAGGCCGTTCCTGCGCGCGGCAGCGACGATGACCTCACCCCGTTTCCTGGCGTCACCGGCTTTCATGGAACCGAACCCGGCGTAGACAAAATCCCCACCGGCAATGAACTCCTTCAATTCATCGTCGGCGCCTACCAGCCGTGGTTCTCCCGCCCAATGACCGGTTAGATGGACCCTCGGCGACCAATCGGCCGGGCGGGTCAGCAAATGCGGGCTCACGGGCACCAGGGAATATCCAGCCTGCGATTGCCGCTCAGCACCCGCCGGCAAGGGCTTCAAGGCTGTAGTGAGCTCATTCCTGAACATCAGAGTGGCCACCTTGACGGCCTTGTAACTGGCACGGTTCAGGGGTCCCAGGTTGACGGTGGTGATGAATGGTGCCGGAAACTCCTTGGTGGGCGTCAGTGGCACAGTCTCCACAATGGCGGATGGAACTCCAAGATGGGCTGCTGCCATCGGCGCGCTCAAGACCTTCGGGTGGTAGACAACAACATCCGGGCCGAATGCCAGGATGTGCTCCACAGCGGCGGACAACAGCCTGCCCACCGCCGGCCGGATCACAGACCTGAAGGCTGCGCCTGCACGCCATGGAGACACTCCCTGATCGCTGACCAGCTGGGCAAAATCCATCCGCAGGCTGACCGTGTCCACGCCTGCCGTGGCTGCTCCGGAATTGTCAGGAATTGCCAGCCGTACCTGGTGTCCCCTCGCTTCAGCAGCGCGGGCCAGTGCCAGGAAGGGTTCTACGTCACCGCGGGTGCCGGCAGTCAGCAGCATGATTTTCATGATCTGTCGCCTACGCTGCGGTTTCAGTCGTGGTGCTGGCGGGGGCTGTTACTGCCAGTTGTGCTGATGCAGCCATGGGATGTCCGCTCCTCGAGACGTTAGGTTAACGCCGACGGCGGCGCCGGGCGTTTTCCGCAGGCTCATGTCTGCGGGCCGACCAGGCTTCCCGGCTCTCCGGTCCACAGCATACAAGCGCCTGGAGGATCCGGAAAGACTGACACCAGATGCTCCATGGTCACCAGAGCAAGTGGGTCAAACGTCTCTGTGGTTGGGGTGTTAAATGCGGGAGGCCCCAACCTGTGGTTGGGGCCTCGACCGTGATGTTATGTCCGGCGGTGTCCTACTCTCCCACACCCTCCCGGGTGCAGTACCATCGGCGCTGTGGGTCTTAGCTTCCGGGTTCGGAATGGGACCGGG
>NZ_JBNHFC010000022.1:0-61139 GCF_059089885.1 Arthrobacter sp. Y3221159
GGTTGGGAGACGGTGCGCCCTGCGGCCGCCGCGGCTCCCGCGGCGGCCGCGACCGCCGTCGTGGTGATGACGGCGACGGCGAGTGTCCCGGCCAGCCAACGGAGGCGCGACGCCGGAACGGCCAGGAGCAGCTCGGCCCGCCCCTCGGCTTCTTCCGCCCTCAGCCGCAGCACCGCCTGGATTCCCGCGGCGGCCGCCAGTACTCCGACAATGCCGAGCATGGCCGTGGTGAACAGGTCCACCATGGCCGACTCCCCCGGAACCAGGCGGCCCATCAGTTCCATCAGCGCACGGTTGCCAGCCAGCGCATCCTCGACCACCGGGCCCAGTCCGCCGGCCACTGACCCCATCACGGCCGCGGTGAAGCACCAGCTGGCCACACTTCCGCGCTGCAGCCTCCATGCGAGCCCGGGCATCGACACTAAGTCCGGGCGGGCGTGCTCCGGGCCCGACTCGTTGGCCGCGATATAGCTGGCACCCAGGTCCCGCTCCCGGCGGAGCACCACGGCCGCCGCCCCCAGAATCAAGGCGGCACTGGCCAGGACCAGCAGCGGCAGCGGATCGGCCTCCGTAAAGGGCCGGATGCGCTGCCCCCAGCCGACCGGCGACAGAAGGGAAGGCCAGGCGGGGGTGACCTGCAGGGTTGAGAGATCGGCGGTGCCGAGGGCGTCTCCGGCGCCCCGGACCATATAGGCGGCACCTACCAGCGCTGCACCAGTTCCGTTGGCAGTGCGGGCGGACGGCATCACCTGGGCCACCAGCGCCGCGGCGCCAACGAAGAACAGTCCGACGGCACCCACAGCCGCCCCCGCCAGGAAGGAACCCTCAACCGGCAGGCCAGCCCCTGCGAAACCACCGGCCACGGCCAGGGCGAGGACCACGTTGGCGCAGGTTCCAAGCAGCAGCGTGGCTTGCAGCGGCGCAGCCCGGGTCATGCCCGTGGAGCCGAGGAGTTCGAGGCGGCCCTGGTCCTCATCCGCCCGAGTGTGCCTGACCACCAGGAACGTGCCCATCAGCCCCGCCAGAACCGCGGTGAAGGAATAGCCCTGGAAGAACGTGACCGCGCCGGAGCTGATGCCGTCCGGGAGGCCGCGCAGGAACAGGAAAGCCGGACTGGCGGCGGCCACGGCAACCAGGGCGGCCCGCTCATTGTCCGCCGCGAACTGGATGATGATGGCTGTGGCTGCGGCATACCCCAGCCCGGCAATGCCCACGATCCACGCGGCAAGGATTGCCCAGTCACGCCGTGCCTGGAGCAGTGCCAGGCGCAGGACGGCGCCCATCAGAGCACCTGGCCCTGCTGGGCCTGGCCCTGCTGGGCCTGGCCCTGCCGGGCCTGGATCTGCGGCACGGGCGGCTGGTCGCTGTAATGCCGCAGGAACAGCTCTTCCAACGACGGCGGCGCGGCCGTGATGCCGGTGACGCCCGCCGACGCGAGCGCGTCCAGCACGGCACCAAGGTGGGCGGCGTCGGCGTCGAACTCGATGACGTCCCCGTCTGTCCGCACGTCGTGGAAGCCCTGCAGGGCCGCCAGCACGTCCGGTTGCACGGCCGCGGTAGCTCGGAAGCGGGTTCGGGTCAGGTGCCGTAGTTCGGCCAGGGTCCCCGACTCCACCGCGGTCCCGGACCGGATGATGGTCACCCGGTCACACAGCTGTTCCACTTCCGCCAGGATGTGGCTGGACAGCAGCACCGTGGCCCCCTCGCCGGTGACCCGCCGGACATGCCGGCGGAAGACGGCGTCCATCACCGGGTCCAGGCCCGAACTTGGCTCATCCAGCAGGTACAGCCTGGCGCGGCGGGAAAACGCGGCGATCAGTGCTGCCTTTTGCCTGTTCCCTTTGGAATAGGTGCGGGCCTTCCGCCGCGGATCGAAGTCGAATTCCTCGATCAGCTGCCGGCGCAGGGCTTCGTCGGCCCCGCCGCGGAGCCCGGCCAGCAAGTCTATGACCTCGCCGCCGGACAAGTTGGGCCAGAGCGTCACGTCTCCGGGAACGTAGGCGACGTCCTGGTGCGCCCGGACCGGTTCGGCCCAGGGGTCGATCCCGAAAACCCTGGCGGTTCCGGAGCTGGGCTTGATCAGCCCCAGGAGGATTCGGAGGGTGGTGGACTTTCCGGCGCCGTTGGGCCCGAGGAAGCCGTGGACCTCGCCGGGCAGGACAGTCAGGTCCAGGCCTGCCAGCGCGGTGGTCCGCCCGAAGTTCTTCACAAGTCCGGAGGTGTGGACAACGGGGGTTGAATCTGTGTGCATGGCGGTTCCGTTCGTGGTCTCGCAGCTCACGCCCCAGGCGGCTGCCAGGTACGTGCCGCAGGCGTGCAGGTCTGCGGGCCGACCAGGCTTCCCGGCTCTCCGGTCCACATCATACAAGCGGCAGATGTGCCGCGGTAGAGGCCTTCGCAGCTGCCTCGAGACCCCCTGCTGCAGGGGGCGATGCGCCTAGAGTGGATGCAGACGGAAGGCGGCAACCATGACCGAATACACGGCAACCGGCCTGGCCGGGACCGTCCTGGGCGGGCGCTACAGGGTGGACGAAGTGCTGGGCCACGGCGGGATGGGGAGCGTATACCGGGGGACCGACCAGGTTCTGGACCGGCCGGTGGCGCTGAAGATTTTCCGCGAGGACATCACCGACGCCAACGAGCTCGCGAGGCAGCAGTCGGAGGCCCGGATGCTGGCGCAGCTGAACCACCATGGCCTCGTCACGCTCTTCGACACCGGCACGCTGGTCCGCGGGCAGCGCGAAGTGCCGTTCCTGGTCATGGAACTGGTGCAGGGAACAGACCTCCACCGGCAGCTGGCGGACGGGCCGTTGGCCGGTAATGACGCCGCGCGGCTGGGAGCCGAACTGGCCGAGGCACTGCACTACATCCACCAGCGCGGCGTGGTGCACCGGGACGTGAAGCCTGCCAACATCCTCCTCACCCGCTACGCGGCCGACGCCCCGCTCCGCCCCAAGCTTGCCGATTTCGGCATCGCGCGGATGCTCGACGGCGTCCGGGTCACCGCAACCAACATGGTCCCCGGAACGGCTGCCTACCTGAGTCCGGAGCAGGCAAGGGGCGACGCGGTGGGGCCGCCGGCTGATATCTATTCGCTGGGCCTTGTCCTGCTGGAAGCACTCACTGGGAGCGTGGCATTTCCCGGGCCGCCCATGGAAGCCGCCGTCGCCCGGCTCTCCCGCGGCCCGCGCATCCCCGACGGTCTGGGGCCGCAGTGGACGTCGCTGCTCACGGCCATGACGTCGAGGAACCCGCAGGACCGGCCCGCTGCGGCGGATGTGGCGGCAACGATGGGCGCCGCAGCCGGTTGGGCGCTTCCCGCCGAAGGGGCGAAGGGTTCGCCAGCCGCGGAGACATCGTTTCCGGCAACCCGTGTCCTGGACGCGGGCGCTGCCCTGCCGCAGCCGGCCAGCCCGGCAGCGGCTGCCCGGCTTCCCCTTCTGCCGGAACACCAGGCAACCAATGCCACCTCCTGGCAGCCTGCCCCGCAGATGCCGTCCCACGCGCCGGCCTCCGCCGGGGAAAAGCCGGCCCGCCAGGCGGGGCCCTCGCGGCGCCAGTGGCGGAAGCCTGCTGTCTTGCGCGGCAGCCGGTTGTGGATCCTGGCCGCGGCGGCCGCCGTCGTCGTGGTCCTCGCCGTGGTGTTGCTGACGTCAATCCGGCAGCCGGGGCCAGGCCCGGCGGAAACTCCGGGCCCCACGATTCCGGGGCAGCTGGGCGAACACTTCAAGGAACTGGAAGAGAGCGTCACGCCATGAGGCACACCCCGGTCCGAAGATTCACGGCCCTGATCCTGGCCGCCTGCCTTGGCCTTTGGCTCCTGGCCGGATGTTCCGCCGGACCCGACCTGGACGGCGGGGTGGCCGAACAGCTGCAGCAGCGGGTAGCCGTGGCCAAGCAGCACGCGGCCCAGCAGGACTTTCCCGCGGCCCGGGCCGAGCTTCAGCAGCTGAGCCAGGACGTGGCGACGGCAGCCGGACAGGGCCGGATGTCCGAGCAGCGGAAGAGCCGGATCGAGGCCGCGATCAGTAGCATCCGCAATGATCTGGCGGCAGCCGCGGCTCCTGCCCCGCAGCCTTCCGCCCCGGCGACCCTGACCGAGGAGCAGCTGGAACAGGCGGAGGAGGCCAGGAAGGAAGCCGAGGAACAGCGGGAGAAGGCCCAGGAGGAAGCCGAGGAACTGCGCAAGGAAGCGGAAAAGAAGCTGGAAGAGGCGCAGAAGGAAGCCGAGAAAAAACGCGGCAACGGCTGATACCTGCGTTGGCCCCTGCCCTTCCAGCAACGTACTGCCCAGGTGGTACGGTGACGCCTATGCATTTGAAGGCCTACCAGCGCGGCCCCACGCCACCGCACCGGAGGCGAAAACCAAGCCTAATTCTTGCTGGCTACAGCCGCTCTGTCGCAGCCTTCCAGAACCAGCAGCTCTCCACCCTGCAAAAGCTCGTGCGGCGCCTGCTGCCTCGGCACCCTGCCCAGCTCATCGTCCTCGGGTTTGCGCTAGTTATCGCCGTTGGAACCGGGCTGTTGATGCTGCCGATCGCGAGGAACGGCGGCGGCGGCGCATCCTTCCTGGAGGCCCTGTTCACCGCGACGTCGGCCGTTTGCGTGACGGGACTGGTGACCGTGGACACCCCGGTGTTCTGGAGCGGCTTCGGGCAAGTGGTGATCCTGGCCCTGATCCAGGTGGGTGGTTTCGGCGTGATGTCCTTCGGCACCCTGCTGGGCGTCCTGACCGCCCGGCGGCTGGGCCTGCGCTCCAAAATGCTGGCCGCCGCGGAAACCAAGAGCGCCGGCTTCGGCGACGTCCGCCGGGTCCTGCTGGGTGTCTTCATCATCACCCTGCTCGTTGAGGTCACGCTGGCCCTGGTGCTGATGCTGCGGTTCCTGCTCAGCTACGGCTACTCCCCCGGCGAGGCACTGTGGCACGGGGTGTTCCACTCGATCTCCGCCTTCAACAATGCCGGGTTTGCGCTGTACTCGGACAATCTCATGGGGTTCGTGAGCGATCCCTGGGTATGCCTGCCCATTGCCGCGGCCGTGATCATCGGCGGCCTTGGGTTCCCCGTCCTGTTCGAACTGCGCCGCCAGTTCCGCCAGCCCGTCTTCTGGAGCATGCACACCAAGCTGGTATTGCTGGGCAGCGCTGTCCTCCTGGTTGGCGGCACGGTGTTCCTGACGGCCGCGGAGTGGACAAATTCCGCCACGCTGGGTGCGCTGCCTCCCGGTGAGCGGGTCCTGGGCGGGTTCTTCCAGTCCACAATCACCCGCACCGCGGGATTCAACAGCATTGACATCAGCCAGATGCACCCGGTGTCCTGGCTGGGCATGGACATCCTGATGTTCATTGGCGGCGGCCCGGCCGGGACGGCGGGCGGCCTCAAGATCACCACGTTCGCCGTCCTGTTCTTCATCATGGCCACCGAACTGCGCGGCGGCACGGCGGTGAACATCTTCGGCAAACGCCTCTCCCGGGCCGTCCACCGCCAGGCCATTACCGTGGTCCTGCTGGCCATCGCCCTCATCACGGCGTCCACGATGTTCCTGATGCTCATCACCGACTTCGGCCAGGAACGGATCCTCTTCGAGGTGGTCTCCGCCTTCGCCACGGTGGGGCTCTCCACCGGCATCACGGCGGGAATGCCCCCGGCAGGCCAGGTGGTGCTGATCTTGCTCATGTTCATCGGCCGCCTGGGTCCCGTCACGCTCGGCACCGCCCTGGCTCTCCGCAGCCGCCCCATCATGTACGAATACCCGAAGGAAAGGCCCCTCATTGGCTAAGGACATGTTTTCCCGGCGAGCAGGACGCGCCGCCCAGGCCGACTCCGTGGCAGTGATCGGGCTGGGCCGGTTCGGCGGGTCACTGGCGCTGGAGCTGGAAGCGCAGGGCACGGAGGTGCTGGGCATCGACAGCAACGAGGAGATCGTGCAGTCCTACAACGGCGTCCTCACGCACGTGGTCCGCGCCGACTCCACCAAGGAGGCTGTGCTGCGGCAGCTGTCAGTCCACGAGTTCGACAGGGTAGTGGTGGGCATCGGCACGGACCTTGAGGCCAGCATCCTGACCACCTCCCGGCTGCTCACCTTCAAGCATCCGCAGATCTGGGCCAAGGCCATCAGCGAACCGCACGCCGAAATCCTGGCCCAGCTCGGCGTCGAGAACGTGATCCGGCCCGAGCACGACATGGGGAAGCGGGTGGCGCACCTGGTCCGCGGCTCAATCCTGGACTACGTGGAATTCGAGGACGACTTCGTGATGATCCGCACCCAGCCGCCTCTGGTTGCCCGGGACCGGCCGCTCGGTGTCCTCGGCCTCCGCGACCAGTACGGGATCACCATCGTGGCCGTGAAGCGGCCCGGCGGGACCTGGACGCACACCACCGCCCAGACCGTCCTGTACGACGACGACCAGATCATTGTGCAGGGTCCCAAAAACCTGGCGGAGGGGTTCAGCCAGCAGGCCTAGGATCCACCCGCACCCGTTCCCACCGGGAGCAGTCGCGGCTACGATGAAGCCGTCCGCGCCCGCCTCCTGCCGGGGGCGGTGCGCGGATTCAGAGCCGGCACGAGAAAGGAAACCCGATGGCCGACACCCCAAACCCGATCCAGATCCAGAAGTTCCTCGGCGGCGTGGACTATCCCGCCAAGCGTGACGCCCTGCTGTCCAGGGCGAAGGACTCGGGCGCCGACAGCAACGTGATCCAGGCACTCGAAGCTATTCCGGACAAGGAATACGACAGCCCCACGGCCGTCAGCTCCGCAATCTCCGACAGCAACTCCTAAAGCGTCACCGGGCGGGGACAGGGCCTGTCGTACAGCGCCTGTCCCTGCCGGCCCGCCTAAGCTGGCAGCATGCCTGACCTTGCCGCCCTGGTGCCCACACTCGTGGCCCTCGCCCTCCTGGTGGCACTCACGGTGGGCGTCCTGTGGGGCTCGCGGACGCCGTCGTACGCTGCTCCCGCTGCCGCCATCCTCCGCGGGGCGGCCCAACTGGCGCTCATCAGCCTGGTCCTGGGCGGCATCATCACCGATCCCTTCTGGGTGGGGGCGGCGCTGCTGGTCATGTTCACCGTGGCCGCGGTGACGGCCACCCGCCGGCTGGCGTGGTCCTGGCACCGGTTCGCGGTGGTGTCCGCCACGATGGCGGCCGGTGTCCTGGTGACCCTCGGCGTGGTGTTCGGCACCGGAGCCATCGAATTCGCGCCGCGGTACGTCCTGGCCGTCGGCGGCATCGTGATCGGCAACTGCATGACCATCGCCGTCCTGGCCGGCCGCAGGTTCTATGAGGCGGTGCGGGAGCAGTGGGACGAGGTGGAGGGCTGGCTGGCGCTCGGCGCCGCGCCCGGCCGGGCCACGCTCCGGCAGGCCCGCGATTCCGTGCACGCAGCGCTGATCCCGTCGACTGACCAGACCAAAACCACCGGCCTGGTGACCCTGCCCGGCGCCTTTGTGGGCGCCATCTTCGGAGGCGCCTCACCCCTTGAGGCCGGCCGCTTCCAGGTGGTAGTGCTGGCGTCCATCCTGGCAGCCGGGTCGTTGACCGCCGTCGCGCTGATGCGATCCCTGCGCTCCCTGAAGGTGCGCCCGGAAGCGCTCGCCTAAGAACTCCTGCAGGGCCTGACCAGCCCGCCGAGGTCGGCGGCGGTGTCCAGGGGACGGGCCAGGATCTCGTCCAGCTCCCGTCCCCGGCCGGCGTCCTCATCGCCGCTCCCACCGGTCATTGCTGGACCTCCCGCCTGGAGCTTCCGTCCGATGAAGCGAGCAGGTACTGGCTGAACCATCCCGCGGCCAGTTCGGCAGCCCTGGCCAGGGTTCCGGGCTCCTCGAATAGATGGCTGGCTCCCGGCACGATTTCCAGCCGCGTGGTGGCCCGCATCAGGGACTGGGCCTCCCGGTTGAGGGCAAGCACCTGGGGATCGGAGCCGCCCACGATCAGCAGCGTGGGGGCACGCACGGCGGCGAGCCGCGTCCCGGCAAGGTCCGGCCGGCCGCCCCTGGACACCACGGCTGCTATCTCGGCGTCCGGTTCGGCGGCTGCCCACAGCGCGGCGCCGGCCCCCGTGCTCGCCCCGAAGTAGCCGATCCGGCCATGCCAGCCGTCCTGCCGCGATTCCACCCACCGGGTGGCAGAGCGGAGCCGCCGGGCCAGCAGGGCGATATCAAACACGTTGCTCCGGTCCACTTCCTCCGCCGGCGTGAGAAGGTCAAGCAGCAGCGTGCCCAGTCCGGCATCATGGAGGACTGACGCCACATACCGGTTGCGCGGACTGTGCCGGCTGCTTCCGCTGCCGTGGGCGAAAATGACCATGCCTTCACACCCGGGAGGCCGGTGGAGGCTGCCACTCAGCCGGACTGCGTTGGCCGGGATCTCGACTTCTTCCTCGGCCCCTTCACCCCGCACGAAGCCCTCCTGCCCTGATTCACCCTGCACCCTGCCCTCCTGCCCTGTATTTCCGCGGACCCTGCGAAGCCGGCGTTCGGCGTCGTCCAGCAACCGGACCACCTCTTCGTCCCCGGTGGCCGAGAAGTCGTCGTAGTAGTGGCCCACGGCCCGGAAGTTCCGCGGGGTAGCCAGGCAGACGACGTCGTCCGCTTCCGTCAGCAAGGGAATGGCACGGGCCGGGGCCACCGGCACAGCCAGGACCACCCGCGCCGCGCCAAGCTGACGGGCGATCTGGCAGGCGACCCGCGCCGTGGAACCGGTGGCGATTCCGTCGTCCACCACAACGGCCGTGCGACCGTGGAGGTCGGTGCGCGGCCGGCCCTGCCGGTACCGCGCAGTCCGGTCCTCCAACAGTCCGCGTTCCCCGCTTTCGACGCCGGCCAGGTCCTCGTCCGTGACGCGGGCCAGGGAGAGGACGCGCTCATCCAGGACCCGGGCGCCGCCCTCCCCGATGGCGCCCATGGCCACTTCCGGCTGGAACGGAACCCCCAGTTTCCGGACCATGACCACATCCAGCGGCGCGTCGAGGGCTTTTGCCACCTCGAACGCCACCGGAACTCCGCCGCGGGGCAATCCCAGCACCACCACGTCCCGGCCCCGCAGTCCGGCCAGGCGCTGCCCAAGCCGCCGGCCGGCGTCGGCCCTGTCAAGGAACTCGACCATTGCCGCGTCCTCCCGGGAAAAGCCTCCCTGCTAGTTAACCTCCCGCGGGCGGTCCGCCCGCAATTCCAGTCAACGCCCGGGCAGCACCGCCTTCTAGGGCAGAAAGACCCAAGTCTGCTGACGCCGCACCCGTTCCGCTCCAGAATTCCTAGGCGCCGCCCGCTGCGACCCCCACCGTGCAGTTGGCGGCGTCGTCCACCACGTCCTCGAGGTCGCCGGTGCGGTGCAGCACCTCGAGTTGCCGGACGGCGCCGGTGCCCACATGCAGCAGGTTGTCCGTCAGCTCCTCCACCCGCTGCAGGTCCCCAATGTCCTCCAGTGCAGGGCGGATATGGTTCAGCAGGGAATTGACGACGGCGAGCGCCGGCGCAGGCCTGCTGGTCACCGGATCCAGGAGTTCCCCGCGCAGTCCCCAGCGACTGGCCTTCCAGCCGGCCAGCCGCAGCAGCGCCGTGGGCACGGCCACCGGTTCGACGCCGGCCCGCCACTCCCGCGCGGCCGTTTCCACCAGTCCCCGGGAGATCCCGGCGAGCAGCACCGTGTTCTCCGGCCGCAGGCAGACATCGGCGAGCCGGACCTCCACCGTGGGGTAGTGCCGGGAGAGCCGGGCGTCGAAGTAGATCATGCCCTCGTCCAACGCGACGCCGGTGTCCACCATGTCATGCACCAGCTGGTAGTAGGCGTCCGGTGTCCGCAGGATTTCCAGCGGCCCGGCGGACGGCCAGCGGTTCCACACCTGCGACCGGTAGCTGGCGTAGCCGGTGTCCTGCCCGTGCCAGAAGGGCGAGTTTGCGCTGAGCGCGGTCAGCACCGGCAGCCAGTTCCGGATCCTGTCCAGCACCCCCACGCCCTCCTCCGGTGATTCGATCGAGACGTGGATGTGGCAGCCGCAGGTGAGCTGTTCCCGTGCGGTCAGCCCGTACTCCTCCGCCATGGCTGCGAAGCGCCGCAGCTTCACCGGGTGCGGGTCGCAGGGCAGCGGCGAGGTGCCCAGTGCGGCCACCCGCACCCCCACGTCCTCCCCCGCCTGGTGCGCGATGGCCCGGCCGGCCACGATGTCGGCCTCCAGGGCAGCCATGGTGGAATGCGGCGGGGTGACCACCTCGATCATTTCCTGCTGGAATTCGGCTGTCAGGACGGGACCGGCACTGGACTCGAGCGGCCGGACATACAGATCCAGGAGCGCCCCCGCCATCGGCACGGCGTCCCCGCTGCCCGGGTCCACCAGGAGCAGTTCCTCCTCCACACCGAAGGTCCTGACGTTCCCGCCGCTGCCCGTGCCCGGACCGCCGGTGCCGTTATTCGGAAAGGTGTCCATCGCCGTCGTCCTTTACTCGTTGCATCCTTGCAAGTTCGTCCCAGAAACAGGCCAGCGTCACGGCGCCGTTCTCCAGGACGTCCAGGCTGACGCTCTCGTCGCTGTCATGCCAGTGGTCCTCCACAAGCCCGGTTCCGAAAAACAGCACCGGCGCATGGAGCACGCGGGACAGAAGCTCGGCTGGCCCTCCGCCCGCGTTGCCCATCCTGCCTACGCTGCCGGACCCGAAGCCCCGCGCCATGGCCCGCTCCAGCGCGTGAACTGCGGGGTGGTCCGGGGTCCGGTACGGCTCCTGCGCCGTTTCAAGGTCCGGGGTCAGCCGGTGGTGGAAGGCGCCGCTGATGGTGGCGTCCACCCATTGCCGCAGCAGTTCGGCCACCTTCTCCACCCGCTGGCCGGGCACGGTGCGGAAGCTGAGGTCCGCGGCGGCGACGGCCGGCACGGCAGCGCGGGAGACTTCCCCGGGATCGCCGGCAACCAGGGAGGTGACCTCGACGGCGGGCCGCAGCCACAGCCGTTCCAGCACCGTGTAGCCCTCCTCCCCTGTAATGGCGCCGCTCTCGGAATGCGCGAGCCAGTCCTCGTCGCTGTACGGAAGGTCCGCAACAGCCTGCCGCAGGTCTGCTGGCAGCGGCTCCACGTCGTCGTAAAACCCCGGGATGGCGATCCGGCCGTCCTCGTCGTGCAGCTGCGCCAGCAGCCGGCTCAGTTCGAACACCGGATTCGGGGCGTTGCCTGAGACGGCTCCGCTGTGGACGTCGCGCTCGGGGCCGAACACCTCCAGCTGCGCGCTGAGCATTCCGCGCAGGCCCACGCACAGGGCGGGGTGGTCTTCGCGCCAGAGCAGGGTGTCGGAGAAAAGCACGACGTCGGCCTGGAACGTTTCCGTCTGTTCCTCCAGGAGCTTGGCCAGGTTCGGGGAGCCGCCTTCCTCCTCGCCCTCGACGAGGAATTTCAGGTTGACGGCGGGCACGGGACCTGCCTGTTGGGGGAAAGTGGGGTGAGCGTGCGTTTCGGTTTTTGCCGCCACAAGTGAGCGGGCGTTGGGGTTTTGGGCGCCGGAAGTGAGAGAGCGTTGGTGGAGGTGGGCGCGGACTCCCTCGAGGTGGGCCAGGACCTGGCCCTTGGCATCCGAGCTTCCCCGGCCGTACAGCCTGCCCTCGCGCACCGCCGGCTGGAACGGTGCCGTCTGGTTCCAGTTGTCCGGCTTCACGGCACGGACGTCGTGGTGGCTGTAGACCAGGACGGTAGGAGCGCCGGGGGCCGCACACCACTCCGCGTACACCGCGTGCGAGTCCCCCGTGGGTTGCACCTCGACAACAGGGAAGCCGATGTCCCGGAACGCGGCGGCCAGCCAGTTGGCCGAGCGGAGCAGGTCCTTGGTGTGCCCGGGTTCCCCCAATATTCCCGGGACTTGCACCCACTCGGCCAACTGACGCTTCAGGTCTGCCCGCCGGGAGTGGACATAGGCGTGCGGGTCCGCGCCGCCGTCGTCCGTTGAGGCAGCGGCGGCGGGGCTGTCCTGCCTGTCCATGCCCGCTCCTCAGGTCATAACCGCGGCTGCGCCGGGTTCGTGGGGTCACCGTGGGAGGGCGGGTTGACCGGCGGACCGGGCACCGATGTGGGCTGCTGCGCGGGCGCGGCACCTGGTGTCACTTCCGGGGTACTAGGCGCCTGTGGCCCGCTCGGCTCCGCACCCGCCTGCAGGTCCTGCAGCCTCTTCTCCAGGACTTGCAGGACAGGCAGCCGGTTCCCGTGCTCCTTCTCGTAGCCGATCAGCTGCGCCACGTCGGCTTCCGCCAAACCCGTGATGCGCGTGGGAAGCGTCCCCAAAGGCAGATGGTCGTAGTCCGGCAGGGCCAGGTCCTTGTGTTCAGGGACGCTTTGCCCGGGGACATTGTGCTCAGGAATGTCATTCATCTTGGCTTTTCTTCCAATCTCTTCGCTACCCGTATGCTGGCCAGTCCGCCGGCTGCAGCGGCGGACGGAAGTGATGACGGACTCTGCTTACCGCCGAAGAGAACAACATAATAAGCACCCTTATCAATCCGCGGAAAGGGTCAGCGCCTCCCGTTTTTCCGGGACGGGAAGGCCTCTGCGTGGCCGCCACAGGCCGGAAGGCTGGAAATTAGCGAACATTATTGGGTCTTTTTGATTGGTTCCGGCGGGCTTACGGTAGACGCACGAGGGCCGCCTATCCCGGGCGGCCGGCCAAGGAGGACTTTCCAATGACAACGCACGTCGCGGACTGCAGCGTAACGAACTGTTCCTTTAACGACCACACCAACTGCAACGCAGCCGCCATCACCGTGGGCGGCGCCGAAAACCACGCGCACTGCGCCACGTTCATTGAAACCGGAGTTCACGGCGGCCTTCCCAAGGTCCTGGCCGACGTCGGAGCCTGCCAGCGCAGCGAATGCATCCACAACGACCACCTGATGTGCAAGGCGCCTGAGGTGCACGTCGGCCCCGGCCGGGACAACGCCGACTGCCTGACGTACTCGCACGCGTAGCCAGCACACCTGAAGGATCCGGAGCACCCGGGACGGCAACGCCCCCGGGTGCTCCGTCGTGTCCGGGCGGGGATTTTCCCTCCCACGGGCACCCCCTGCCGTCCCGCCGTCGTACGCCAAGCCCTGTACTTCCCTCCCGATCACCGGTACATTCGGAACTGTGACGGGCGTCATGGCCCGCCCTCCCCGGCCCATCTGCACAGGCCCCGGGAGTAGCTGCTGCAGTCCAACGGCGGCGTATGATGCAGGAGCGGAAGGGCCCCATCGTGGCAGCCTCGCATTTCGAACAGTTCCTTGAAGAAGCAACCATCTTTGATCCTTCCAGCGATACGATGCTGGGCCCTGACTGCCTGTACGGCCTGTACATCAGCTGGGCAAACCTGCACGGATTCACTCCTAAATCGGATCAGGCCTTCCGGGCCGGGATGCACCGGTGCGGAGTGGACATCCACGATTCCCGGCTGCACATGACCGGCCCCGCCGCAGCGGACTACATCCTTTACAGCTACCCGGCCGTGGCTTGATGCCCACCCCTGCGAACGGCTACCGGGACGCACCGCAGTTCCGGCCCGGCCCGCTGGCATGCCGGCGGTGCGGCCATGACCACTACCTGGAGATCACCTCGATTGATGCGCTTCCCGCGGATTCTGCATCCCGTGCCGCCCTGGTAGAGGTGTCCTTCCGGTGCACCGGCTGCGGTATGCCTTTCACCCAGGCGGCTGACGTCACGGAGGTGGCACGGATCCTGAACCGGGCCGGCAGCACTCCCAACGTACTGGCGTTCGGGGGACATTACATCCACTGCGGACAGCCCATGCGGGCCGCCGGAGCGGAGGTCCGCAGCATCCACAGCACCTACAACGAGCGGCGGCTGCCTGAGACGCTGGGCGTGTACCTGGCCACCCGGGTGCTGCGCTGCGTGTGCGGTTTCCAGATGGAGATCCCGGACCAGAGCCTTTGAAGCCAGTGAAAGGCTGATCCATAAGGCGACGCCGGAACAGTGAGGGGAAATTGTGGGCTTCGACATGCATGAGCCGGAACAGCGCAGCCGACTCATGGAGGTTCTGCAGGCAGCCGACATCACCATCAGTGAACTGTGGCTGCAGTATTTTGGCATGACCGGTTCGGCCGGCGAGTACGAGGTCCAGGCCTACGTGGAAGGCATGCTGTCCCTGCCCGCCACCGAACGCGACCTGCTGGCGATGGCGGCAAACGAGATGGTGGCCGGGACCCCGTCACTGCACGCCCCCTACGCGGACGAGGTGTCTTGAGTTACCCCGCTGACAGCCCGGGGCCCGCCGGTGCCCTCAGGCATCAAAGTGAGTGTAGACCATCTCATTGCTGATGGATGCAAGTACGGCCGCAGCCACATCCCTCAGCTTGATGTTGCGGCTGCTCGACGCCTTCTTGAGGATGTCCATTGCAACCTCCTGGCTGCACCTGTTCTCGGCCATGATGACGCCGGCGGCGAGATCGATGGTGGTCCGGGATTTCATGGCCTCGGTGAGGTCGTTGCTGTTGTCAGTGAGTTGCGCGATCCGCAGTGCCAGGCGCAGGGACGTACTGGCATGCAGGGCGAAGTCCTCGGCCCGGCGGATGGCCTCGTCCGAGAACGCATGGCTTCCCTCGGCATAGAGGTTCAGCGCTGCCTTGGCCCCGCCCTCGGCGAGGAAAGGTACGGCGAGGACGGAGTTGATTTTGTCGTCGCCTATCGCCGCGACATAGTCCGGCCAGCGCCCGTCATTCACAAGGTCCGGGACGTGCACGGTGACGCCCTCCCGGATGGACGTCAAGCAGGGCCCGTCCTTGGATTGGTACTGCACCTCGTCCATTGCCCTTGCCCGGTCGTCGCTGCTGGCGACTGTGGTGGGCTTCTTGTGGCGCACGAGGGTAATTCCGCAGCTGACAACGGAGTCCGGGGCTGACAGGTCGTTGGCCGCGAAGACGGCAAGATCGTGCAGGAAGTCCTCCACCTGGGAACTGGCAAGCACAAACTCGCCCAGGCGGCCGTGTCCCGCATCCCACATCAGTTCTTCGGCCACGGCGGGCCCCATTCCTGGTAGTTCCTTGCACTCGCACCCTGCCCTGGCACAAGGCGCGAACCATGCTGCCCAAGAGAGGGAAAGAGAGAGCCTTTCCCCCAAGACTACGCCCGAAATCCACCCCCTCACCCCCCGAGTTTTTGTCCAGATATGGCGACTTCCGGACCACTGAAGTCGCCATATCTGGACAAAAACTCTTCTCGCTCCGCTTCACGCCCGCCTCCCGGGGCGGCACCCAGGCCGGCCCGCCGCCGTCGTGATTTCTGCGACCCACGGATTGAGATGCGCGTGGCCAGCTAGTCTTGGCGCTGCCTGCCGTTCCGGTACAAAAACCAGCCGACGGCGGCCAGCACCACGCTCAGGCCCAGGAACCCCAGGTCCCACGCAAGGGGCCCGCCCAGATCGTCACGGACATGGTGGATGCCGAGCAGCTGGTGGTTGACCAGGCCCTCCACCACGTTGAACACGCCCCAGCCGGCGAGGGCCAGCCCGGTGTGGAACCTCCAGCTCGGGGACAGGCGCCCCTGCCGCCGAGCCCGGATGGCCAACACGGCGGCGGCCACCACCAGCACCCACATGGCGCTGTGGAAGAACCCGTCCGCCAGCGTGTTCAGCTCCAGCCCGGCCACGGTTTTGGTGTTGCCGGGCTCGGTGTGGCTGAGCATGTGGTGCCACTGCAGCAGCTGGTGCAGCACGATTCCGTCCACGAAGCCGCCCACGCCCATCCCGAACACGAACGCGGGTGCCGCAGCCGCTGATGCGGTGCGCTGGACGGTGGTCTCTCGTGACATATCCCTGTTCCCCCTCGGTAAGGTGCCCTGTCCACCTAGTCCCTACCCCCCGTCGTACGCGCTAACCGGCGCGGACCTCCCAAAGTCCACCGCTGAAAGGACCTTGACCACCTGCACCGGAGATGGAAGCCTGTGAAGCACTGCGGTGGGACCTCGAGCCAAGGGGCGGCTCCTGCATGACGGGACCTTCCCACTGCCAGCCAACATTGAGGCGGCACCCTTGCGAGCAATGGTTTACCGCGGCCCATACAAAATCCGGGTCGAGGAAAAAGACATCCCCAAAGTCGAGCACCCCAACGATGCGATCGTGCGGGTCAGCACCGGCGCCATCTGCGGCTCCGACCTGCACCTCTATCACGGCATGATGCCGGACACGCGGGTGGGCATGACGTTCGGGCATGAGTTCGTGGGCGTGGTGCACGAAGTGGGTTCCTCGGTGCAGAACCTGACGGTGGGCGATCGCGTGATGGTCCCGTTCAACGTGTACTGCGGGTCCTGCTACTTCTGCTCCCGCGGGCTGTATTCAAACTGCCATAACGTGAACCCGAACGCGACGGCGGTGGGCGGCATCTACGGCTACTCCCACACCTGCGGCGGCTACGACGGCGGCCAGGCCGAGTTCGTGCGGGTCCCCTTTGCGGACGTGGGGCCCTCGAAGATTCCCGACTGGATGGACGAAGAGGACGCGGTCCTGCTCACCGACGCCCTGCCCACCGGCTACTTCGGCGCCCAACTGGGCGACATCGTCGAAGGCGACACGGTGGCGGTGTTCGGCGCCGGGCCCGTGGGTCTGTTCGCCGCCAAGTCCGCCTGGTTTATGGGCGCCGGCCGGGTGATCGTCATCGACCACCTGGAATACCGGCTGGAGAAGGCCCGGACCTTCGCGCACGCCGAGACGTACAACTTCGCGGAGTACGACGACATTGTGGTGCACCTGAAGAAAGCCACCGACTACCTGGGCGCCGACGTCGTGATTGATGCGGTGGGGGCCGAGGCGGACGGCAACTTCCTCCAGCACGTGACCGGCACCAAGCTGAAGCTGCAGGGCGGATCCCCCATTGCACTCAACTGGGCCATCGATTCCGTCCGCAAGGGCGGCACCGTGTCCGTGGTGGGCGCGTACGGGCCGATTTTCAGTGCTGTGAAATTCGGTGACGCCGTAAACAAGGGGCTGACCCTGCGGATGAACCAGTGCCCGGTGAAACGGCAGTGGCCGCGTTTGTTCGAGCACATCCGGAACGGGTACCTGAAGCCCAGCGACATCGTCACCCACCGCATCCCGCTGGAACACATCGCCGAGGGGTACCACATGTTCTCCGCCAAGCTCGATGACTGCATCAAGCCCCTCATCGTCGCCACCGCGTCCTGAATGCTGAAGGGAAGAGTCCATGTCTGAGACAGCAACGCCATATATTGCCGGAAACTCCGGCGCCAGGGAAACCGCGGACGCTTTGCGGGCACGCATTCCGGGCTGGGGAGCGGACCTAAACCCGGCGGACCGGCCGTCCTACCCCCGCGAACAGCCCGGCATCCAAACCGGGGCGCACTGGGACTTTCCGGAACGGCAGCCGGAGTCCTGGCCCCGGGAGCGGTCCATTGAGCATGCCATGCTCACGCCCGTGTTCGGGACTTCCACTCCTCCCAAGGGCGTCTCGGGTGCCATCCGGAAGTTTGCCTACCGGAAGTACAGCGAGGGCCGGGCCGCGCACTGGCTGCTGCTGATCGCCGCGGACCGGGTGGACGCCTGGGAGCACCACCTGAAGTCCCTGGCTTCCGCCCGGCCGGACAACCCCGTGACGGAAACGGGGGTGCTCAGCGAGTTCTCCCGGGACGGCCTGGGCTCCCGGTTGGGGAAGAAGCGGGCGGACGTGAACCACCAGTGGATCGATCCGCTATTGGTAGGCGGGCCCTGGGTGCTGGCCGGGCTGGGGGCCGCGGCCGCGGTGCGCGCGCTGACCCGCCGCCGCTAACCTCGCCGGCGCTTCTATGCTCGGCTGCCCACCTGAGGATGGCACGTCGGTTCATCCAAGGAGTGACGCTGTCGACGCCCGGACAGGAACGACGGCAACCCCTCCCGGCGGTCTTCCTTGCCGGCGGGGGGATTCTCGCATCCGGAACCTCGCGGCTGCGGGGCGGACCCGGCCTAGGTTTTTATCAGCCAACGCCGGATGATGAGTAGTTCGACGGCGGCGTCCAGCAGGTATATCTTGCTGATCCGACCTTTGGCCACGTAGATCAAGTCAATGGCTGCCAGTGTGGCAGCTGTCCCAACGCCAAGGCGCTTGGCTGTGATCACACCTTCTGCATGGGAGCTTGCACGGACTTGCTCCAGGCCAACGGTGATGAGCAGGCCTGAAACCGTTCGAACCAGCCACTTATCGGTTTTGGGTCCGCTAACCGCCTCGAAGCTGCGCATGTGCACCAGCGGCCACAGCCCGTTGATGACATTGAAGCTTCCTTGGAATCTAGCGATATCTGAAGAGCCCACTTCGATATTCCCTTCTGCTTGAATGAGGCTTTACTGCTGGAACGCGGCGCCGGAGACGGGCAGGTCGCCGCCTATGGGTCCTACCGGCCCGGAGTGCCCCGGGGTCCGCCTTCTGACACCCTGTCGGAACCGGGGGGTTGATGCACGGAAAGTTGCGAGGTGAGTCCGTTGAGCAGGATGTTGAGGCCTTGGTCCAGTTCGGCGTCGCCGTCGTAGTCGGCCAGGACCGGGCCCAGCGCCCGGAGGTGTGGGAACTGTTTTGGCGGCAGGCGATGCAGGCCCAAGCGCAGGAGCGCTTCGTTTTCTTCCGGGTCAACCACGAATTCCTGGAGTTCATTGAGGATGTGGCCGTAGAGAAAGCCGTAGTAGGCGCGGTACACGTGAAGGGCATCTGCGGGGGCGAAGCCCGCCCTTATGAGCAGCCCCAGGATTTGTTCGAGCGGGCGGATTGTCCCGAACGGGCGCAGGCCTAAAGGAGTGGAGAGTGGACGGGTAACCAACAGGGGCACGACGTTAGGATGTCGCAGGGCCAAGAGCCTCAGGTCGTGGGCGATCCGGCGCAACTGTTTCTGCCAGTCCGGGTCGTCGGGAAAGATCGCCAGTTCGTCCAACACGATTTCGGTGACCCCGTCCAGCAGGGCTGCCCGGTTGGCTGCGTGCCGGTAAAGACTCATCGGGTCGCACCCGAGTTCCTGGCCCAGCCGCCGCATGCTCAACGCGTCCAGGCCTTCGGAGTCCACCAGTTCTAGGGCTGTTCTGAGCACGATTTCCCTGCTTAGCCGCGCCTTCCGCGGCGCTGACCTTGTGGCGGGGTTCTTGGGGGAAGGCATGAAGGATCCGTCCTGCTGGTAGCGTCAGGCCCGCGCCCTTGGCGGGAAACGTAAGCTTGCTCACGAGCTCTTCTACGCCTACAGTCTACAGTGTAGAGAAGTTGTTGACATGGTTCCCCTGGATCTGGGTTTGCAAGGCCACTTGGCCGCTCTCTCCACATTGGGAGACCTATGAACGCGAAGATCCAGACCTGACAGCATCTTTCCGGCGTCCGCGCCCGGACCTCGAAGCGGCACCGATGCAAACAGTCGCTGCACCACGACAAAAACTCCTTCCTTTTGTTTCACCCTGCCGGAGACCTCACGATGATCCGGCAGTTCCGCTCAATGTCCCTGTGCAAGGCGTTGAGTTTGAGACCGCTGTAGCCGAACGGTGGACAACTGCACCTTGTTGAAAAGAGCCGTCATGGCACATTCACCATTTGACCAGTTCCTCCAGGAAGCCACCTACTGTGACCAGGAGTCCGAGACGACTCTTGACGGGGACTCCCTTTACGGCCTGTACACCAGCTGGTGCCTGATGTCCCACCAAACACCGCGTCCCGAAGAGACCTTCTGGGCAGCAATGCGACAGCGCGCAGGTTCTACTCAGCATCTTCGGATGAAGGGCCCTGCAGCGGCGGACTACATCCTCTCCAGCTACCAGGCCGTGGTGTAACCGGCTGTGACCATAGCCCCGAACAGTACGTGCCCCGCAATGAGAATCAGCCGCGGGCGATACGCCCTTGGTGCAACAGGGCAAAAGGACCCCGTTCACCGGGACAACGGATAGTTTCACTGCGGCGAGCCGACGGCATCGCCGGCGCCGCAGACAGAAACCACGATGCAGACATTCGCCATCCATAACCCCTCCGACCCGAGGGAGTCCCTTGCCGCCTGCCTCGCCACCACGGTCCTAGGCTGCCAATGCGGCTTCCAGATGGAACTGCCCCATTGCACTCGTTGAACCAGAATCAACATCATTCATCACCTGCCAGAAGTGAAGGTATATCGGTCATGACGGACATCAGCGACACCACTGCCCAGACAACAACTAACAATGAGGTCGAGGACCTCGATCTCACCCCCGAGGGCCTCTCCGACGCCCCCGCGCACCAGCAGGACCCTGAAAGCATCGTCCATACAGGAAACAGCTAGAACGCTCACCCCAGAAAGAGAAAAGATCCCATCATCGCCCACGAATCAGGTCATCTGCAGCCAGAACTGCTCATCGACCACCTCCAGGACCTCGTCCTAAATACCCAAGACGTGAAGGTGATGCTGGACGAACTGGCCGATTTCACCGCTCTCACACTGTCTGACCCTGCCATTGCCTTCTGCAGCATCACACTCATGCGGCAAAAGAAGCCACTGACAGTTGCCAGCAACCGTTGGTCCTGGCAGGCGAAGCGGAAGCGGGCCTGAACATGTACTCCACCCGCTCCCACGGATTTAGCGGGGAGGACATCGAAAACGTCCAGTCCTACGCCTATCACGCATCCAAAGCTCTCCTGCTGGCCGTGCGCATCAGTCAACTAACCGAATCCAAAAACCATCTGGCTGCAGCACTGGAATCACGGACCGTGATCGACCTGGCAGCCGGGGCAGTCATGGCCCAAAACCGCTGCAGCCAGGACGCGGCAATGAGAATCCTGAAGATAGCTTCCAGTACCCGCAACACCAAACTCCGTGACGTTGCAGCGTCAGTGATTGCATCCCTGGCCCAGGACCCGAAGATCCAGACGCACTTCGACGCTTAACCTGAATGCCGACAGCCCTGCTCCCAGACACGCGCGGGACCGCTTCATTCAAGACCAGCTGAAGCTCCTCGATCAACGCCGGCCGCTCCACCCAGCGCGGACGAGTCGTGGGAATGCACCCTCGAGGAGCAATTGTTTTTTCGAGTCACTCGCCAAGCAGAACGACCGGCATCACCACTGCCAGCTAGTCCCAGCCCAGCCGCTGTAGGACTCACAGGAGTCTTTGTCCAGATATGGCGACTTTCGGGCCTCTAAAGTCGCCATATCTGCCCAAAAACTCAAAGGGGGGAGATGGCCAGCAGCACTCCCCCGGCAGCCCCCACCAGCACCACCACCCACGGCGGCGCCTTCCATGCGATGAGCAGGACGAAGCAGACCAGGGCCAGGCAAAACGGCCCGGGCCCGGTGATGGCCGTGGTAAATACCGGGTTGTAGAGGGCCGCGGCCAGGATCCCCACCACCGCCGCGTTCGCGCCGCGCATCAGAGCCTGCACCTGTGACCGGGAGCGGAACCTGTTCCAGAACGGCAGCACGCCAACAAGGAGGAGGAAGCCGGGCAGGAAGATTCCGGCGAGCGCGACGGCGGCGCCCGCCACACCGCCCGGGCCTGCGGTTGAGAGCGTGCCCAGGTAGGCCGCGAAGGTGAAGAGCGGGCCGGGAACCGCCTGCGCTGCACCGTAGCCGGCCAGGAACTGCTCGGGGGTAACCCAGCCGGGGTTGACCACGCCGGCCTGGAGCAGCGGCAGGACCACATGCCCGCCGCCAAAGACCAGGGCGCCGGCGCGGTAGAACGCGTCGAAGAGTGCCAGGCCGGCGGAAGCGGTGGCCGCCGCCAGCACGGGCAGCCCCACCAGGAGCACTCCGAACAGAACCAGGCAAACCGCCCCGGCACTCCGGCTGACCGGGAACCGCAGCGTGCCCGTCACGTCGCCGATCCCAGCCCGGCAAAAAAACATGCCCGCCAGTGCACCAGCGGCGATGGCCAGCACCTGCCCCAGCGGGCCCGCCAGCAGGACCACGGTCAATGCCGCCACCACGGCAATCGACGCCCGTTCCCGGTCCGGCGTCAGAGCCTTCGCCATCCCCCAGACAGCCTGCGCCACGATCGCCACGGCCACGATTTTCAACCCGTCAAGGATTCCTGAACCAAGAACCCCCTGAAACAGGGAGACGCCGGCGGCGAACGCCACCAGCAGCGCGGCGGACGGCAACGTGAAAGCCAGGAACGCGGCGAGGGCGCCGAGGGGTCCGGCCCGGTGCAGCCCCAGGCCGAATCCCACCTGGCTGGAGGCGGGCCCCGGAAGGAACTGGCAGAGCGCCACGAGGTCCGCGTATTCCTTGTCATCCACCCACTTGCGGCGCTCCACCAGTTCGTCGCGGAAATAGCCCAGGTGCGCAATGGGTCCGCCGAAGGATGTCACGCCCAGCTTCAGGAAAACCCGGAAGACCTCCCCCGCCGAACCACGTGAAGTAACCGTGGCCGTCACAGGGCCGTCACGAGTCCGGCAACCCGGTCCAGCGCGCCCGGAACCACGGAATAATAGGCCCAGGTGCCCCGCTTTTCACGGTGCAGCAGGCCCGCATCCACCAGGATCTTCAGGTGGTGCGAGACGGTGGGCTGGCCCAGGCTGAGCGGTTCGGTCAGGTCGCAAACGCAGCGCTCGCCCGCCTCCCCCGCCTTCACCAGCGAGAGCAGCCGCACGCGGTTGGGATCCGCGAGTGCCTTGAAAACCAGCGCGGCCTGCTTGGCCTCCTCCACCCCGAGGGCTGTACCGGCGGGCGGCGGGCAGCAGGAAGGGTCCGTCCCCGTGACGGACCGGGTCAATGGCAGGGCAGCGGTCATGGACACCATTATGCCGCCATATCGACATTCATCAATGTGACGGCATAACGGTCTTGGGATGGAACCGGCTACGTGGGGGGTTACGTATCTGCCGGTTCCTCGCGGTGGGGGATCACCACGTTGTCGGCGGCCTGGCCGGCGGCGGGAAAGAGGGCCAGGAGGAGTCCGAGTCCGACGGCGGCGCCCGCCAACTGCGCCAGGACGAACCCGGGCACGGAGCCAGGCGCAATTCCCGAGAAGGTATCGCTGAACATCCGGCCCACCGTCACGGCGGGGTTGGCGAAGGAAGTGGAGGAGGTAAACCAGTAAGCCGCGCCAATGTAGGCACCTACGGCCGGGGCGGCCAGCATTCCTTGCGAGGTCCGGGCCAGGGCGAAGATCAGCAGGATGAGCCCGGCCGTGGCCACCACTTCGCCCAGGACATGCCCGCCGGTGAGGCGCTCCTTCGTGGATATGGAGGTCCCGACGTCGAACATTGCGTTGGCCAGCACGCTCCCCCCGATGGCCCCGGCCACCTGGGCCGCAGCGTAGGCACCGACCTCCGGCAGCGTCAGGCCCTTGCCGCTGCGCCGGCCGAGGGCCCAGTCGGCCAGGGAGACGACCGGATTGAAGTGCGCGCCGCTGACCGGCCCCAACATCAGGATGAGCACTGTCAGGCCCAGGACCGTGGCGGTGCTGTTCTGGAGCAGCTGCAACCCGACGTCGCTGGGGGAAAGCTGCTGGGCCGCGATCCCCGAGCCGACAACGACGGCCACCAAAAGACCGGTGCCGAGCAGCTCGGCCAGGGCGCGGCGCCAGAGGGGAGGCTGGGGTGTGTGCATGCAACCAGCTTGACCCACGGAAATTACCTCAGTCAAACTTGAGTCAATGGAAACTGAACTAAGTGCAGGATTCCGCCAGCGGCTTGCCAGGCATGCAGCCCTGGCCGACGCGGGCCGGCTGCGCATCGTGGACCTGCTGACGCTGGGCGACCGCTCGCCGTCGGAACTGCAGGCGGAGCTGGGAATGACATCCAACCTGCTCGCCCACCACCTCCGCATCCTCCAGGACGCGGGGCTGGCGGCGAGGCACCGCTCCGAGGCGGACCGGCGGCGGAGCTACATCCGCCTGGTGGCCGGGTCGCTGGAGGACCTGGTTCCCGGCAGCGAACACACGGCATACCGTGTCCTTTTCGTGTGCACCCGCAACAGTGCACGCTCCCAGCTCGCGGCGGCCCTCTGGCGCCAGGCCAGCCGCATTCCCGTCGCATCGGCGGGAACGCATCCCGCGGACCGGATTTCCCGCGGCGCCCTGGAGGTGGCCGCACGCCATGGGCTGGACCTGGCCGACGCCGCACCGCAGCAACTGGACCAGGTCCTGGGTGATGGCGATTTCGTGGTAACCGTCTGCGACAACGCCCACGAGGAGGTTCCCGGCCTGCAGGGGGTCCACTGGTCCATCCCGGACCCCGTCAGGCGGGGCACGGCCGAGGCTTTTGAGGAGGCGTTCGGGCAGATTTCATACCGCATCAGCGACCTGGCTCCCCGCCTCGCCGCGGCCTGAGGAATACATTGACAATCATCAATATGTAGCGCAATACTCCCTATATCGATCATCATCAATCTTTCGGGACTGATGGGATCGGGCGGGAGCACAACCACCCACAACGGCACCTCCCGCCGTACGTCATCATTAGGAGAACAGCGTGACCACCGAGACAGCCAAGAAGCCCTCCGTCCTTTTCGTCTGCGTCCACAACGCAGGCCGTTCGCAGATGGCGGCAGCCTTCCTGACGTCCCTGTCCAAGGGTTCCGTGGATGTCCGCTCCGCCGGGTCCCAGCCCGCCGAGAAGATTAACCCCGCCGCGGTCGAGGCCATGGCGGAGGTGGGCATCGACATGTCCGCGGAAGTTCCCAAGGTCCTCACCACAGAGGCCGTCAAGGACTCCGACGTGGTGATCACCATGGGCTGCGGCGACGAGTGCCCGTACTTCCCCGGCAAGCGCTACGAGGACTGGGTGCTGGAGGATCCGGCAGGCAAGGGCGTAGAATCCGTCCGCCCCATCCGGGACGAAATCAGGACCCGCATCGAAGCCCTCATCACCGAACTGGTGCCCGCGCAGCACCCGGACGCCCAGTAACTCCAGGAGATCTCCATGACGAACGAACAGCTGATCATCATCGGCTCCGGCCCCGCGGGCTACACCGCAGCCATCTACGCCGCACGAGCAGGCCTGGCACCGCTGGTGCTGGCCGGCTCGGTCACCGCGGGCGGCGCGCTGATGAACACCACCGAGGTGGAGAACTTCCCCGGTTTCCCCAGCGGTATCCAAGGCCCGGAGCTGATGGACGGCCTGCAGGAACAGGCCGAGAAGTTCGGCGCCAAAGTGGTGTTCGACGACGCCACCTCGGTTGACCTCAAAGGCCACCTGAAGACCGTGGTCACCGGCGGCGGCGAAACCCACCAGGCCCCGGCCGTCATCCTGGCCACCGGCTCGGCCTACAAGGAACTCGGCCTGCCGGAGGAGAAGAAGCTCAGCGGCCACGGCGTCTCCTGGTGCGCCACCTGCGACGGCTTCTTCTTCCGTGACCAGGACATCATCGTGGTAGGCGGCGGCGACTCCGCCATGGAGGAAGCCACGTTCCTCACCCGGTTCGGGAAGTCGGTGACCGTCGTCGTACGCCGTGAGGAACTGCGGGCCTCCCGGATTATGGCGCAGCGGGCCAAGGACAACCCGAAGATCAATTTCGCCTGGAACTCCGCCGTCACCGCCATCCACGGCAACGGCAAGGTCACCGGCGTGACCCTCACGGACACCCGCTCCGGCGAAACCCGGCACCAGGCGGCCACCGGAATCTTCGTGGCCATCGGCCATGTCCCCCGGACCGAACTGGTGGCCGGCCAGGTGGACCTGGACGCGGACGGCTACATCAAGGTGGAATCCCCCACCACGGTGACCAACCTGTCCGGCGTCTTCGCCTGTGGCGACGCCGTGGACCACCGCTACCGCCAGGCCATCACCGCCGCCGGGACCGGCTGCGCCGCCGCCCTGGACGCCGAACGCTACCTAGCAGCCCTGGACGACGCAGACAGCATCGCCACAGCTCTGGTCGAAGAACCTACCCACAGCTGACAACCCGGGCAGGAAGGGGGTGGGCTGAATGAACACGGAATGCTGCGGCGACAACGGTTGCTGCGACGACGACGATCAGGACTGCTGCTAGCCCCTGATTCCCCACCCGGCCACGAACCGACGAACGAACAGGAACCGCCATGGAGCACACCCCCACCCTCCCCGTTGCAGTGATCGGCGCTGGGCCGGTGGGACTTGCCGCCGCAGCGCACCTGTTGGAGCGCGGCCTGGAGCCGCTGGTTTTCGAGGCAGGTCCGACGGCGGGGGCGGCCATTGAGGAATGGCGCCACATCCGCCTGTTCTCGCCATGGCGGTTCAACATCGACGCCGCAGCCGTGCGGCTGCTTGGGGCATCCGGCTGGGAAGCGCCCCGGCCCACCGCCCTGCCGTACGGCGGCGAGCTTATCGACAACTACCTCGCTCCCCTGGCGGCGCTGCCGGCGCTGGCCACGCGGCTGGAGACCGGCGCCCGGGTAGTGGCCGTGACCCGGCAGGGCATGGACAAGACCCACGTCCGCAACCGGGACACCGCCCCCTTCACTGTCCGGGTGGTTCACTCGGACGGCGATACCCGCGACCACACCGTGGCTGCGGTGATCGATGCCTCCGGCACCTGGTCCACCCGCAACCCGCTGGGCACCTCCGGACTGCCGGCAATCGGCGAGGAGGCGGCCGCGGCCCGCATCTCCTCTCCGCTGCCCGACGTGCTGGGCCGGGACCGCAAGGCCTTTGCTGGCAAGCGCGTCCTGGTGGTCGGCGCCGGACACTCCGCTGCCAACACCCTGCTCAACCTAACCGCCCTGGCCAAAGAGGCACCCGATACCAGGATCCTGTGGGCCATCCGGGGCGCCTCCCCCGCCAAGACCTACGGCGGCGGGGACGCTGACGGGCTGCCCGCCCGCGGCCAGCTCGGTGCCCGGCTCCGCCGCCTGGTGGAGGCGGGGACGATCGAACTGCACACCGCCTTCGGCATCAGCTCCTTCAAATTCCTGGACTCCGGCGTCACCGTCGGCGCCGTGGACGGCCGCACCCTGGAGGCCGACGTCGTGGTGCCCTGCACCGGGTTCCGGCCGGACCTGGACATCCTGCGCGAACTCCGGCTCAACCTGGACCCCGCCGTCGAGGCACCGCTGGAACTTGGCCCGCTGATCGACCCGGAATTCCACTCCTGCGGCACGGTGCCGCCGCACGGCGCCAGCCTCCTGGCCCACCCGGACAAGGACTTCTACATTGTGGGCATGAAGTCTTATGGCAGGGCCCCCACCTTCCTGCTGGCCACCGGCTACGAGCAGGTCCGTTCCGTTGCCGCTGCCCTGGCCGGGGACCGTAAGGCCGCCGACACCGTCCAGCTCGAACTTCCGGAAACCGGCGTCTGCTCCACCGATGCCGGAACCAGCCGTGATGTTCCCGCTGCCCCGCCCGCAGCCGGCGCTGTGGAGGCCGGCGGGGAGTCCGGCTGCTGCGCCGCTCCCGAACCGGTCCTGGTGGGCTTTCCCACCGGCCTCGCCCACGGCCGCTCCGCAGAAAACTGAAAACCCAAGCCCGCAAAGGAAGCCCATGACTAACGCAGTTCCCGCCACCGCCAGGGAAAAGACGCCCGCTGTCCTGTTCGTCTGCAGCAAGAACGGCGGCAAGTCGCAGCTGGCAGCCGGGCTGATGCACCAGCTCGCCGGCAGCAGCGTGGACGTTTTTTCGGCCGGCACGAAGCCGGGAAAAGACCTCAACCCGCTCGCTGTCGAATCACTGGCCGAGCTCGGCATCACCGTGGAGGGCGAGTACCCCAAGCCCGTCAGCGAGGAGGCGCTTGAGGCTGCGGACGTGGTGGTGGTCCTGGGCACCGAGGCAAAGCTGGAGCCGCA
This sequence comes from Arthrobacter sp. Y3221159, assembly GCF_059089885.1. NCBI lineage: Bacteria > Bacillati > Actinomycetota > Actinomycetes > Micrococcales > Micrococcaceae > Arthrobacter > Arthrobacter sp. Y3221159. The sequence goes on from NZ_JBNHFC010000022.1 coordinate 27,639, forward strand.
CGAGGGCACCCGCTTCGAGCTCTGGGAAACTGACGAGCCCTCGGAACGCGGCATTGAAGGCATGGAACGCATGCGCCTGGTGCGGGCCGACATCCGGGCGCGGGTCCAAAAGCTGCACCAGGACCTCACCGCTTCCTGACGGACCGGCGCGATGGACAACCAGGACCGGTCCGGCGGGTCCACCGGGCCCGCCATCCTGGGCGTGCCCTGGGAATGCCCGGAGCACCTGGTGCTGACGGCTGCCGAATTCGCCGGCGCCATGGACCTCCACCTCGTCTGTGCCTTCGTTGACCCGGCAAGCTATCTGGTGGAATGGGCGCCCGAGCTGCCGGGGGCCTCGCTGGACCCTGCCGTCAACGATGAGGCGGCCTTTCCCTCACGGGAAGTCTATGGGCGCCTGCAGAAAATCCTGGCCGGGACCGACGATGTGGAGTGGTCCTTCCGGGTCCTAAACGGCGCCGTTGCCCCGGCGCTGATGCGGCTGGCAGACAGCCTTGGCGCTTCCCTGTTCATTGTGGGCGGCCGCCGCCCGGGCATCCTGTCCCGGTTCGAGCGGGTCCTGGAAGGCTCAGTCGCGGAGGCCCTGCAGCACTCCCAGCGGCGTCCCGTTGTGGTGGTTCCGGCGGTTGGCCACTAACCAAAACAAGCGTGCGCCGCCCTACAAAAAATGCTTGGTGGGCAATGCCCCTGTCAGTACACTTAGCTTATTCATCCGGCGGGCTGGGGACCAGCAGCGACGCTCCTCCGGAGGGAGCCTGTTAAGGCGCGAAGGCGGCACCCATGCACGGAAACCGGAAGCTCCCCCGCAGCATTTGCGGGGAAGTTGCCCATCTGGAGCTACAACTGCAGGTCCTTGAAATTATTGACGAAATCCTCAGCGGAACCGCCGCCTGCGAGGCCGATGCCCGCAGCTCGCTCCGATGGTTCGTCAGCGCCAATCCCGGCCAGCCGCAGCGCGCCCTGTTGATGCACATGCTGAGCATCCAGCGCTCAGATCACACCTGACACAGAAAAAACACCCTGCTGAAACACTGCGGCAACCTCCTCACGGCAAGCTGTGCGTACGGGGATACAACAGCAGGAGGCAGCCCATCATGGAGGCACAAGGAGTACGCACGGACCAACTCCGCATTGGAGACCACATCGAGGCCTGGCACCGGGGCAGGCTTTTCCACCGCGGCCGGGTGACCGGCGTGGTGCCTGCCCTGGAACTGTTCTGGATCCTTGACGCGAGGACCGGCACCCGCAAGCTGCTGGACCCCGAGGCCTTGGAGATCCGGCACGTGGAAGAGCCCGTGGAGCAACCGGCCCAGCCGGCCACCAGGCTCGAACCTGCATAACGTCCGGCGGCAGGGGTAGGGTCAGTCCTGGAATGCTGCTGCGGCAGAAACACGACGAAGGAGCACACCGTGATTGGATTCATCGTTGCCGGGCTGATCATCGGGGCGCTTGCCCGCCTCATCAAGCCGGGCAAGCAGAACCTGGGCCTGCTCGCCACCCTGCTGCTGGGCCTGGTCGGCTCAGTGATCGGCGGAGTGGTGGCATCGCTGCTGGGGACCGGGGACATCTTCGAACTGAATTTCCTGGGCTTCATTGTGGCGGTCATCGCCTCGGTGCTCCTGGTGGGCACCGCCGAGGCAGTGGCCGGCCGGCGGCGGTCCGTCCGCCGCTGACCTAGGGGCAGGAACCCTGACGGCCTAAGGCAGGAACCCCCGACGGCGGCGCCTGACCCACGCCCGCAGGGCGATGGCGGGTGCCGCCGCCGGGGTGTCCTAGGTCCGGTCCTGGTAGACGTCCGGGATGCCGTCCTGGTCCGCGTCCACCTTCTCCAGTTCCTCGGCCTGCCGGTACTGCCGGTTCCTGGTCCGCAACACCAGGGTGGCCAGCACGGCGGCGAGCAGTGAGGCGCCGAGGATTCCCACCTTTGCGTGGTCGTCGTGGAGGCTGCCGTGGCCGAAGCTGAGCTCGGCCACCAGCAGGGACACGGTAAAGCCGATGCCGGCCAGCAGCGCCACGCCGAAAATGTCGATCCATTTGAACGAGCTGTCCAGGGTTGCCCTGGTGGCTTTGGTCAGGATCCAGGTGGTGCCAAGGATGCCGATCGGCTTGCCGAGCACCAGGCCCAGGATGATGCCGAGCGCCACCGGGTCGGCCAGTGCCGAGACCAGCCCGTCCCAGCCGCCCACGGCGACGCCGGCCGAGAAGAACGCGAATATGGGGACGGCGATACCAGCGGAAATGGGCCGGAAGCGGTGCTCGAAGATCTCCGCCAGCCCGGGCCCGGCCTCCGGACCGCCACCGGCCTGCGACCGGATGACCGGTACTGCGAAGCCCAGCAGGACACCTGCCACGGTGGCGTGGATGCCCGAGGCATGGACGAGCGCCCAGGTCACAACGCCCAGCGGCAGCAGGATCAGCCAGGCGGCCGGAGCCTTCATGCCGAAGAAGTAGCGGAACCGGTGCGCCAGGAATGCGTAGACCGCCAGCGGAATAAGGGCCAGCAGCAACGGTGCGACATGGAGGTCGCTGGTGTAGAAGAACGCGATGATGCTGATGGCGATCAGGTCATCCACCACGGCCAGGGTCAGCAGGAAGATCCGCAGCGCGCTGGGCAGGTGGGAGCCGATAATGGCGAGCACGGCGACGGCGAATGCAATGTCCGTGGCGGTGGGGATCGCCCAGCCGCGCAGGGTCTCCGGGCTGGCGAGGTTGACGACGGCGTAGATCACCGCCGGGACCACCACGCCGCCGACTGCGGCCGCCACCGGGACGATCGACTTGCTGATCTGCCGCAGGTCGCCGGCCACGAATTCGCGCTTGAGTTCCAGGCCCACCAGGAAGAAGAAAATGGCGAGCAGGCCGTCCGCAGCCCAGGCACCGAGGCTCAGCTCCAGGTGCCAGGGCTCGTAACCGATCTTGAAGTCACGCAGCGCGAAGTAGCTGTCCGAAGCCGGCGAGTTGGCCCAAACCAGGGCGATGATTGCCGCTGCCACCAGCAGGGCGCCACCCACCGTTTCCTTGCGGAGGATTTCCCCGATCCGCAGGGCCTCGGAGTAGGAGCCGCGGGCAAAGACCGTGCCCCGGGGCGCGGCGGGCGGCGGTGTTGATGGCGGGGTGGAGTTCATGAAGGAGTCCTAACGTTTGGGCTCGACAAAATTACTGCCGACCAGACTTCCCGGCGCACCTTCGATCCATTCTAGGGGCGGCGCTGCGGGCACCAAAATGCAGCAGCCCGCTGATGCGGGTCCCCCAGCCCCGCCCGGCGCCCCGCGGTCACCCCGCCCGGCGCCGTGAACCGGACTGCCGGCCTTCGGCGGCGATGGCCCTGACGGCGTGGTCAAGGTAGTCCCGGGCTTCCCCCGAGTTGGCCAGCTTCACGAGCTCCGCGGCCACCACCACCAACTTGACGTTCCGGTGGCTGCTGGTGCTCACCAGCATCTTGAAAGCATCATCAGCGCCCATCTTCAGCTGGCCCATCAGGATGCCCCGGGCCTGGTCCACCACGCTGCGGGTGGAGGTGGCACCGGCCACCGCATCCCGTGCGGTTTGCTCCGTTTCCCGCTGCAGGGTGGTGGTGAGGTCCACCATCACCCCCTCCATGGCGGCGACTTTGCCTGCCCCGTCCAGGATGCCCTCACCCGACGTGAGCACCCGCCGGGTCCGTCCCTTGGCGTCAATGATCCGGTGGTACATGGCGAAATAGCCTCCGGTTTGTGCAACCTGGGCAACGATTGCCTCGCACCTCGGCCGGTCCTCGGGATGCTTGTGCGAGTACAGCAGCTCCAGCGTGGGCACCACGTCTCCCCGCCGGTATCCATGCAGCTGGTACATGCCGTCCGACCAGGAGACCTTCCACCCGGTCACGTCCACATGGAAGGTTCCGGCGGTACATTCGTTGTCGCCCAGGGCGCTCGAGTACGTATATGGGCCGGTCGGGTCCGTTGTCACAGGGGCCACCTCCATGTAGCATCCAGCACCCGCGGCGGAACAGATCAGTCCGGGGGCGCTACTACCAGTATGGCCGGGGCGGACTCCTACGGGTAGGGCATGGACCACCTGCGGGAACCAGGGGGGTTTTCCACCTGGCTGGACCCCTTGACGCAAATACCCCCTAGGGGTATTCTCGAGGTGTTGTCAGTGAAGTGGTATGTCCCGGCGGTACCACCGCCTCCACAGCCGTTCAACCCCAGCACCCTGCTTACCAAGGACTCATCCTTCGTCAAGGAAATGGAACTGACATGAACCTCGAACACCGCACAGCGCTCCCCCTGGCATCCTCCAACGGCTGCAGCTGCTGCTCCCCCGCAGGCCACGCACCCAAGACCACGGCCGCCGTCGCGCATTCCCCTGAAGCGCCCGGCCGCACCGCCGTCACCACTGCCGGGTATTTCCTGGCCGCATCCTGACCTCTCGCGCCTCCAAGGGCAATGCCCGGCGCAGCACCAGTCCTCCAAGGAGGAAACCATGCAGGACCACACGCACCACCCAACGCACCATCACGACGACGGCAGGCAGGCGGGCGGCACGCTCACCCGCCACACCGCCGCCCCCGAGGGGCACCAGCACCACCAGACGGCACACCAGCACCACGGCGACGACGACCACACCGTCCATACGTCCGGCCAGCACGCCGGGCACAGCACCGCCATGTTCAAGAACCGGTTCTGGCTCACCCTGGCGCTGTCCGTCCCCGTGGTCTACTTCAGCCCGATGGTGGGCCACATCCTGGGCTACATGGCGCCTATGTTTCCCGGCTCGGCCTGGATCCCGCCGGTCCTCGGCAGCGTCATTTTCCTGTACGGCGGGCAGCCGTTCCTCAAAGGCGGCCTCCAGGAACTGAAGGACCGGCGGCCGGGGATGATGCTGCTCATCGCCATGGCCATCACCGTGGCCTTCGCGGCCTCCTGGATCACCAGCCTGGGGCTGGGCGGCTTCGACCTGGACTTCTGGTGGGAGCTCGCGCTGCTGGTGGCCATCATGCTCCTGGGCCACTGGATCGAGATGCGCGCCCTGGGTTCCGCGCAGGGCGCCCTGGACGCCCTCGCCGCGCTGCTGCCCGACGAGGCCGAGCGCGTCACGGACGGCGGCACCGAAACGGTCCCGGTCTCCGAACTCCGCCCGGACGACCTGGTCCTGGTCCGGCCCGGCGCCCGGATGCCCGCCGACGGAACAGTGGTGGAAGGGCAGGCCGAGTTCGATGAATCCATGATCACCGGCGAGTCCAAGACCGTTCTCCGGGGCCCCGGCGCTCCGGTGGTGGCCGGAACCATCGCCACGGACAGCAGCGTCCGCGTCCGGGTCACGGCCGTGGGCGACGACACCGCACTCGCCGGAATCCAGCGGCTCGTGGCCGAAGCCCAGGCCTCGTCCTCGCGTGCCCAGGCGCTGGCTGACCGCGCGGCAGCGTTCCTCTTCTACTTCGCCGCCGCCGCGGGCGTGCTGACCTTTATCGCCTGGACGCTGCTTGGCAGTGTTCCGGACGCGGTCACCCGGACCGTGACCGTGCTGGTGATCGCCTGCCCGCATGCCCTGGGCCTGGCCATTCCGCTGGTCATCGCCATCTCCACCGAGCAGGCCGCCCGGGCCGGCGTGCTGATCAAGAACCGGATGGCACTGGAACGCATGCGGACCGTTGACGTTGTCCTCTTCGACAAGACCGGCACCCTCACCACCGGTGAACCCGAGCTGAACGACGTGGCAGTGGCCGAGGGCGTTGACGCCGGCCAGTTGCTGGCCCTCGCCGCGGCCGTCGAGTCGGACAGCGAGCATCCCGTGGCGCGGGCCATCGTCCGCGCCGCCCGGGAACGGAACCTGGCGCTGCCGGCCGTCGGCTCGTTCACCGCGCTGACCGGGCGCGGCGTGCGGGCCAGCGTGGACGGACGGACGCTACACGTGGGCGGACCCGCACTCCTGCGCGAGCTTGCCGCCGTCGAACCCCCTGCCCTGGCCGCGGTGACCCGTGGCTGGAGGGACCGCGGCGCGGCAGTCCTGCACGTGCTCGACGGCGGCCGCGTCCTGGGCGCCGTCAGCCTGGAGGACGCGGTGCGTCCGGAGTCCCGGCAGGCCGTGGCGGCGCTGCAGAACCGGGGCGTCAAGGTGGCCATGGTCACCGGCGACGCGCGGCAGGTGGCCCGGGCTGTGGCGGCGGACCTGCGGATCCACGAGGTGTTCGCCGAGGTCCTGCCGGCGGACAAGGACAAGAAGGTGGCCGAACTCCAGGCCCGCGGGCTGAAAGTGGCCATGGTGGGCGACGGCGTCAACGATTCGCCGGCCCTGGCCCGCGCGGAGGTGGGCATCGCGATCGGCGCCGGCACCGACGTGGCCATGGAGTCCGCCGGCGTGGTCCTGGCCGGAAACGATCCCCGGGCGGTGCTGTCCATGGTGGACCTGTCCCGGGCGAGCTACCGGAAGATGTGGCAGAACCTGGTGTGGGCAACGGGCTACAACATCCTGTCCGTGCCCCTGGCGGCAGGCGTCCTGGCGTTCGCGGGCGTTGTCCTATCGCCCGCGGCGGGTGCCGTGCTGATGTCCGCCTCCACTATTGTGGTGGCGCTGAACGCCCAGCTGCTGCGGCGCCTGAAACTGAACCCGTCCGGGGTACGTTGAAAGGCGTGGCCTTCCGGGTCCACGGGAAAGGAGGGAACAGCATGAAGGCAGGCATCCGCACCGCCGTCGTGGCTGCCCTCCGCCCGGCCGCGCTGGCCGCTGCAGTCCTGGCCCTGCTGGCCGGGATCCTGGGGATGCACGTGCTGACCGCAGGCCATTCAGTCCACGCGACGGCGGCCTCCGCAGCTCCTGCGCCTGCCGGCCATACCGGTGCCGCGCACGACGGCGACGCTTCCCGCCATGCCGGGGAGGCCGCCGTCGGGCAGTCCCATAACGGCCACGCAGGGCACTTCACCCGGCCCGCGGCCGGGTCCTTCGCCGCCTCGGGTTCCTGCAGCTCCGGCTGCCAAGGGGCGGAGGAAGCCGGAGCGGCCTGCATCCCGCTGGTTCCGGCGGGATCGCCCGGCGTCGCCCCTCCCCCTGGCACCTTGGCAGCTCTGCTTCCCCTGGCGGCAGGAGCCCGGTACGCCGCCTACAACTACATCCCTTCGGGTCCCACGCCCTGCGAACTGTCCATCAGCCGGACGTAAACGAGCCCTGCGGCGCGCCGCTGCACGCATCGTTTCGGCCCAGTTCCACTGACCCGCTTGAAGGACATTTCCCATGAACAGCAAAATCAAGACCCTCTCCCTCGCCGCCGCCCTGGCTGCCTCGCTCGGCCTTGCCGGCTGCGCGGCCGGCTCCGGAAGCTCCGGCGGAAGCACCATGCCCATGCATCACGGCGGTTCATCCGCCCCGACGTCCAGCATGATGCCGGACGCCAGCGCAGACCATAACCAGGCGGACATCGTGTTCTCCCAGATGATGATTCCGCACCATGCCCAGGCCGTGGAGATGAGCGACATCATCCTGGCCAAGCAGGACGTCCCGGCCGAGGTCACTGCCCTGGCCACCAGAATCAAGGACGCCCAGGCGCCGGAGATCGAGACCATGACCGGCTGGCTGGAAAGCTGGAACGTGCCCACCATGATGTCCGACCACTCCGGGCACGGCATGAGCGGCATGGTGGACGCTGACGGCATCGAGACGTTCAAGGCCGCCGAGGGGACCGACGCCGTCCGGCTCTTCCTCGAACACATGATCGAGCACCACGAGGGCGCCGTCGACATGGCCCAGCAGGAAATCGGCGCCGGCAAGTACCCGGAGTCCATCCAGCTCGCCCGGGACATCGTCACCGCACAGGAAGCCGAGATCACCGAGATGAAGGAGCTGCTCGGCACGCTCTGACCCTCACCCGCGACGCTCTCTCACTTACCGCACCAACCGGCCAACGCTCGCTCACTATCCTGAAGGAAGTGAGCGAGCGTGCGTTCCGGAGTTGCGTTAAGTGAGCGAGCGTCGTCCTGGCCGGCGGCGCCTGACTCTTGGTGCCACCGGCTTCACATGTTCGGGCAGGATCCCGACGCCGACAAACCGGGCGGTCACGCGCCGCAGCACCGGCGAGGCGAGCCGGAGGACAGGAGGCAGCCAGCGCGGCGCAACCCGGCTGCCTTTGGTTGCCCTGGCAAGGGCCCGGTGTCCTGCACGCTGAAGCCGCTGCATGATCTTCACGGGTATCTCGCGCCGACGCTGCACGGCGGCGAGCTTCTCCGGCGGTGCGGTGCCGGCGGCAAGGTCTCCGGCAATGGCGTTGGCCAGTGCCACCGCATCCTGGATCGCGAAGTTCACGCCGACGCCGAACATCGGGGACATCGCATGCGCGGCATCGCCGATCGCGATAAAGCCGGGGCGGTGCCAGCGCCGGAGCCTGTTGATCCGGACGGAGAGTAGCTTGACCTGGTCCCAGTCCTGCAGCGTGTCAACAACCGGCTGCAGGAAGGGTGCCGCGTATGTGATGCGTTCACGTAGTGCGCCGAGCCCCGCCTTTTCCAGGCCCTCGAAGCCACCCTTCTCAATGACCATGCCTGACTGGTACCTGTCGCCGCGGTCGATGGTGAGGACCATTCCCCGCGATGACACGTAGGCGAGGGTTACGGGCGGCGGGTCGGGCGGTTTGGGCAGGCCGAACCAGAGCACGTCGATGGGCACACCGAACTCGTCGGGGGTCAGCCCGGCCGCCGCGCAGAGCACTGATGCCCGCCCGTCGGCAGCGACGGTCAGCGGTGCGCGGAACTCTTGCCCGCCGTCGGGCCCTGTTGCCCGGATGCCCCGCACCTGGTCCTGCTCCACGATGAGTCCGGTGGCCTCGGTCTCCATGTGCAGCTCGAAGGTGGGGAAGGCCGCAGCCTCACCGGCCAGGAAGTTGAGGAAGTCCCACTGCGGAGCGAGGACCAGGAAGTTGTCCTGACCGCGGAGGCTGTGGAAGTCAACGAGGGTGAAGCGCTGGCCATCCACCACCGCGTCCATCGTTGACAGGCGTGTCAGGGGCAGCTTCAGGAAATTCCCGCGCAGCCCGAGTTCGCCCAGCAGGGTCACGGTTGAGGGGTGGACGGTGTCGCCGCGGAAGTCGCGGAAGAAGTCGCCGTGCTTTTCCAGCACGGCAACCTTGAGGCCGGCCCGCGCGAGCAGGTAGCCGAGCACCATGCCGGCCGGTCCGCCGCCAGCGATCACGCAATCATGTTCCGAGGTCTCTCCGGTCACGTCATCCCCTTTCCGTTTCCGGGCTGCTTCCATGGTGGCGTGAGCTGGACGGGATGGGTAGTGCGGGAGCCTCGCGGGAAATGCCGCAATAGGTGAGAGAGGGTGCAGGGCGGGTTCAAGGGGTTGTTGCAACACCTGAGTGATTGGTGGTGTTGTGGGACGTTTTGGTCGGCCTGAGATGTTGCGTGAGGTGGTCCGGGTTTTCTGGGAGGCGAGGTCTTCTGGATCATCTGATGAGATGGCGGCAGAGGCGGCCGGTCTTTCCCTGTCAGCGGCCCGGCTGATCGTCCGTCAGCATGGTGGAGTGAATCCTGGAATTAGGCCTGCCTGCCGACGGTTCTTGTCCTTTGATGAACGCGAGTTGATTGCCGTCTGGCGGGCGGCCGGGTGCGGGGTGCGTGAGATCGGCCGGCGTTTGGGTCGGAGCCCGTCCACGATCAGCAGGGAACTGGGCCGGGAACATCCGTAATGAAGGCAAGCGCCCTTATCTGGCGTCCTCGGCCCAAAAACGGGCGCAGAAGCTGGCACGCAGGCCTAAGATCCGGAAACTGGCTTCCAACGAGGCCTTGGCACTCTACGTCGCCGGGATGCTGACGGCCCGGGAACGGTTGTCCCCGGAACAGATCAGTGTCCGGCTGCGGATCGATTTCCCCGATGATGAGAGCATGCGCATCAGCCCCGAGACGATCTATCAGTGCATCTATATCCAGGGCCGCGGCGGGCTGAAGGCCGAGCTCGCCGCGGCCCTGCGCACCGGCCGGGCCGTGCGGCAGCCAAACCGGCGTGCGGGAGTGCGCCGGCCCCGGGTCCCGAAGGAACTGCTGATCAGCGAACGCCCGGCGGAGGCCGATGACCGGGCCGTGCCCGGACACTGGGAGGGCGATCTGATCATCGGTACCCCCGGCACCGGGGCGATCGGAACACTCGTGGAACGCAGCAGCCGCTTCGTGATGCTCTTGCACCTGCCCAACGGGCACACCGGCGAGCAGGTACTGGCCGCCATCCAGGACACCTTGCCCACGCTCCCGGCCCAGCTGCGCCGGTCCCTGACCTGGGACCAGGGCGCGGAGATGGTCGGCATTCACGAACGCGTGAAGATCGCCACCGGAGCGGACGTCTACTTCTGCGACCCTCACTCACCCTGGCAGCGCGGCAGCAACGAGAACACCAACGGACTCCTGCGCCAGTACTTCCCCAAAGGCATGGATCTCACCAAAGTCACCCCAGAGGACCTCGACTACGCCGCCGCCGGACTCAATGGACGCCTACGCAAAACCCTCGGCTGGAAAACACCCGCTCAAGCCCTCCAGCAAATACTGGAAGAATCAGCCGCATAGAACGTGTTGCAACCACCACTTGAATCCGCCCAGGCAGGAGGCGCAGGATGTGAAAGAGCGTCGCGGGGTGTTGCGTGTTAAGTTGAAAGGCACGGGCTGAACGTCCGTCCGCCAGCTGGGAAGAGGGACATCTCCTTGGACACATCCGCACCAGTACGAATCCTCACCGTCTGCACCGGCAACATCTGCCGCTCGCCCGTGGCCGAACGGCTGCTGCAGGCAGGGCTCGACCAGGTGCTGCCGGGTGGTTTCGAGGTGGCCAGCGCCGGAACCCGCGCCATGGTGGGCGACCCCATCCAGCCCATCTCCGCGGACATCGTGCGGACCTTTGGCGGCAACCCGGATGGCTTCGCGGCCCGCCAGCTCACCCCGAAAATCCTCCGCGGCGTTGACCTGGTGCTCACCATGACCTCGGGCCACCGCGGGGAGGTGCTGCAGCTGGACGCCTCCCTGTTGAAGCGGACGTTCACCATCCGCGAATTCGCCCGCATGCTCGACGTGCTGGACCAGCGGGGCGCCTCCTCCCAGCCGCCCGCCGCAGTTTCAGAGGGGCCCGACGGCGGCGATCCCCTCGCTGCCAACACCGCCCTCTGGCGCAGCCTGCCCGCCCGGGCGGCTGGCGTGCGCCACCTCTCGCTCCCCGCTGATGCGGCCGACAATGACGTCATCGACCCCTACCGCCGCGCCCCGGAGGTATACCGGCAGATGGAAGACGAGCTCGCCCCGGCCATCGTCTCCATCCTCCGGCACGCACGCCTGCATGCCCCCGACCGCCGGAAGGCTGCCAGGACGCTGTAACGAAACTGCGGACTAGTGTGCGGCTTTCGTGCGGATTCCCCCGATGTGCCGCCGTGCTCCCGGTGCTAGCTTTCCCCCGAAGGACAGTGCCCGGATCACAGCGCCGTTGCAGAAAACCGGCCCGGGAACTGGCAGATGACAGTTTGGACAAGTTGGTAGCCAGCAAGGGGCTGGTGGGCGGACACTGATCCCACCAATCACGATGATGTGGAGGCAATATGAGCACTCCAGGCGGTTCCGGCCCTTCCGGACCCACAGGTTCGGGCGCGGACCCGGCAGGCCACGGCATGGTGGCGCACGGTCGGCGTCGCTGGATCGCGGCGCTGCTGGCGCTGGTGCTCGTGGCGGCTGCCGTGGTGGCCGTGATCAGCCTGAACCGGGCCGGCCAGGAAGCGCAGCCGGCGGCGACCCAGGCCGAGTCGCCGAGCCCGACGCCGACGCCCTCGCCAACACCCACGGAGACAACGCCCGCGCCGCCTCCGCCACCCCCGCCGCCACCGCCCATCCCGGAACTGCCGGCGGTCCCCATGAACGTGTTGGTGATCGGCAGCGACAGCCGCGCCAGTGCCCGGGAGGCCGCTGACCACACGGCCAGGACCGGCGAACCCATCGACCACCGCGCCGACACGCTGATGGTGGTCCACGTCCCCGCCGACCGCCGGACGCTTTACATCGTGTCCATCAACCGCGACACCTGGGTGGACATCCCGGGCTTCGGCGGTGCCAAGATCAATGCGGCACTGCAGTACGGCGGCATTGACATGCAGACCTCGGCCGTGCAGTCGCTGCTGGGGATCACCATCGACCACACCCTGATGCTGGACTTCCACGGCTTCCGCGGACTCATCGACGGGCTGGGCGGGATCGACGTCAACGTGCCCATCGCGTTCCAGTCCACGCACGACACCCAGCGTGTCTTCGCTGCCGGGGTGAACCACCTGGACGGGCAGTCAGCCCTGGAGTTCGCCCGCGAGCGCTACGCGTTTTCGGACGGCGACTTCCAGCGGGTCCGCAACCAGCAGATCCTGCTGCGTGCCATCCTGGCCCGCCTTACCGGCGGAGGGGCGCTGAATGACGTCAACGCCGTCCGCGGCCTGGTCGATTTCGCGTCCTGCTGCCTCACCGTGAACCGCGGCTTCGATCCCGTGCAGGCCGCCATGCTGGCCTACAGCCTCCGCAACCTCGACCCCAACGCGATCGGCACCATGACCTTGCCCACGGCAGGTTCCGGGTTCGTGGCGGGCCAGTCCGTGCTGTTCCCGGACTACGGCGCCATTGCTGCGGTGGGGGCTGCCCTGCGGGATGGGCGGATCGCGGAGTTCGCCAGGCCCTAGGGTTCGCGGGCGACGCGCAGGGTCCCTGACGACGCGCAAACTCCCTGGCGCGGCTGAGATCGGCCGCGCCAGGGAATTTCCGTGTCGCGGGTGCATTTGAGCGTCGATTCGCGCTGTTCAGCCCCGCCTTACCGGGAGTTCACCCGCGAGAAAAGCTCCATGCCCCGGCTGGCGGAAACCTGAGGGCATGACTTCCGCTTCCCGCACTGAGATTTCCCGCCGCACCATCGTCAAGGGCTCGGTCCTGGCCGCCGCATTGGCGTCCGTGCCCGCCGCCGCCAGCGCCGGACCCACCCGCTCCCCTGCCGGCGTGGCGCTGGTCCGCAACCGGCTCACCCTGCCCAGCGGCATCGCCACCGGCGACGTCACCTCCGATTCGGCGGTGCTGTGGTCCCGCGCGTCGGGTGCCGGCCGGATGACGGCGGTCCTCCGCGCAGTGGACGACGCCGGCGCGATCCTGCGCGGGCGCGGCGCCTTTGAGCGCACCCTGCGCGGGCCAAGGGCCACCCAGGCGTCCGACTTCACCGCCAAGATCCACGCCGGGAACCTGCCGTCCAACACGCGGTTCGCGCTGGAGATCAGCTTCGAGGACGACGGCGGCGCAGCCAGTGAGACGGTCCGCGGGACCTTCCGCACGGCCCCCGACGCCGGGACGTACAACGGCAAGGGCCGCACCGGCGAGACGAGCAACGGAGGTGGGGTCCCGGCGTCGTCCGCGCAAAGCTTCGTCTGGACCGGCGATACTGCCGGGCAGGGCTGGGGCATCAACGAGGAGATCGGCGGGATGCGCGGCTACCGGGCCATGCACCAGACCCGTCCGGACTTCTTCATCCACTCCGGCGACACCGTGTATGCGGACGGACCGATCACCGAAACCGTTGTGGAGAAGGACGGGCAGGTGTGGCGGAACCTGGTGACCCAGGAGGTGTCCAAGGTGGCCGAAACGCTGGCCGAGTTCCGCGGCCGGCACCGGTATAACTCGATGGACGCGAACATGCGGGCCATGTTCGCGGACGTGCCCGTGATCGCGCAGTGGGACGACCACGAAACCACCAACAACTGGTACCCCGGCGAGATCCTGGAGGACCCCCGCTACACGGTGCGCGACGTGAACACGCTCGCCGCCCGCGGCCGGCAGGCGTGGCAGGAGAATATGCCCATCGCGGACAGTGCCGCGCTGTGGCGCCCGGGAACGTTCGACGACGCCGGCCAGTACCAGCCCGCGCGCATCTACCGGAAAATCTCCCGCGGCCCGCAGCTGGACATCTTCTGCCTGGACATGCGGGCCTTCAAATCCCCGAACACCGACGGCAAGGAAACCTACACCACCAACATCCTGGGCCAGGAGCAGGTGGACTGGCTGATCCGGGAAGTGTCGGCGTCGAAGGCCACCTGGAAGGTAATCGCAGCGGACATGCCCCTGGGCGTCATCGTGCCGGACGGTCCGGTCAACCAGGAAAGCGTTGCCAACCGCGACGCCGGTGTTCCGCTGGGCCGCGAGCTGGAAATCGCGGGGGTGCTCAGCGAGTTCAAGCGGAACCGGGTGAAGAACATCGTGTGGCTGACCGCGGACGTGCACTACTGCGCCGCGCACCACTACTCCCCCGAGCGTGCCGCGTTCACAGACTTCGACCCCTTCTGGGAGTTCGTGGCCGGGCCCATCGCCGCCGGATCCTTCGGGCCGAACGCGATGGACGGCACGTTCGGGCCGGAGGTGGTGTTCTCGAAGGCCGGCCGCTTCCCGGGTGAGTCACCGCGCGACGGCGAAAACCAGTTCTTCGGGCACGTCCAGCTTGATTCCGAAACCTTCACGGTGAGCCTGCGCAACGCCAACGGCGCCACCGTGTTCTCCAAGGTGCTGACGCCGGAGCGGTAGGTCTTTCGACGGCGGCGGCGGCGGCCCAGGGTGCCGCCGCCGTCGTAATCCGGTTATTTTCCCCGCCCCGTGGGTACGCCGCTGGTAGTGTTCCTGCATTCGGCACGCACACGGACGGGGTGATCTTTCTTGAACGAAAACGGACTGACACAGGCTGTGCAGGAGGCCGGGGCGGTGGAGCTGCTGCTCATCCGGCACGGTGAAAGCGAAGGCAACGTGGCGGCCACGGAGGCCCGGCTTGCGGGGGCGGAGGTCATCGACGTGCCGGCCCGCGATGCCGACGTAAACCTGTCCGGCACGGGGCAGGAACAGGCCAAGGCGCTGGGCACCGCGCTGGCCCGGATCGCCGAGGAGTTCCGGCCCGATGCAGTGGTGTCCTCCCCATACGCCCGGGCCCGGCAGACGGCGGAGATTGCCGTGGAGGCGGCGGGCTGGCCGGTGGAAGTGCGCGCCGATGAACGGCTGCGCGACCGTGAACTGGGCATCCTGGACCGGCTGACCCGGCTGGGCGTGGAGAAGCGCTACCCGGACGAGGTGGAACGCCGGTCCTGGCTGGGCAAGCTGTACTACCGGCCGCCGGGCGGTGAGTCCTGGGCGGACGTGGCCCTCCGGCTGCGTTCGGTCCTCGATGAGCTGAACAACCTGGGCAGCGGCCACCGCGTGATGCTCGTCTGCCACGACGCCGTGATCATGCTGTTCCGCTACGTGCTGGAGGGCATGTCCGAGCGGGAACTCCTGGACCTTGCTGCGAGCACATCCATCCTGAACGCGTCGATCACCAGGTATGTGCGTCCGTCCGGCGCCGGGCCGTGGACCTTGGAGAGCTTCAATGTGGCCGACCACCTCACGGAGCAGGGCGTGGAGGTCACCGAGCATGCAGGGGACACGAGTGTCCACCCGCGGTGACGGGACCAGCCCCGTGCTGGTGACGCCGTCGCTGCTGCGCGAGTGGCCGCTGCCGGCTCCGGGTGAGGACAAGTATTCACGGGGCTCGGTGCTGGTGATCGGCGGGGCGCGGGCCACTCCCGGCGCTGTCCTGCTCGCCGGAACCGCAGCGCTGCGCGCCGGTGCCGGGAAGCTGACGGTGGCCGTTGCAGAGTCTGTGGCCGTGCAGATGGGGGTGGCGCTGCCGGAGTGCGGTGCGATCGCCCTGCCGGAGACCGCCGACGGATCGGTCAAGGCTGATGGGCTGGACCGGATCTCCTCCTACCTGGACCGGGCGGACGCCATCCTGGTGGGCCCGGGCCTGGACGACCCCGGACTGGCTGAAGAACTGTTGCGGGCCCTGCTGGAGCGGGAGTCCGCCGACGGCGGGCCGGATGGTGAAGGGGGCGCCGCCGTCGTGCTTGACGCCTATGCCCTGGGCGGCCTGACCAAGGTTGAAGAGCAGCTGGAACCGTGGCGCGGACGGCTGATCCTGACCCCGAACCCGAAGGAAACGGAGATCCTGCTGGGCCGGGACCTCGGGGACCTGGAAAGCGACGTGGCCGCTGTTGCCAGGCGGTTCGACGCCGTGGTGAGCTGCCAGGGCATCGTTGCCCAGCCACCCGGTGCGGAGGGCGGCGGGGAACCGGAGCTGTGGAAGATCACCACCGGGTACGGCGGCCTGGGGACCTCCGGCAGCGGGGATGTCCTGGCCGGGGCAATTGCCGGCCTGAAGGCCCGCGGGACCAGCGGGGCACAGGCGGCGTGCTGGGGAACGCACCTGCACGCGGCGGCTGCCGACCGGCTGGCCAGCAGGATGGGCCCGCTCGGGTTCCTTGCCCGCGAACTCGCCGACGAACTGCCCGCGCTGATGCTGGAACTGAACACCTGAGTCCCGGGACAAGGAAACCCTGCCCGTGCGCAAAGGGATGGCCCCCTGCTTGGAAGCTCGGGGGCCATCGTATCGGAGGGGATCACTCGCAACTGCCGATGCGCTACCGGCGCTGTGGCGTTCCTTAAAGGCAAACCGCCCAAAACTGGCAGATACAACGCGTTCGGATCCTCCCGGTAACCCTGTTCTAGCACCAGCATGCGGACCAAGACAAGGCATCCCCGCCGGTAACTTTGGACGACCCCCGGCCGGAGCCGGGGGCCACCGTATCGGGAAGTACGGGTTGACGCTGCCGATGCGCTGTCTGGCGCTGTGGCGTGCACTCGGTGCGACCCGCCCCATCATGGCAGTCAACAGAGAACCCGACGTCCCGATCCCTGGAGGGAACTAGGCCGCGATCTCCTGCTTTGTCCCCTTTGTCTCGATCTCGATCTTCCGCGGCTGGGCCTTTTCGGCGACAGGAATCCGCAGCGTCAGGACACCGGCATCGTAGCTTGCCTTGATCTTGTCGACATCCAGGGTGTCCCCGAGGATCAGCTGGCGGCTGAAGACGCCGCGCGGCCTCTCGGAGGCGACCAATTCGGTGTCCTTGCCCGCAACGTCAGGCCGCTCGGCCCGCACCGTCAGGACATTCCGTTCCACATCCAGATCCACTGAATCCACCGCGACGCCGGGCAGATCGAAGGCCACGACAAATTCCTTGTCCTCCCGCCAGGCGTCCATCGGCATAGCTGCCGGACGCGCTGCCGTTCCGAGGACCTGCTGGGCCAGCCTGTCCAGCTCGCGGAACGGATCGGTTCGCATCAACATGGCTTCCCTCCTCGTAAGAGATGGTCCAACATCGTTTCGAGTATCAGCCGATCTGTATTGGCTGATATAGATTTTTTAGCACCGCAAAAGCAGATCCGCAAGCGGTGCAGGAAGGAAATTTGCAACTTTTTTGGACCGGTTTTGGGCAAGGAAAAGGGGCCTCCCACGGTCCGCGGAAGGCCCCCTCCGGCTGGTCCCTGCTAGCTCCGGGTTGGGTCCGGGCGCAGCGGCGCCGGCCCCGGATCGGGCACGGGCAGCGGGCCGGGAGACGGCGGCGCCGGGAACGGGTTGGGGGACGGATGCCCGGGCTGGGGCTGGGTGGGATCTGGCGGTGTGGGTTCAGGGCCTGGTTCCGGCGGAAACGGCTCGGGTTCGTGCACTGGCGGGATGGTCATAAACTTCCCCTCTCACGCGTGGCTGATGTGCCTGGCGTGATCAGGATACGCCTGCCGCCTGAAGGCCACTAGGCCCCCGTCCCGGCCGGTTGCCCTGTCAGTTATGGTCGTCAAAACTTCAGTTTGGGGACCATAAGTGACAGGGCATCGCGACGGCGGTCGTTGGTTCAGTCCCCCGGTAGCGAACGGGCCCGGCCTTTCGCGGAGGCGGTGGATATATTGAAGGCATGACCTCCACTCCGCTGCAGGATTCCGCCAGCACGCCCGCGTCCGCCGCCACGCCGCCTGTGGCCAGGAAGGTCCCCCTGGAGCGGACGCACCACGGGGACACTTTCGTTGACAACTACGAGTGGCTGCGGGACAAGGAATCCGCCGAGGTTGTGGAGCACCTGAAGGCCGAGAACGCCTACCAGGAAGCGGTCACCGCCCACCAGGAGCCGCTCCGCGAAGCCATCTTCCAGGAGATCAAGGGCCGCACCCAGGAAACCGACCTCTCGGTTCCGCACCGCAAGGACGACTGGTGGTACTACAGCCGCTCCGTGGAGGGCAAGGAATACGGCATCCAGTGCCGGGTCAGGGCCTCCGACACCGGGGACAGGATTGCCGACTGGACCCCGCCGGCCGTGGAGCCCGGCGTCGCGATTCCCGGTGAGGAAGTCCTGCTGGACGGCAACGTCGAGGCTGAAGGCAAGCCCTTCTTTTCCGTGGGCGGCTCGGCCGTAACCGTGGACGGCAACCTCTACGCCTACGCCGTGGACAACTCCGGCGACGAGCGCTTCACCCTCCGGATCAAGGACCTCCGCACCAGCGAACTGCTGCCGGACGTCATCGAGAACGTCTTCTACGGCGTCTCGTTCTCCCCGGACGGCGCGCGCATCTTCTACACCGTGGTGGATGATTCCTGGCGCCCGTACCAGGTGAAGGCGCACGTGCTGGGCACGCCCGTCACCGACGACGTGGTTATCTACCAGGAAGACGACGCCGCGATGTGGCTGGGCTTTGAGCTCTCCGCGGACCGGCGCTACCTGGTGCTGGGCATCGGCTGCTCCGAATACAGCGAAACCCGGCTGCTCCGTTTCGACGACCCCTCCGGGACCGTCCGGACGGTTATTTCCCGCAACGAGCGGGTCCTTTACGAGGCCGAGCCGTTCCTGCTGGAGGGCCCGGACGGGAAATCAGAGCGTATCCTCCTCACGCACAACCGCGGCGCCATCAACTCCATGGTTTCGCTGGCGGATCCGGCCGAGCTGGAGAAGCCGCTGGCCCAGCAGACGTGGCAGACCGTCGTCGCACATTCCGACGACGTCCGGGTCAACGGCGCGGGCGTCACCGCCACGCACCTGATCGTGTCCATCCGGAAGGACACCATTGAACGGGTACAGGTGATGGGCCTCGCCGGGCTGGGCACGCCGGCACAAGAATCCCCGGTGGAGCCGGCATTCGACGAGGAGCTCTACACCGCAGGCGTCAGCGGATCAGACTATGAGGCCCCCGTCATCCGGCTGGGCTACACCTCCTATTTCACGCCGTCGCGCGTCTACGACTTCGTCCTGCCCACCCCGGAACAGCCCGCCGGCGAGCTGCTGCTGCGGAAGGAAAGCCCGGTGCTGGGCGGCTACGACGGCAGCGACTACGTGGCCACCCGCGAATGGGCGACGGCGGCGGACGGCACCCGGATCCCGCTCTCGGTGCTGCGGCACAAGGGCGTCAAGCAGGATTCGACGGCGGCGGGCCTGGTGTACGGGTACGGCTCCTACGAGCTGAGCATGGATCCGGGCTTCGGCATTGCGCGCCTTTCGCTGCTGGACCGCGGCGTGGTGTTCGTGATCGCGCACATCCGCGGCGGCGGTGAGCTGGGCCGGCACTGGTACGAGGACGGCAAGAAGCTCACCAAGAAGAACACCTTCACCGACTTCATCGCCGCCACCGACTGGCTGGCCGGCTCGGGCTGGGTGGACCCGGCGCGGATCGCGGCACTGGGCGGCTCCGCCGGCGGCCTGCTGATGGGCGCGGTGGCGAACATCGCACCCGAAAAGTACGCCGCCATCGTGGCGCAGGTGCCGTTCGTGGATCCGCTCACCAGCATCCTGGACCCGGACCTGCCGCTGTCCGCCCTCGAGTGGGAGGAATGGGGCAACCCGATCACGGACCCGCAGGTGTACCAGTACATGAAGTCCTACTCCCCCTACGAGAACGTGCGGGAGGTGGCCTATCCGAAGATCGCGGCCGTCACATCCTTCAACGACACCCGGGTGCTGTACGTGGAGCCGGCCAAGTGGGTGCAGGAGCTGCGGAACCGGACCACCGGATCCGAGCCCATCCTCATGAAAATCGAGATGGACGGCGGGCACGGCGGCGCCTCCGGCCGGTACGTGCAGTGGCGCGAGCGGGCGTGGGACTACGCGTTCATCGCCGATTCCCTCGGCGCCACCGAACTGCTCCCCGGCGCGGGGCTCAAGTAAGGCCTTCCGCCGGCCACTCAGGTCTGCGGGTGCTCTGCCAGCCACTCCGCCAGGGTTTCGAGGTTGGCGCGGACCGTCCGCCCCTGCGCGCGCTCCACCAACGGATCAGCCAGCTTGCCGAAGACGCCGCCCAGGCCTGATGCGGCATCGATGCGCTGGGTGAGGCGGGTGCCGCCGTCGGCCGGTTCAACCTGAAAAGTGATGGTGAAGTCCAGCTTGCCCTCAACGGAACGGGACACCATGCGCCGGGGCGGATCGAACTCGGTGACCTCGACAGTCCAGTCGAACTGCCGGCCCATGACTTTGCTGGTACCGCGCCCGCGGGTGCCGACGCCCAGGGGGCCGTCCCCCACCTGCTCCGAGGAGGTGACGGAGGAATCGAATACCGCAACGTTCTGGAACTTCGACACGAAGTCAAAGACCTCCTGCGGCGGCCGGGCAATAACAACGCTTTCTTCTACAACAGGCATTGGGTTCTCCTTTGAAGGGCGCCTGATGCCGGCGGCTCTGCCGGCAGGAAGGCAGGCACAGCGCCAGCTTGGACCTGCCTCCAACTCCTGTCAATAGCATCTGACGTGCGTTAACACTGGCAACCGACTGTACGCCAAAATGCTAATCATGCTTACTATTGGTTCGCGCAGGGCTGCCCGCTGGGGGCAGGCCAACCCGCGCGTACCGGAGGTTGCAGAAACATGGAACATGAAATGCGTCCCCTGACTGATGATGAACTGCTCGCGGAGCAGGCCACCGCTTTGCCGGACAAGGAGGTTGCCTCGGTCCTGGACCTGAACGCGGACCTCGATCTGGGCATCGACGCCGCGGCACCCATCGACCTGGCCGTCGCCGCCAACGCCAACGTGGCAGCACCGATTGACGCCGCCGCCTCGGCCAACATCCTCTCCTTCGGTTCCGACGCCCAGGCGCTGGCCGACCAGGGCGTGGTGATCGAGCAGGGCATCACCGCCGACGCGAACGCCGAGTCCACCCAGGACAGCACCATCGACCAAAGCAACGACACCATCGACGGCGGCACCCCAGACGCCACCGAAACGGTCGACGGCGGCACTGTCCTTCCCGACGGCAGCCTGCCGGACGTCGGCGCCCTGCCCACCGACCCCACAGCTGCCCTGGACGGGGACCTGCTCAACGTCAACGTGGACCTCGCCGCGGACGCGGACATCGCCGCACCCATCAACGGTGCTGTCGCAGCCAACGCCAACGTGGCCGCCCCGATCGATGCCGCCGTCGCCGCGAACATCGGCTCCATCGACAGCCAGGCCTACGCGGTGGCCGAGCAGGACGCCATCATCTCGCAGAACATCGACGGCGCAGCCAACGCCTCTGCCGACCAGCAGTCCGACCTGCAGCAGTAAGCCCAAATGAGCCACGTCACCGGCGGGCCGCGCTCCCAGGCCGGCCCGCCGTCGTCCCTTGCCCCCGCTGCCAGGCACCCGCGGAAGTTTCCGGCCCGGGCCGGCGGTGTCCAGCTCCTCGGCCAGTCCGAAGGGTCCGGCTACCGCGAAGCGCCCTCACTGGTGCGCCGCTCGGACGGCCAGACACTGCAGCTGACCCGCCTGCTCTATCTGGTGCTGGAGGCGGCTGACGGGACACGGGACGTGGAGGACATTGCCCGGCACGCGAGCCAGGGCTCGGGCCGGCAGGTCAGCGCCGACAACGTGCGCACCCTGATGGACTCGCAACTGCTGCCGATGGGCCTGCTGCGCCTGGCCGACGGGTCAGAACCCGAGGTCCGCAAGGCCGACCCCCTGCTGGGCATGCGCTTCCGCTACACCGTGACGGACCCGGAGCGCACCCGCAGGATCACGGGCCCGTTCACAGTGCTTTTCAACCCACTGATCATCGTGGCCGTTACCGCCGCGTTCCTTGCAGCCTGCTGGTGGGTTCTGATGGTCAAGGGCCTGGGCTCCGCCACGCACGAGGCCTTCGCCAATCCCGGGCTGCTGCTGCTGATCTTCGCCATCACCATCCTCTCGGCCGGGTTCCACGAGTTCGGCCACGCCGCCGCGGCGCGCAAGGGCGGTGCAACACCAGGCGCCATGGGGGCAGGGCTGTATCTGGTCTGGCCCGCCTTCTTCACGGACGTCACGGATTCGTACCGGCTTGGCCGCGGGGGCAGGCTCCGCACCGACCTGGGCGGGCTCTATTTCAACGCGATCGTGGCGGTCGCCATCATGGGCGTCTGGTGGGCCACCGGGTTCGATGCCCTGCTGCTGGTGGTGGTGACCCAGATCCTCCAGATGGTCCGGCAGCTCCTCCCCCTGGTCCGGTTCGACGGGTACCACATCCTGGCGGACACCACCGGCGTCCCGGACCTGTTCCAGCGCATCAGGCCCACACTGCTGGGCCTGCTGCCGTGGCACTGGGGAAAGCCTGAAAACCGCGTGCTCAAGCCGTGGGCCCGAGCGGTGGTGGCGCTCTGGGTCCTGGTAACCGTGCCGCTGCTCCTCCTCAGCCTGGCCGTCATGGTGATCGCACTGCCGCGGCTGTTGGCAACGGCCTGGGACAGCGTGGTCACGCAGCAGGAGATGCTGGCCGCGGGCCTGGCCGCGGGTGACCTGGCCGGCGCCGCCGTACGGGTCCTCGCGATCGGCGCCGTCGCACTGCCAATGCTTGGCATGCTGTACATCCTGGTCCGGCTCCTGCGCCAGCTGGTCACCGGCCTCTGGAAGAAGACCCGCGGGAAGGCCCTGCAGCGCACGGCTGCCATGGCCGCCATTGCCGCTTTGCTTTCCGGCCTCGCGTGGGCATGGTGGCCCGACGGCGGGACGTACCGTCCGGTGCAGCCTTACGAGCGCGGCACGCTGGCTGATGCCACCGCAACAGTCCTTCCCCAGGCCAGCACTACTTCGCTGCGCGAGGGCGGCAGCGGACGCACTGTTGCGCTCTGGCCTGAAGGCAGCCCGAAACCAACCCGCGACAATCCCCAGCTGGCCATGGTGCTGGTGCCGGCGGAAGCAGCCGCCGCGCCCGCAGCCACGGGCGATCCAGTCATGGCCGCCCCCTCCTGGGTGTTCCCGTTCGACCGGCCCGCCGCCCCGGAAGAGGACGGCAACCAGGCCTTGGCCGTGAATACCGCCGGCGGCTCGGTCACCTACAGCGTGGCCTTCGCCCTGGTGTGGGCCGAGGACGGCGAGCCGGTGGATACCCGCAACGAGGCCTACGCGTTCGCCAGTTGCAGCGGCTGCGCGGCGGTGGCTGTCGGCTTCCAGGTGGTCCTCATCGTTGGCCAGGCGGATGTCATCGTCCCGGAGAACCGGTCCGCAGCCGCGAACTACAACTGCATCGATTGCCTTGCGTACGCGCTGGCCAGCCAGTTGGTCCTTACGCTTGACGGACCTCTGGACGGGGACAGCCTGGCGCAGCTCAACGCCCTGTGGGCCGAGATTGCCGAATACGGGCGGAACCTCCAAAACGTTCCACTCTCGGAAATCCAGGCCCGGCTCGCAGCGTACAAGGAACAGATCACCGCCATCGTCAAAGCAGCTCCGGCCGCCTCCGGCAACACGGGCAGTACCGCCACGTCCTCCGCGGCGCAGGCCCCCGCGGGAACAGACGGTCCAGCGGGAAGCACGGCGGCTCCCTCCCAACCGGCACCGGGTGGGACGGCACCGGCTCCGGCAGGAACGGCGCCGGCACCAGCCCCGGCAACGCAGCCTGCGACAAGTGATGCGCCGCCGTCGTACGCACCCGTTGAGACACCGCTGCCAACGGCGGATACTGGGGGCACGGCCCCCGCCGTGGAGCCCCAACCCACCGCAAACCCCAGCTAGGAGAACAAATGTCGTTGAGCAAGGGAACATCCGTGGAGTGGAATACGTCGCAGGGCAGGACGCACGGCAAGATCATCGAGAAGAAAACCAGCGACTTCGAGCTGGACGGCCACACGCACCGGGCCAGCGAGGACGAGCCGCAGTATGTGGTGGAATCGGCCAAGACAGGTGCCCGGGCCGCGCACAAGGCCTCCGCCCTGACCGAGAAGAAGTAGCGCCGTGGCCGGGCAGCACGAGGTGGTGATCATCGGCGGCGGCAATGCCGGCGTCTCGCTGGCGGCGCGGCTGGAGCGCTACGGGGTCAAGGACGTGGCACTCATCGAGCCGAAGGACCACCACCTTTTCCAGCCCCTGTTTTCGCATATCGCCGGGGGCCGCGCGTCGGCCAAGGAGGCGGTCCGCAGCCAGGAGTCCGTGACCCCCAATGGTGTCACCTGGATCCGCGACAGCGCGGTGGACGTAGATGCCAACGCCAACACCGTCACGCTCGCGTCCGGCTCCACCGTGGCCTACGGGCAGCTGGTGGTCTGCCCGGGCCTGCAGTACGACTGGGACGCGGTGCCCGGACTGGCCGAGGCCGTTCACTCCCCCCACGGCGCCTCGCACTACGAGTTCGAACTGGCCCCCAAGGCCTGGACGCTCCTCAGCGGGCTGACCTCCGGCACCGCGGTGTTCACCATGCCGGCAGGGCCCATCAAGTGTGGAGGCGCCAGCCAGAAGCCCATGTACCTGGCCTGCGACTACTGGCAGGAGCAGGGCGTCTTGGACGAGATCCGCGTGGTGATGGTCCAGCCCTACCCCACCGTCTTCGGCGTGCCGGAGGTGGACCGGGAGCTGGACCGCAAGATCGCCGAGTACGGGATCGAACTGTGGACCAACAGCGAATTGGTCTCGGTGGACGCCGCCGGCCAGACGGCCAACATCCGCAATGTTGAGACCGGTGAGCAGGAGTCCCTGCACTACGACGTCCTCAACGGCGTGCCGCCGCAGTCGGCGCCGGACTGGCTGAAGGCCACAGACCTGCCGGCGGCCGGGGACAAGGGCGGCTTCGTGGAGGTGGACCGGCAGACGCTGCGGCACATCCGGTACCACAACGTGTGGTCGCTGGGGGATGCCGCCGGCACCACCAACTCCAAGTCAGGAGGTTCGCTGCGCAAGCAGACCAAGGTGCTGGCGAAGAACCTGGTGGCGGCGCGGAAGGGCAAGCCGCTGACCCAGAAGTACAACGGCTACTCGGTGTGCCCGTTTACCGTTTCACGCGACACAGTGGTGTTCGCCGAGTTCGACGACCGGTACCGGCCCATGCCCACCATCCCCCGGGTGCCCACCTGGAACGAGAGCAAGCTGTCCTGGGTGGTGGACCGGGACATGTTCCCGCAGATCTACTGGAACCTGATCCTCAAGGGCCGGGCCTAGGGATTCACGACGGCGGCCGTCGCCTCCGCGATGGCGCGCTCCTCGTCGGTGGGAACCACCAGGATGGGGATGGCCGACTGCTGCGTGGAGATCACGCGCGGTTCCTTGGACCGCTCCGCGTTCAGGCCGCCGTCGAGCTCCACTCCCAGAGCGCCCAGCTTGTCCGCCACCAGTGCGCGGAACTGGTGGGAGTTCTCGCCGATCCCCGCCGTGAACACGAGGGCCTTGGCTCCACCCACCGCCACGTGGTAGCCGCCGATGTACTTGGCCAGCCGGTAGGAGGTGACCGCGAGCGCCGTCGCTGCCCGCGCATCGCCGTCTTCCGAGGCCTCCACCACGGAGCGCATGTCGTTGTTGCCGGCCAGGCCCTTGAGTCCGGATTCGCGGTTCAGCATGGTGTCGATGTCCTCGGGGGTCCAGCCGGCCCTGCCCAGGAACACCAGGATGGAGGGGTCCAGGTCGCCGGAGCGGGTGCCCATCACCAGGCCCTCCAGCGGGGTGAAGCCCATGGACGTGTCCACGGACCGGCCGCCCTGGATGGCCGTCACGGAGGCGCCGTTGCCCAGGTGCGCGATGACGCCGTCGAACTCCTCCACCGGGACGTCCAGCAGCGCTGCGGCGCGGCGCGTCACGTACTCGTGGGAAGTGCCGTGGAAGCCGTAGCGGCGGATGCCGTGGTTTGTGTAGAGCTCGTCCGGGACGGCGTACCGCCAGGCGTGCTCGGGGAGGGTGCGGTGGAAGGCGGTATCGAACACGGCCACCTGCGGCATGTCCGGCCACTTCTTGGTGATGGCCCGGATACCCAGGACGTTGGCGGGGTTGTGCAGCGGCGCCAGCGGGTTGAGCCGCTCGATTGCACGGGTGATTTCGTTGTCGATCAGCACCGGCTCGGCGAACCGCTCGCCGCCGTGGACCACCCGGTGCCCCACCGCCCCCAGCTGCAGGTCGCCCAGTTCCTGGTGGATGGCTTCGTCCACCTGCTCCAACGCTGCCGCATGGTCCCGCGGGCCCACGATCTCCCCGTCGCCTTCTCCCCCGTTGCCCATCCCGATCTTTTCGATCAGGCCCTCCGTAAGGACGGTTCCGGCCGCGACGTCACGCACCTGGTACTTGAGCGAGGACGAGCCGGAGTTGATGACGAGGACGAGCATGCGGGGCCTCCTGAGCCTTTGCGCCAGCGGTTCAGTCCCCACTATATGTGCGTCCCTTCCGGCGGCGGATTCCTTGCGGATCGGGCCGGGCTGTGCCTACAGTCGGCGGACAGGCTGGACCACGCCGAGAGGACATTCCAATGACGAACGAGCCCACTTCGATCGACGAGAACGACCCCACCAACACCGGATCCAGCAGCACCGCGCCGCTCCACACCGGCGCCGGATCCGGCAGCAAGGAACCCACCGGCGTCGAGGGCGCCAATCCCGCGCTGGACGATACCGGCAGTCCCAAGGCCGGCGAAACGGGCGAGGCGCCGCAGGCACCCGAGAACCCTGAGGGCCTGGACCTGACCCCGCAGGGCCTGTCAGACGAGCCCGCCAAGGAAGAGGACAAAGAAAGCCTGGCCAAGCCGGACAACAGCTAGTCATTACGGGGTCCGACGGCGGCACCCACCCGGGTGCCGCCGTCGTCCGTTAACCCGTCCTACGAAAGCGGCGCCTGCGCCTGGATGGCCGTGATGGCCACCGTGTTCACGATGTCCTCTACGGTGCAGCCGCGGGAAAGGTCGTTGACCGGCTTCCGCAGCCCCTGCAGGACCGGCCCGACGGCGACGGCCCCGGAGCTCTGCTGCACCGCCTTGTACGTGTTGTTGCCGGTGTTGAGGTCCGGGAAGATGAACACCGTCGCCTGCCCGGCCACGGTGGAGCCCGGCATCTTGGACTCGGCAATAGAGGCGTCCACGGCGGCGTCGTACTGGATGGGCCCTTCCACGGCGAGGTCCGGCCGGCGCTGGCGCACCAGTTCGGTGGCCTGCCGCACCTCGTCCACCGCCTCACCGGAGCCCGAGCCGCCGGTCGAGTAGGAGAGCATGGCAACCCGCGGCTCCACCCCGAACTGGGCAGCGGTTTCCGCGGAGGCCAGCGCGATGTCCGCCAGCTGCTCCACGTTGGGATCCGGGTTCACCGCGCAGTCGCCGTACACCAGCACGCGGTCCGGCATCAGCATCAGGAACACCGAGGAGACGATCTTCACGCCGGGGCGCGTCTTCACGAACTCCAGCGCCGGCCGGATGGTGTGAGCCGTGGTGTGGGCCGCGCCGGACACCATGCCGTCCACCACCCCCAGCTGGACCATCATGGTGCCGAAGTAGCTCACGTCCTGCATGATCTCCAGGGCCTTGGCCAGGTCCACGCCCTTGTGCGCCCGGAGTTCCGCGTACTTTTCGGCGAACTTCTGGCGCAGGTCCGAGGTTGCCGGGTCCACCACGTTGATGCCGGAAAGGTCGATGCCCCGGGCCGCCGCCAGCTCACGGACGTCCGTTTCCGGGCCCAGGACGGTCAGGTCGCAGACGTCGCGGCGGTGCAGGATCTCGGCAGCGCGCAGGATGCGCACGTCCGTGCCCTCCGGCAGCACCACGTGCCGGCGCTGCGAACGGGCCCGCTCGATGAGCTCGTGCAGGAACCGCAGCGGGGTCATCCGCTCCGGCCGGGGCAGGTGCAGGCGCTCCACCAGCTCGGTCTCATCCACCCGGCGCGACCACAGTCCCACGGCCGAGGCCACCTTGCGCCGGTGCCCGGACCAGATCTCGCTCCGGACCTCCGACACCCGCTTCGCAGTGGTGTAGGTGTCCTCCCGGGAGGCGAATACCGGGAAGGGCGCCTGCGCCAGGAGCGGGTAGATGTTGGCGTCGGGTGCCAGGCCGCCGGTGAGGATCAGCGCGGACGCCACCGGGAATTCGGGCGAGAAGGACGATGCCAGGCATGCGACCATCACGTCTGCCCGGTCCCCCGGAACGATCACCAGGGCGCCCTCATCCAGGACGTTGAGGAAGTTGCCCACGTTCATGGCCGCCACTTTGATGTCCTTCACGTCCCGCTCCATGTCCGGGCGGCCGGCGATCTGGCGTACGGCGAGCGCCGTGGCCACCTCGCCGGTGGTGGGCCGCGCGATCTCCTCCAGCTCGGGCAGGACGTACACGGGACGGCCGGACGCGCCCACCTTAACCTCCGCGGCGATGGCGTCCACCAGGTCCGGGTCCGCGCGGTTCACCAGGATGGCCAGGAGCGCGCACTTTTCCGCGGACAGCTCCTTCCGGGCAACCTCGACGGCGGCGGCCGCCTCCGCCACGGTCCGCCCCTTGGCGCCCACCACGGCCACCACCGGGGCGGCAAGGTTGTTGGCCAGGCGGGCGTTGAGGTCGAACTCGACGGCGGCGTCCTGGCCGGTCAGGTCCGTTCCCTCCACGATCACCACGTCGCAGTGCCTCGAGATGTCGGCGAAGATCTCCACGCACCGGGAGTCGATCTCCTCGCGGTTTCCCTCGGCGAGCAGGCTCCGCACTTCCTGGAACGTCAGGCCGCCGCGGCAGCGCTCGTCCTCCAGCGCGAACCGGGACTTCATCAGGGCCACCATGGGGTCATCCGCGGCGGAAGGGCCGGTCACCACGGGCTTAAAGAAGCCGATCCTGTCCGCATGCCGGTGCAGGGTGTCCGCCAGGCCCAGGGCCACGAGGGACTTGCCCGATCCGGGAGTGGTTGCGCTGACGTAGATGCCTTTGGCCATGGTCCGCCCTTTGCTGTTCTGCTTCTGCCGGTCCCTCCATCCTTGCACCTGCACCGGGACTTGCGGCACCGCTTGCCCGCCGGGAGGTGTGGTGATGGGCGCGGAACGGGACTGCCGGCACTTCGACGGGGCCGCCGTCGTTCGCTCCCGCCCGGTTGCTTTTCCAGCGCTTCCCCATCGTGCCGTGGACGACGGCGTGTCCCGGCTTGGGAGGGTCTCCCGAGCCGGAGTAAACGGGCTGGAACGCCCGCCCTCCCTTGACACCGGACGCCCTCATGGGATTACCTAATGAACATTCGGTAAATAAAGCTGGAGGCAATGACGCATGGCTGAAACAACACTTTCCGGGCCACCCCACCCCATCTTGGAAAACGACTATGCCTCCGAGTGGATGGGCATCGAGGTCCTCTCCCTGAGCGACGGCCACGCCACCATCCGAATGTCCCTCCGGCAGGAAATGCTCAACGGCTTCGGCATGGCCCACGGCGGAATGATCTTCGCCTTCGGTGACACCGCTTTCGCCCTCGCGTGCAACCCCATCAACCCGGCGCCCGGCGAGGAGAACACCATCACCGTGGCCTCGGGCGTGGACATCAATTTCCTCAAGCCCGCGTTCCGCGGCCAGGTGCTGACCGCCGTCGCGGACCGCCGTTCCAGCGCCGGCCGCAGCGGCCTGTACGACATCCAGATCTTCGCTGCCGACGCGGACCAGCCCGAATCCCCCACCTCCGGCACCCCCGGCGAACTCGTTGCAGAGTTCCGCGGACGCAGCCGCACCATCCCCAAGAAGTAGGAAACCATGACCCTGCATGCCCCCGAAACGCCCGCCGCAGCAACCGCCCAGTCGGCGGATGCCGTCCTTGACCGCGAGGAGACCATCTCCCGGGACGAGCTCGAGGCCCTCCAGCTCAGCCGCCTGCAGCACACCGTTGCCTACGCCTACGAGCGGGTGCCGCTGTACAAGCGCAAGTTCGACGACGCCGGCATC
Source organism: Arthrobacter sp. Y3221159 (assembly GCF_059089885.1). Taxonomy (NCBI): domain Bacteria; kingdom Bacillati; phylum Actinomycetota; class Actinomycetes; order Micrococcales; family Micrococcaceae; genus Arthrobacter; species Arthrobacter sp. Y3221159. Next base: position 57,565 of record NZ_JBNHFC010000022.1, read on the forward strand.
CACCCGTCAGACCTCCGCGAACTGGCAGACCTGGGCAACTTCCCCTTCACCACCAAGGAGGACCTGCGCCAGGAGTACCCGTTCGGGATGTTCGCTGTGCCGCAGCACGAGGTGGCCCGCGTGCACGCCAGCTCCGGCACCACCGGCCGGCCCACCGTGGTGGGCTACACGAAGCAGGACCTGGCGGACTGGGCAAAGCTCGTTGCCCGCTGCTTCCGCGCCTCCGGCATCCGCCCCGGCATGAAGGTCCACAACGCCTACGGCTACGGCCTGTTCACCGGCGGCCTGGGCGCGCACGCCGGTGCCGAGGCCCTGGGCTGCACCGTCATCCCCATGTCCGGCGGCCAGACAGAGCGGCAGATCCAGCTCATCCAGGACTTCCAGCCGGACGCCATCCTCTGTACCCCCACCTACCTGCTGACCATCGCAGACGCCATGGCACACATGGGCATCGACCCCACCTCCACGTCCCTGAAGTACGCCGTGCTCGGGGCCGAGCCGTGGACCCAGGAGATGCGGCACGAACTCGAAGTCACCATGGACATCAAGGCCTGCGACATCTACGGCCTGTCCGAGGTGATGGGTCCGGGCGTCGCCGGCGAGGCCGTGGAGACCCAGGACGGCAGCCACATCTGGGAGGACCACTTCCGCCCCGAAATCATCGACCCCTTCAATCCCGTCCCCGGCAGGGAGAACGTCCTGGGCGACGGCGAGCACGGCGAACTGGTCTTCACCTCGCTCACCAAGGAGGCGCTGCCCATCATCCGGTACCGCACCAAGGACCTCACCCGCCTCCTGCCCGGCACCGCCCGCCCCGCGCACCGCCGGATGGGACGCATCACCGGCCGCAGCGACGACATGATCATTCTCCGCGGCGTGAACCTCTTCCCGTCGCAGATCGAGGAGATCGCGCTGCGCATCCCCGAGCTCAGCCCGCACTTCCAGCTTGAGCTCACCCGGCCGGAGGGGCAGCGGATGGACCAGCTGACCGTGAAGATCGAGCGGCGGGACAACGTCACCGCCGAGCAGAGCGCGACGGCGGCACGCACCTTGAAGGAGCAGATCAAGATCCACGTGGGTTCTTCGTGCACGGTGGCGGTGGTGGAACCGGGTTCGCTTGAGCGGTCCAACGGCAAGCTCCGCCGCATCTACGACCTGCGCCCGAAGGGATAGCCGCACGGGAGGTGCCGGGCTGTCCGGCCCGGGGCCTGCCCGGACCAACCGACCGTTCGTGAGAAACTAGCACCTATGCCCAGCCAGACAACCAGTACCAACGGCGCAGCCGTCAACGGATCAGCCAAACGCGGCCGCCCCGGCTACGACCAGCAATCCGTGCTGAGGATAGCCGTGGACGTCTTCAACCGGCACGGCTACGACGCCACCTCCATGGGCATCCTGGCCGAGAACCTGGGCATCTCGAAGTCGGCCATTTACCACCACGTGCCTTCCAAGGGCGACCTCCTCAAGCTCGCCCTTGACCATGCCCTCGGCGGGCTTGAGTCAATCCTCGAGGAGCCGGAGGCAACGTCCGGCGCCGCCGACGCGCGGCTCGAGTTTGTCCTGCGCCAGACGGTGGCCGTGCTGGTGGACCGGCTGCCGTTCGTGACACTGCTGCTGCGCCTGCGCGGCAACACGGAAATTGAACGGGACGCCCTGGAGCGGCGGCGCACCTTCGACCACAAGGTGGCGGCCCTCATTTCGGCGGCCCGGGACGAGGGCTCGCTCCGCACCGACATCGATCCCCGGACCGTCACGCGCCTCCTGTTCGGCATGATCAACTCCATCGTGGAGTGGTACAAGCCCGGCGGTTCGCTGTCACCGGAGCGCCTCGCCGACGACGTCATCACCATGGCGTTCGACGGGCTGCACGGCCACTCCTAGCCCGCCAGCGCCTCTTCCCGCGTTGCGGGCCGGCAAATACTAAGCGTGCTTGGTATTTGCCCTGCTCCCCGGCTACGGTGGTAGAAAGCCGCCGTCCGCAGGGGAGGTAGTCAATGAGCCCGGCCATCCATCCGGGGCCCCGCAGCCGGGCCCTGGGCACCCGGAGACGTCCCGGTCCGCCCAGGACCGCCGCCGCCGCACTGGCGCTAAGTGCCGCCGTCGTGCTCTCCGCCTGCACAGGAGGCTCGCCTCCTCCCCCGCCGAGCGGGACCGCCGACTCCGGCAACACCCCTGCAGCCAGCCCGGCCGCTTCCGCGCCCGCGCCCGCCGGGGAGGACGCGGCGGGCGGCATCCCGCAGCTCGTGGAGAACCTTGCGCCGTCGGTGGTGACCATCTTCACCGAAGGCGGGTTGGGCAGCGGCGTGGTGTACTCCGAGGACGGCCTGGTCCTCACCAACGAGCACGTCATCCGCGGCAACACCAGGGTTGAGGTCGCCTTCGCGGACGGCCAGCGGGTGGAGGGCACCGTCCGGGCCACCGACCCCGTCACGGACCTCGCGCTGGTGCAGGCCGACCGCACCGGCCTGCCCAAACCGGTGTACCAGACCACCCTGCCCAAGGTGGGTGAGGGCGCGGTGGTGCTCGGTTCGCCGCTCGGCTTCGAGAACACCGCCACCGCCGGCATCATCTCCGGACTCCACCGCTCGATTCCCGGGTCCGCGTCCAACAGCCTGTCCCTGGTGGACCTGATCCAGACGGATGCCCCCATCAGCCCCGGCAACTCCGGCGGCGCCGTGATCAACATGCGCGGCGAGATTATCGGCATCAGCGAGGCCTACATCCCGCCGTCCGCCGGGGCCGTAGCCCTCGGTTTCGCTATCCCGGCCGCCACCGCCGTGGAAGTGGCCGAGGAACTCCTGGCCGACGGCACCGCCGAACACGCCTACGTGGGCCTCACCCCGGGCGAGCTGACGGCACAGATCGCCGAGCAGCTGGGCATCGAGCAGGTCTCCGGCGTGCTGGTGCTGGCCGTTTCCGAGGACGGCCCGGCCGGACGCGCCGGGATCCGCCCCGGGGATGTCCTGGAGTCGATGGAAGGCGTGGAACTTACGGCGCCCGAGAAACTCCTGTCCGAACTGCGCGGCCGCAATCCGGGCGACACCGTGAATTTTGCCGTCAAGCGCGGCGACGAGACCCGGGACGTCAAGGTGGACCTCGCCGAACGTCCCAGAGATAGCACCACCCGATAGGAAGGAATGGAAATGAGCAACTCCAAAGAAGAACCTGAGGCAGGCTTCATCGTTCCCGACCCCTCCAAGGTCCGTGAGGACGTTCCCGGCGACGCCGGCGACGAAGCGAACGTGATCCGCTTCAGCGAGGAACAGGCACTGATCGAGGAGCAGTCCCACGGCATCCGCCCGGACACCTACAGCGTTCCCTCCGGGGGCCCCACCATGGACGAGGCCCGCGGCAACATGGACCTCTCCGACCAAAGCGAAGGCGGCCGCGGCACCGGACCCGAGGACGACAGCAGCGACGACGCCCTGCACGGCGGCGCCGAGTCCTGACCTCACCAACACCAGGGGCGCCCCGGATTTTGAACTGCTCCCCGGGAGTTGGACTGAGAAATTCAGTTCCGACTCCCGGGGAGCAGTTTTATGCGTGCGTCTAGTTCGTTGTCTGAGGATCAGCGC
>NZ_JBNHFC010000023.1:0-59968 GCF_059089885.1 Arthrobacter sp. Y3221159
GCCGCCGCGGGAGCCGCGGCGGCCGCTGTGCTCACCGTCTCCCAAGCCGGGGGCAGCAGCGCCGCCACCGTCTTTGCGGCGGCACTGGCCCATGTTCCGGCGGCGCTGGTCTTTCCCGCGGTGACGGTGCTGGTGTTCGCGCTGGCGTCGCGGTGGACCAGTGCGGTGGGCTGGGGATTCCTGGCCGTGGGGCTGGTACTGGGCCAGTTCGGGGACCTGCTGGGGCTGCCGGTGTGGCTGCAGGACCTGAGCCCGTTCCGGCATTCGTCCGCGATGCCCGCCGAGGCATTCGACCCGGCCGGCGCCGTGCTGCTCGCCGCCGTCGCCGTCGCCCTGGCCGCGGCGGCCGGCCGCCTTGTGCGCGAGCGCGACCTGGCCGGGTACTAAGGGCTGCAGGGGTTACCGGAAGTCCTTTCCCTTTCCGGCACGCGAGCGGGCAGGAGGTTCGACTTTCCAGGACGAAATTCCCAGCCCATCCAGAAGCCAGTAGGCAGCAGCGCACTCGAGCACAAAGCCGGCAATACCGATCAGCAGTATCTGCGTTGCGACGCCCACGACGACGAGTACCAGGCCCGCCAGGACCGCGAGGATGGCGAGTATCATCCGGCGCGGGACCGATCCGGCCGGTTTGCCTGCTTCCAGGTTCCGGGCCAGGGAGGGATCCTGGGCGCTCAGAAGGTTCTCAAGCTCCTCAAGGCGCCTGCGCTCGTCGTCGGACAGTGGCATTGGACTTCGCCTTCTTTGGCTCTGGAAATGCCTTCACTATTCAGGCTAGGCACCCGGTTCGTCCGGACAAAGGGGTGTTACTCAGTCGTGATGGCACTGCAGTATTCTTGACGCCCTTGTAACGGCCCGTGGCCCGGGACGGACCTACGGTTAAAGGGAGCATCATCACCCGGCGTCCCCGATACAGCGTTGACACGTCGTGGGACCGCCAAGGCGGCAAAGACCCCCAGAAAGGATGTGGCATGGTGCCGTGGGCCTCCTCACATTGAGGACCGCGACGGAGCAGACATTGGAACAGTCGATGACCTTCTCATCGATCCCGAAGAAGAACGCGTCCGCTGAGAAGCCATTTATCCCGGTGGACGCGATCTCATACGTCACGGGGCCCCAGGGTACGCCTATCCGACGCATCCATTCCCGCGCCGCTGAGCACGCCGCGAACTCTGCCTGATCGGCAGCCGGCTGAGATTGGAGGACACTCTTGATGGAGAAGTCAGCGAATATTCTCACAGCAGTGCTGGCGCTGCTGCTGCTACTGGTGGGGTGCACACCCCCCGCTGACGAGGATCACGACGCGGTCGCTGTGGGGTCGAACAAGGATTTTGCCGGCCTTGAATTGCGGAGCGTCTTTATTGTTACTGCAGCCGAGAATGAACCCGGCCGGATTCTTGGAACGATCTTCAACACCACGGGCGAGGACCTTGATCTGGTCATCGGGGACAATGACGACGAGTTGCCTGTGACCATTCCGGCTGGCGGGAAGGTGGAATTCGACACTTCGCGGTTTGTCCTCACCAGCACAGAGGCCAGGCCCGGTGCGCGGACGGACCTGACAATCCAGGCAGAGGGTGAGACGGCGAGCTTTGATGTGGCTGTTGTCGACGGCACTTTGGAGCAACACGCACCCTATGTGCCTGAATAGGGCCGGGCAGCATCACGTCAAAGGCACGTCCGTGCACCCAGCGCCGGGCCCACGAGGTGGTGGTCGCATTAGCTCGAGGCGTCCCGGCCTGTGTCAATTATCCGAATCTTTCTGACGCAGAAAGTAGGCGCCCAGGGTACCCGCGAGCGTCGCGAACACCACAACGGAGTAGATGGCCATCAGCACCTGGATGAGGCGGGCGGAGAAGCTGGTGCCGGTGATCCCGCTGCCGGTGATCGCAGCCATGGCTGATTCATAGAGGGAATCCGCGTAGGAGCTGTGCTCGCCGGTGGCGTAGAGGAACTGGCTGGTTGCCAGGATGACGACGGCGGTCACGGCGGCGAGCCAGCCGATCCTGCTGGTCAGGAGCTTGCCTGCAGAACGCGAACCGCGGACACCCGCGGAGAGGATTGATCCGTAGCGGGCCAGCCTGGCGAAGCGGACCAGTCTGAATGCGTGAAGGGCCCGGAAGAACCGCAGGAACGGTACCAGCAGGAAAATCACCTGCCACCAGTTCTTGCGCCAGAAATCCCTGCCGAATGCGGCGATGTAGGCGCGGAGCAGGAATTCGAGGACGAACACCGCCCAGAAGAGCCAACCGATCACCGTGAAGGCGCTCGCCAGTGCGGGGTCTTTCGCCACCAGCTGGCCCAGCACTACGAAGAGGAAGATGACACCCAATATCCCCATCGGCTTGTCGAGCCGGCCGGCGAGGGCCTCCGCCTTGCCCAGCCTGGCGTCGCTTGCCTGCGGAACCGGGGAATCGTCAGGGACGTCCTGGCTTGCCACGGGCATCAGGAACCCGGAGTCCCGAGAACGCCACCGAGGGCCGACCCGCTGCCAAGTTTGTTCTTGGGGATGACACTGATGGTCCCGTTGGTTTCAAGCACCACCGCCGCGATGTCCGCAAGGTCCCCGGAGCCCGTGGCGCGCACCGCCTGCAGGATTTCGGAGTCACTCAGCCGGTTCCTCCGCAACTGGGCGTGCTGGAGTTCCCCGGACAACACCAGCGCCACAGGCCGTGACGTTACCGCGGACCGTGCGCCCGTGACGTGGGCCGACGCCCACGCGATGACGAACTGAAGGCCTGCAAGCATCACCAGCGCGGCCATCCCCTCAAAGAAGGCCACATCCGGGCTGAGCAGTATGGTGGCAAGAGTGGACCCGAAAGCGACCGTCACAATGAAATCAAAAGCGTTCAGTTGTCCCAAGGTCCTTTTGCCCGAGACCCGCAGCAGGACCACTACGGCAGCGTAGGAAGCCGAACCCACAACCAGTACGCGCAGAATCTCCGGCCAGGAATCAAACCACATAATGTCAAGCTCCTTCGGTAGGCAGGTGGCAGGGAACGCGGACATCTGACGGCTATGGACAGTACGCTTAGTATCGCTGGTTCCGGCGTCGGCAGGCCAACACGGGGTTGGTGACGCTGCCAGCCCGTCACCGGCCCTCGAAGGAGAGTGCGAGCCCATGGCTGAGGCAGCCTTAAAGCAGGTGGAAGACACATGAACGGGCGGGCGGCGCATTGGATGGATGCGCTCCGGACCCAGCTGTGGCCATTGCCTGCGTTGGCGGTCGCGCTGGCAGTGTCGCTCGGTATAGCGCTGCCGGCCCTTGATTCGGAAGTTGACGGGCAACTGCCCGAAAGCGTCAGCGTTTTTCTTTTTAGTGGAGGTCCGGAGGCGGGCCGGTCTGTCCTGCAGGCCATCGCGGGGGTCCCTGATCACTGTGACGTCCCTGACCTTCTCCCTTACCGTGGTGTCACTGCAGTTGGCCAGCAGCCAGTTCTCGCCCCGGCTGTTGCGGACCTTCACTGCTGACCGGTTCGTGCACGGCACCCTGGCGCTCTTCCTGGCCGCCTTCGCGTTCGCCCTGACCGTCCTCCGCAGCGTCCGCGACGAAGGCAGCGGAAATTCGCCCTTCGTGCCGGAAATCTCGGTTACCGTGGCGTTCGCCCTTGCCATCGCCAGTGTGATGGGGCTGGTGCTCTTTCTCGCGCACCTTACGCGGGAGATCCGGGTGGAAACCATGATGCGCAAAGTCAACATGGAAACCCAGGAAACCATTGACCGGGTCTTTCCGGAGGACCGCCCGGTCCAAGGGCCGGATCCGCTTCCGGGAGTTGCCAGCTTCCCTATCACAGCCGCGTCCTCAGGCTTCCTCACCTCGTTCGACAAGGACGCGCTCTTGCACGCGGCGGTTGAGTCAGGCGCTGTGGTGCGGCTGGACAAGGAGCCGGGCAGCTCACTGGTGAAGGGCGTCCCGTTCGCGACCGCATGGCCGCTGGAGCCGGCAGCGCGCACGCGGCCGGAAGACAGGATGATGCTGGGCGACGCCGTTAACGCGGCCGTGGCCACCGGGTTCGAACGCACCAGTGTTCAGGATGTGGGGTTCGGCTTCCGGCAGCTTGTGGACGTCGCCACCAGGGCGCTTTCCCCGGGCATCAACGACCCAACCACGGCGGTACACGTTATCGGGCACCTCTCGGCCCTGCTCTGCCGGCTGGTGGACAGGGAAACCGGCCCGGAGCACATCACCGACGATGACGGGCGCGTCCGGGTGGTGCTGGCACTTCCGGCGCTCCAGGACTTGCTGGGCATGGCTATGAACCAGACAAGGCACTACGGCGCCGCGGATCCGGTGGTGGCAGACCGCCTGCTGGAACTCCTGCGCGAACTCGCATGCTGCGACCGGGGAGGAAGGCACCGGGCGGCGATCCTGGACCACCTGAACCGCATGCGCAGCGCCATCAGCGCCGCTGGCTACTCGGTCCCGGAACGGCAGAGGCTCCTGGAAAAAGCCGAGTCCCAGGCTGCCGCTGTGCAGGCCGGGATGCAAAAGTAATGCAGGTGTGACCTGTCCCGCACGGATACGAAGCTAGGCTTATCAGGTGTCCACCAGGAAGTGGTCGATGGCCACGGTCTACTGCACTCCGCAGGAAATTCTTCGCCGCCTTGTATCGCTGCGAAGCATCTTCGTGTGCATTCTCCTGGCCCTCCTCGTGGCGGGAGCGGCCTCCTACACGCATGGCAGCCGCTATGCCCTTGTGGGGCACGGACCCTTCCTGACGGCGCCCGCCCAGTCCGTTGACCCTGCCGGGCCGCTGACCGAAGCACCCGCGCTGGGCTCAACCTCCCTGGGCCAGGGTGCCCCGCCGTCGTCGGACTCTTCGGTTGTCCCCGTGACCCACCATGCCGGCCCGATGCTGGACCCCCAGTCCATGGAGCGGGGCTGCTGCGAACGCCGGCAGGCACCCCGCGGCGAACCGGTTCCGCTCAGGACGGGCGATGTGAATGAGCCCTCCATGCTCTTGCAGGAGACAGGTGGCGAGGTTCTTTCCCCCGGTATGCCGTCCGAGCCGGACCTTCCCGCGCTCACGGTCATCCAGCTTTCGGTCAGCCGGACATAAAAACGCCCGCTGTTTCAACCCACCAACGCTGGCAAACCTGGAAAGACAGACCAATGACACATGTTCAATCCATGCTTGACGCCCACCCCCAGGGTTCCCGAAACATCGACAACGCCAAACTCACCGAATGCATCCAGGCGTGCTTTGAGTGCGCCCAGACCTGTACTGCGTGCGCGGACGCCTGCCTCAGCGAAGAGATGGTTGCCGAGCTGACTAAGTGCATCCGCACCAACCTCGACTGCGTGGACATCTGCGTGGCCACCGGAAAGATCCTCACCCGGCAGACTGGCCCAGACCCGGAGATGACCCGCGCAGTGCTCGAGGCATGCCGGGCTGCGTGCAGGGCCTGCGCGGAGGAGTGCGGGCAGCATGCCTCCATGCACCGGCACTGCGAGGTGTGCGCTGAAGCGTGCCGACGCTGTGAGCAGGCCTGCGCCGACCTCCTCGCTTCGCTGGGCTGAAAGGAAGCGGTCATGGCACAGCTTAAGAAAGCAGTTCATACGAGGCATCCGGAAGACCCACAGCTGCGGCGGATGCTGGCCACGCACATGCACTGCGGCGAGGAGATGCAGTTGGTGTCCGCGGGCCACGCGGCAGCCGCGGGGGTTCCCGACGGGAAGGACGACGGCGTCCTGCTCACCTACCGCTGCGCGTGCGGATTCTGCTTCGACCAGCGGCGGGCCTGACACCCGCCGGCCAGGACGGCATCAGGCCCGGGCCGGTACGGATTGGGGGGCCGGCCGGGGCCTGAGGTCCTGCGGGCGGGAGGTGGTGCGCGGGCCCTACGTGCGGGCCCTGCGCTTCAGCCAGCCCCACACCACGGTGGCGGCGAACAACACCAAACCGATGAACGCCAGCCATATTAGGCCCTCGATAATGAAGCCTAGAATCGACAGAACAAGCCAGATAATAAGCAGCGTGATGATGAGTCCCATGCTGGCATCCTAGCCCGCGGGGGTGCCCCTTGTGCCCGCGGCAGGATCAATTGCCGCTGGTCAGGGCGATGATAGCGGCGGCAGTGTGGGCTGCGGCTCCGTGCTGAACGATGTGGGGCTTGCCCGGTATTTCCAAGAAGCGCCCGTCCGGAGCGGTGGCGGCGAGTTTGTGGCACCAGTTCCGCGGCGCTACCGGGTCCCGCGACCCGCGGACCACGAGCACCGGCTGGCTTACCAGGGCAACGGTGGCTTGAAGGTCGTAGGCCATCATGACGGGAAGCTCGGTGAGGTACCAGCGCATCCCCGAGCGGACGTAGTCGCTGAAGACCATGGCATTGCCCATGGGGCTTTCCATGAGTGAATCACGCCCCAGGGCAAGGGATTGCTGGAGGACGGTACGGCGTTCCGGATCCACTACCGGCCCCAGGAGCGCCACATGGGAAACAAGGTCAGGGCGTTGCACCGCGAGCTCAGCGGCGAACTGGGTACCCATCGAGTGGCCCACCACCACTGCCCGGGAAACACCCACCTTTTCAAGGACCGCCGCGATGTGGTGTGCGTAGTCGGCGACGCCAAGTTGCCGGTCCGGAGTGGGTGTACCGCCGAAGCCGGGAAGGTCTATGGCGTGGACGTCCCCGTGCTGTGCCAGGCGGAGCTGAAGTTTCCGGTAGTAGCGGTGGGACATGCCGATGCCGTGGAGCAGCACGAAGACAAGGCCGGAGGACGAGGGCGGACCTTCCAGGAAGTGCACGTGGGAGGTCAAGGACGCGGCGGTGACCACTCTTGGCCTCAGCGGCTGGCGCAACCACGCGAGCACTCTCCCGCGGGATGCAGGTTCGGCTTCCCCTTTTTTGTCGCCCGTGGCGTTCACCGGTGTTCCTTTCAATACAGTCATCAAGGCGGCCCTGCCTTAGCCTAGAGTCGCCAGGGCGGCAGGCGCACATTCGATCGTCACCGGCGTATTGGCGGCAACGGATTTCACTTCTCCGTCGATTTGGTACGGAATGGGTTTAAGGGTGGTGAACCGGTAGCTGCTGACGCTGGGCTGGTCTCCCAAGCCCTGGGTGGTGGCCCGCAGAGCGGTCAACAGAACGCGGAGCTTTGACCGGTGGGGGAGAAGCACCACTTCGAACGTCCCGTCGGCCGCCATTTCGTCGGCCTCGCTTAGGGTGGCGTATTTTGCCATTTCGGGGATGTTGGCCAGGACGAGGCTGTCGAACTTGCGGCGTTTTCCGTCGGCTTGCCGGATTTCAAAGGGCTTGAATTTTGAAAAGGTGCGCATCACAGAGAACATCTCTTTCAGCGCTCCTTTGCTGCCCTTCTCCAAATCGATGGCCATGACCGGGGTCAGGCCGAATCCGATGTAGGAGTGCGCGTAGTCAGCGGCATCTCCACTGTTGCCGGTGCGGATACGAAGGAGGTCGATGCGGCGCACGCTGCCGCCGGCGATGGCTTCCTCCAGCGGCCGGGTGGCTATGGTGCGGTGGTGGTCGTTGGCGTTGCCGGCGGCCATAACCGCGCAGACAGCGTTGGGGTTGCCTGCCTGCATGACGCCATTGACCACTTCGTTGTAGCCGCCATCTCCGCTGACGGAGACGACCAGGACATCCTGGCCACCCTGAGCGGCTTCGCGGGCAAGTTCGACGGCGTGGCCCGCATGGTCGGTGGGTCGAAGCTGGACGTCCGCAGGGTAGGGGAGAAGCACGGCAAGCCGGGACCGGAGATCAGCGGCAAGCTTGGGCGCGTCGCCGGTGCTGTTGGGGTTGAAAATAACGACGATTCTTTGAAAAGTCCGTGCAGTACTCAAGGTGTGCTCCGTGGGTCTTTTATGGTCATGCGGTCGAATTCAGGGACTAGACCACGGCCTGGTAGCTGGACAAAATATAGTCCGCAGCAGCCGGGCCTTTCATTTTCAAACGCTGCCCGGTGAGGACGCGCTCGTTCATGGCAGCCCAGAAACTGCGCTCCACCTGGGGAGTCTTCCCGGACAGGCAGCACCAGCTGGTGTAGAGGCCGTACAGGGAGTCTCCGTCCAGGGTGGAGTCGGAATCCGGATCTGAGTATGTGGCTTCGCTGAGGAACTGGTCGAAGTGTGAATGTGCCATTGAAGGGCTCGTTTCACTGCGGTGCAGTTGTTCGCCGTTCGGCTACAGCGGTTTCCAACTCAAATGCCTTGCACAGGACATTGAGGGTAGTACCGGAACATTGCCGGAAGTTATCTACGTTGTAGACTTTACGCGTAGACTAAGGGATAAGCAACATTGCGATCCTCCAGAGGGCCCGCATGCTCCACAGGAACGGATCTTCATGGCTTCCCAGCGGAAAACCTTGAATCATAGCAAGCCGCCCAAGGCCCGCTTGAACAGGGAACTCGTCCTCTCCACCGCATTGGCGCTGGTGGACGCCGAAGGCCTTGAGGCCCTCACCATGCGTCGCCTGGGCCAGGAGCTGGGACGCGACCCCATGAGTCTCTACCGCTATGCCGCCAACCGCGCAGCCCTGCTGGACGGGGTGACCGAAGTGGTGCTCGATGAACTGGCCATTTTTCCTGACGACCCGGACTGGCAGGCCCAGCTTCGCAGGATCGGACACGATTTGCGGCTCCTGGCGCTGCGTCATCCCAACGTCGTGCCGCTGCTGGTCACCAGGCCCCTGTCCACTCCATTGGGCTTGCGTCCGCTGGGTACGCTGCGCCCGCTGGAGCAGATTCTTTCCCTGCTGATAGAGGCCGGGTTCTCCCCGGCCCACGCCCTGCACGTCTACCGCGCCTATTACGGCTTCCTCTACGGACACATCCTCAACGAACTGCAGGAATACATCGTGGATCCGGACGAGAATGAAGCCATCCTGCGCCTGGGCCTGCACCGCCTCCCGAGCAAGGACTTTCCACATCTGCGTGCGTTGGGTCCGGTCCTCGCCGAGTACGACGGCGACGCCGAGCTGGACCAGGGGTTGAGCATCCTGCTCTCCGGCCTGGCCGCACAGCTGGCGGGACCTGCCGCCAAACGCGGAGACCACCCCAGCGGCTAGTTCACGCGGCTCTCAGGAATCAAAGCAAACTCGGTTGGCTCGCCAGAATGTAGTCCACCGCCGCCGGCCCTGTCATCGACAGCCCTGGCCACACCCTCTGCCCTGCCGCACTCTGTGACTCCCGGTGCCCCTGCTGGCTCATAGCCGCCCACAGTGACGTGTCAGGGCACGGCTTCTCGCCGTTGAGCAGGCACCAGCTCAGGTACACCCCGTACAGTTCGCCTTCGCGGAGGCCCGACTGCTTCTCCGGGTCGCGGGTGATGCATTCGGAAAGAAACCGGGTGCAATTCGCGCTCATGTCTGTAAACCTCCTGCTAGGTAAAGCCCTGCCAACTGTGTTTACGCTCGGCGCCGGGGGCAATAGGAACCGGCTCCCAAGGCAGTTCGTAGCAACAAACCCGAAGGATGGGTCCGAATTTTTGTGCGTTGCGCGGCAGGGCAACGGCCTGGGCGCACCGGCGCAGGGTGACCGGCTAGGCTGGAATTGAAGCAACTGGGATTGGGAGCGATCCACAATGGCCGATGAACGGGCGCCGGCAGCCCATTACGACCGGATTACCTTGGTTTTCAATCCGAACAGGCCCGGAATGTCTGATCGGATCGATGAGGTGCAGCGGGACCTTGCAGCAGGCGTGCCGGATCTCGGCATAGAGCTGCTGGCGACGAATTTTTCAGGACACGCCCGCGATTTGGCGCGCTCCGTGGCCGGGCGGGGTGCCCCGCTGATTGTTTCTGTCAGCGGCGACGGCGGGTACAACGAGGTAGTCAACGGGGTGATGGACGTGCCCGGCAGCAATGCAGTGTGTACCGTGCTTCCGGCGGGTAATGCCAACGACCACCACCGGAGCCTGCCGGTCAAGCCCCTGGCGGAGGCCATCCGAGAGAACAGGGTCCGCCGCATCGACCTCCTGCGCGTCACGTTCGGCGGAACCCACAAGGATGAGGCGCGGTATGCCCACTCCTATGTGGGGTTCGGGCTCACACCGCTGATGGCAATCGGAATTGAACAGGGCGGAAAGGGGAAAATCCTCGAGCTCCTCTCCGTCGCCCGGACGCTCAGGGCGCTGAAACCATTCGATCTGGTCCGCGACGACGGTTCCACCGCCCGCTTCGACAGCCTGATTTTGGCCAACATTTCGCGGATGGCCAAGTACGGAACCGTGAGCGAATCGAACCAGCCCGACGACGGGCGGTTCGAGGTGGTAACCCTGCCCCACGCCGGGCTGCTTAAGATGGCACTGATGACCCTGCGCGCCGTCACGCTGGGGCTGGGAAACCAGCCCAGCGTCAGCAGCTATGCCTTCACCACGCGGGACGCTGTTCCGTGCCAGATCGACGGCGAAGTTGTGCACGTCCCGGCAGGGACCCGTGTCCTGGTGGAAAGCGCCAAGCACGCTCTGGCCACGATCTGATCAGCACACCGCTAGGGGCCTACGGGCGGACGCCGGGCTAGGGCTGCACCGAGTCAAAGAACTGGTAATCGGTGGATGGCTCCCCGCTTTGTGCCTCGTGGGACTTCATCCGGATGAAGTCCACGTCATCCTGGCTGAGCGTGGTTTCGCCGTGCGGGTCAACACTCAGGGGTTCACCGGTCGCGGCACTGATCTCCGCAGACAGGGTCCGAGGGAGGATGACGCAGCCGGGGTTGTCGACCAGCCATTGGGTTACCGGCGAGGGAAGCCTGTGCCACTGGTTGCGGATGCTGCTGTCGGTCATGTCGTCTGCCAACGTTCCTTGAGATGCACTGCCGGATCCGCGGAAAAGCGCGGAACGGCTGTGACTGGGGCTTAGGGACCCGGGCCTGGATCGCCTGTCTGGGATGGCTGCCGGTTCCCGTTTCGCCGAAGCGCTCCGGTCACGTCCGCCCTCGTTGTCCAGTAGCTGCGGTGTCAGCATCGAGGCGACTCGATCTACGTGCTCCCCAGATTCGCGGGTGCTGGCAGGAAACGGGCTCTTTTCTCGGGGAACCGGATGTCCAGTCACGACCTCCCGAGGTAGTCCTGAGTGTACGCCCTAAAAGCGCCTTTACGGGGCGCAGGGCTTATGCAAGATATTTGGCAGCCACGGCGCTATATCGCCGGCGTGCGCCGGTGCGGGAGAACGGTGGACAACTGCTGGTCTGCAGCCGGCAAAGACGGCGCGGTATTGCCAAACGAGGGGCGCAGTCCAGACCGGTAGGCCGAGTCGATGACGGGCTCGAGCTCGTCCAGGACAGTGCGGTTCCCGGGGAGGACCACGTGGGCGAGGAACTCTGATTCAAGGCTGGCGGCCCCTGCCGCCACCGCTCCGAGCTTGGCATCGATTCCCATGGCCGTGGCGTGCCACATCCTGCGGGCAGCGCGATCGAGGACCTTTCCTTTCGCTTCGCCGGCAGGGCCCTCCGCTGCATCCTTCCGGATCGGCAAAGCCGCATCCGGTTGCGGCAATGAGATGACGATACGGAACTGCCTCCCGCCGCCCCTGAACGCGATGGCGCTCCGGGTGCCGCGTTGACTGAAGATAACGTCCGTCGCCCCGGAGGATACGAGGGCTCGTTCGATGTGTTCGCGGGAGACCCCGCAACTGAAGGAATCACCCCGGGTGTAAGGACTTGTCATAGTCCCACTATGCGCCCTGCTGCGCCTCCTACCTAGAGCGCCCTCCTCGCTGACCGCGGGGCGGCCCTACGCGCTGGCTTGGTTCTGCCGCTGCGGCGGGCGGTGTTTGGCTGCAAGGTCGGAGAGGTCGTTGATGAGCTGCCGCAACTGGTGCTCGCGGCTGATCGCCTTTCGGGTCGGTGCTTGAGGGGGCACGGGAACATGCGGCCGGTCCGTGGCGGGCGCTGCCGGTGAGGTTGACTGCTTCATTGCAAGCGGAGTGCTTGGGCTTACCCTGTCCATCACCTGTTCCCCTTGGTACTGGTTGCGGCATCCTGCCCGCTGGTCCTCCTGAAGGAGTCCCTGTGAAGGCCACCCTAGAAAGCAACGAGGCCGAAGAAAAGGGGTTATCGCCATTCTTGGGATTTATTGTGCGGTTCTTGAGCTGGGCGGTCCCTGCACTCCGATGTCCTCCGTTGTTTGCTGAAATGGCTCGTGGGCGACCACCACGTCCAGGCACGTCATAAGGGATGTGCAGGAATCCTGCTACGTCCGCCTCCGCGGCAGCGACGGCTACGCGAATCCGGTCTTCATCGACGTGAGGTGAGGTGCAGACACTTACCGCCGGTCGAGGTGTGCGGTGTGAGACTCACCGGAAACGTTGCGCAGAATGCCTTCCGCCACCGTCCGGACCTTGATGTTCCTGTGGCTTGAGGCCTTGGCCAGGATCTCGAAAGCGGCCTCGTAGGAGCACTTGTTCTGCGCCATGATCACGCCGCAGGCGGCGTCGATGATGGGGCGGCTGTCCAAAGCTGACCGCAACTGGTCGGCGCCGGAGCGGGCGGACCTGAATTCCTCGGCGATCACGTAGCTGTTGCCTGCTCTCCTGCCGAATGCCGTGGCAGTGGCGGTGACGGATGCGGTGAAGACGTTGTCCCGGGCAGAGAGAAGGGTGAGCGCGGCGAAACGTCCGGAACCCAGTGGCACAGGGACGGACAGCATTGAGCGGTAGCCGGCCTGCTTCAGGATGCGCCAGTAGTCAGGCCAATCAGGATGCGGCAGGTACCCGTTGGCGATGGCTGCCACCCTTCCGGCAAGTGCCTGGGACACTGGACCGATCCCGTGTTCCTGTTCTCCTCTGGCCAATCCCAGTGCGCTGTCGTTCGATCCCACCGCCTGCTGGGTTCCGCGGCGCCGTGGCAGGGTCATGGCACAGTCGAACGGGGATCCCACCACTTCCTGCAGGGTTGTTGACGCGGCTTCGAGGAGCAGGTTCAGGGATGCGGCGGGGCTTTCCGCCCGAAGATCCAACAGGATCCCGGCGGGCGCTGCGTGCCTCCTCCGGTAGGGTGCCGGCTGCCAGCGGGGCGTCAGCACAATACCGCCTCCCTCGGCGGGCCCTCCGGGATGGCGTGCCGTATGTTTCCTTAGTTCCGTGCCCACAAAACGAACTCCCTGACAGCCCACGACCCAGTCACGGGCTGCTGGCTGAACCCTCTACCGACGGTACCCGCCAGGCACGGGGGACGCACCAGTGGCGGCTACTCGATTTCCGGTCCGCCCACCCCTGCTCTCTCGCGGTTGCCATGCCGGGCTTGCTTGAGAGGGCAGGGGATAGGCTTCTGCCGGCGTCCGCCGGCCCGGGGGTATGGTTGGGCTGGCGGAGCAGCTGTCCAAACCGTCGAACATTTCGAAGATGCGGGGTATCAGCGTGAACGAATACGAAGCCTCACTGGTCATCAAATCCGGGGCGGAGCTGCTGCTGTCTGCATCGACCGACCCCCGCGCGGATGAAGGTTATACCGCGGTCAAAACAAACGTGGCGCAAGCGCTGGAACTCATGGCGGAGGCGCTGGCGAACTTTGAGGCCGGTGTGAGTGGAACTAACCGGTCAACCGGCTGGGTCCAGGATCTGCGCCGCGTGGCGGACGACTTGGCGGAAAAGTAGGGGGCGCTTCCCGGTTGGGCGCCGGCTACATGACGCCCGTGGGTACCAGCAGTACCCAGGCGAGGACCGGTCCGGCCAGTACGACGGCGCCGGCGTAGATCATCAGCTGGCGGTAGACGCGCTGGCGGTCGTCTTCGGGGGCGTTGGCTACCACGAGGGCCCCGTCAGTACTGGTCGCCGGGTATGGCAGCGCCCTGACGGTCGCCGCAGGCCTGCTCGTTGCTGCCGCAATCCTGGCAACCGTCACCTTGCCCTCCACAACAGCAGCACGGCAAGATGCTGAGCCAGCCCTGACGGGACGGGGTTATCAGGCCTATAGCTGGAAAGTTCGAGCTGTCCGCCCGCTGCCGGTCCCGCTCAACATCCGTCGCATTCCCGCAGTCCACCAATCCGGAGAGGCCTCCCATTGGCGGATGTGAACGGGCAGGGCAAACTTGCGGTATGCGAAGTTTCGGGGTGGAAGAGGAATTTCTCCTCGTTGATTCCCAGACCGGGATGCACGCCGCCGTGGGGGAGGACCTGGTTGCCGAAACGTCTGCGCAGAAGGCGAGGCGGGCGGCAGGGGGAGCCGCTGAACCCTCGACGGCAATGCAAGGCAATACCTTGACCACCGAGGTGCAGCGGGAGCAGGTTGAAGCGATTTCCGCCCCTTTCACCAGCCTGTCCGATCTCGCTGCTGCCCTGAAGGAAGGCAGGGCCGAGGCACAGCGGCAAGCGACGGTCTTCGGCGCGAGTATCGCTGCCCTGGGAACTTCACCGCTTCCTGCACTGCCTCATTTGGTGCAGTCTCCCCGCTATCTCGCCATGGAAGAGCGGTTCGGGCTGGCCCTTCGCGAGCAACTGATGTGCGGATTACACGTGCATGTCTCGGTGGATTCTCCGGAGGAGGGGGTGGCGGTCCTCGACCGGATTCGGATCTGGCTTCCGAACCTGATTGCCCTCTCCGCCAACTCGCCCTTTTGGCAGGGCAAGGACACCGGCTACGCGAGTTACCGCTATCAGGTCTGGAGGCGGTGGCCGACTGCCGGACCAACCGAAGTGTTCGGTTCGGCGCAGGCTTATCAGGACCTAGTGGAGATGCTGCTCTCCTGCAACATCCTTTTGGACCGTGGCCAGATTTACTTCGACGCCCGCCTTTCGGCGACCTATCCAACGGTTGAAATCCGTGTCCCGGACGTCTGTACCGAGCTGGCCCATTCCGTAGCTATTGCCGCTATTGCCCGTGCCCTGGTGGAGACTGCGGCTCAGGAGTGGGCTGAGGGCAAGCCTTCCCCGGCTGTGCCTGCCGAGATGCTTCGTCTTGCCTCATGGCGGGCCAGCAGGTACGGCGTCGAGGACCACCTCATCCATCCCACCCTGAACCGGCCCCGTCCGGCCGAAGAGTGCATTGACGCGCTCCTGGAGCACATCAGGCCGGCCCTGACGGAAACCCAAGAGAGGATTTTGGTGGAGAAAAGCATCCGCCAGATCTTTGCCAAGGGGACCGGCGCGAGTCGGCAGAGGACGGTCATGAGCAGGGCGGGCAACTTCCGGAAAGTCATCCTGGATGCCGCAAAACGCACCCTAGCCTGATGCTTAAGACTTGGCTCTGACCGCTGCTGGCGACGCGGCGCGGCCGGAATTTGGCCGGCGGGTTGGCAGATGCGCGTCGAGAGTGAATTTACGCGTCGAGCGTGGGGGAATAGGGAGGGTGGAGCGTGCGACGGCGGCGCTCGCCTTTCCGCCCACGCCTTACACCGTCAGTTCGCCACAGTAAAGGGAACCACGGTCACCCCGGAGTTCGTCGACGCCTGCCTGTCGTCGCGGCAGGACGTCCGCAGGTGCAGCTTGTGCACGCCGTTGGACAGGGTCCTGGTGTCGATCGAGATGGGGGCCGCGCCCGAGGGCTCGGACCCGTATGGCCCTGCGGCATCCACCAGCACTGCTCCGGGGCTGGGCGGAACGGCGTGGAAGTCGGGGTCGATCGCAACGAAGGAGTGGGACGCCGGGCGCGAGTCACTGCCGGAGTGCGTGGTCAGGCCCACCAACGGACTCCAGATGCCGGACACCGGGCCGTCGGGAAGGGGAACCGGGCGGAACGAGGCCTCACAGTATCCGGCGCGCGTGTACCAACCCTTGCCGCGCAGAAAGGCCTCGTCCGATACGTCCGAGCCGGACCTTCCATTTTGGATGTTGACCTGCCAATTGAAGTTGGCCCGCATCTCCTTGCCGTCCGGCTCGCGGACAAAGCCGCGGAAGCGGACGTCCTGCAGCCCCGAGTGGTTGAACAGGGAAACTGGTTGCGAGAAGCTCAGCCAGCGCTCGCAGGTTCCGTTGCAGACGAAGTCGCCCCTTCCTTTGTCGGACGGTCCAGGGCAGCTGAAGTCCGGCGCTTCGGCCCGCAGATAGCACTTCTGGACAGTGGTTTCGCGGTCCGACGTCTTGAACACCATCGAGACGTAGTTGGCGGTGCCCGGGTTGTCGTGCAGGACCACCCGTACGTTCACGGTGAGATTCCCCGAACTGATGGTTTCCCGTTCGGGGATGCACGCACCCATGTGGAGGTGGCCGGTGTTGGTGCTGGCGTTGTTGGGCTGGTCAACGTCCGGCATCCACCACGACTGGGTGTCCACGAACTGCCGGGTTTCCGGGTAGACGGTGCTGTCGGCGCCCGGCGCGCCCATACACAGGCCGGGCTCGGCCCTGGCAGGTCCCGAGTGCAGTGCGGGCACGAGGGCGAACGCCAACGCGAGGGCAAGTATCAGTGCCAGGGACCGTCGCATGACCATCCATCCTCCAGGTCGCCAACCATGCCGCGCATGTTGACAGGGTTCATTGAGGCTTCGGCGCCTCCCGGATCGCAAGTCCGGAGGCGCCGGTGTCGGTTCACTGAACCGTGAGATGTTCCCGAATGCTCCAAGGCCAAACAGGCGGACAGTATATGCCCGGGCAGTGGGGCAAACCAGACTTGCCTCTTGCGGGCGACCCGGATATGCCCGCCTGCCCAGGAGGGCGTACGACGGCGGCACGCACCTACCAGCCGTACCTTCCGGTATTGCCCCTCATCGCACGCGGGGCTACCTTGTCGCCATGGATCGCATGGCCGTACCCGGGGACGTTGGCGCCATCTGCAGCGGCCTGCCGGAAGTTGAACTTGGGACTTCCTGGGGTGACCGTCCAACATACAAGGTTCCCCGCGGGCCGAAAGGGCGCGGTTTTGTCATGTACCGGGCGCCGCATAAAACGGCCGTGGACCCGGAAACCGGTGAGCCCTACCGCGACCTGCTGGTCATCGTGGTCCCGGATGACGCCGCCAAGGCGGCCCTGGTCGAGGACCCGTCCGTTCCCTTCTTCACCGTTCCGCATTTCGACGGCTACAACGCTGTCCTGGTGCAGGAGTCGCGGCTGGGTGAGATCGCGCGCGACGAGCTGGCCGAGATCATCGTCGAAGCCTGGGCAGCGCGGGCACCGAAAAGGCTGGTGGCTCAGTTCTTCGCCGGCCGTTGAACGCGTGCATCGGCGTCGGGAAAAGGGCTGCCATAGGTGAGAGAGCGTCGCCAGGAGGGCCGCCATAAGTGAGCGCGCGTTCGGGGGAGAGCAGTCATAAGTGAGCGGGCGTCGCAGGGAGAGCAGTGATAAGTGAGAGAGCGTCGCAGGGGAGGGGGCGGCGCTTGACGGCCCCAAATGCTTCCGCATATCCTGAACGAACGGTCGGTAAATAATTCCGCACGTCCCAGAAGGTCATTGCATAGGAGCAACCATGGCAGCGCAGAACCTGCAGTCAGTGCCCGCTGAGCCAACAGCCGGAACCAGCGAAGCGGCAGAAGCGGAGGCCCAGGCCCACTTCGACCGCGTCATGGCCGAGGACTCACGCATCGAGCCCAGGGACTGGATGCCGGCGGCCTACCGCAAGACCCTGCTGCGCCAGATTTCCCAGCACGCGCACTCCGAGATCATCGGCATGCAGCCCGAAGCCAACTGGATCAGCCGGGCCCCCAGCCTGAAGCGCAAGGCCATCCTCATGGCCAAGGTCCAGGACGAGGCCGGCCACGGGCTCTACCTCTACTCAGCCGCGGAGACCCTCGGCCAGACCCGGGACGAAATGATGGACGCCCTCATCGCCGGCAAGGCCCGCTACTCCAGCATCTTCAACTACCCGGCCCTGACCTGGGCGGATATGGGCGCCATCGGCTGGCTGGTGGACGGCGCAGCCATCTGCAACCAGGTCCCGCTCTGCCGCGCCTCCTACGGACCCTACGGCCGCGCCATGGTCCGCATCTGCAAGGAGGAGTCCTTCCACCAGCGCCAGGGCTTCGAGATCCTCCTCGAGCTCTCCAACGGCACCCCCGAGCAGAAGCAGATGGCCCAGGACGCCGTGAACCGCTGGTACGCCCCGGCCCTGATGATGTTCGGCCCGCCGGACGACGATTCCCCCAACTCAAAGCAGTCCATGGCCTGGAACATCAAGCGCTTCAGCAATGACGAGCTCCGCAGCCGCTTCGTCGGCATGATGGTGGAGCAGGTTAGGGTCCTGGGCCTCACCCTCCCCGATGACCAGATCCGCTTCAACGAGGACACCAAGAAGTGGGAGCACGGCCCCCTGGATTGGGACGAGTTCCATGAAGTTCTCGCCGGCCGCGGCCCCTGCAACGCCCAGCGCCTGGAGCGCCGCAGGGAAGCGCACGACGACGGCGCCTGGGTTAGGGAGGCAGCCGCCGCGTATGCGGACAAACAGCGAGCAAAACAATCAGCAAAGATGCAGAAGGAATACGCAGCATGAGTCCCCACGGCAACCCGGAAGAGCCGGCAAGCGCGGCCGCAGAAATCAAGCGCGAAGCCCCGAAGGCGTCGCCGGCGGTTGAGCCCAATGAGGCCAAGGCCCCGGCATCACAGCCGGCAGCGCAGGAGCACCACGACCGCTCCGCCTGGGGCCTGTGGGAGGTCTTCGTCCGGTCCAGCCGCGGCCTGAGCCACGTCCACGCCGGCTCCCTGCACGCACCGGACGCCGCAATGGCCCTCCGCAACGCCCGCGACCTCTACACCCGCCGCAACGAGGGCGTCTCCATCTGGGTGGTCCCCGCGGAAGCCATTGCCGCCAGCGACCCAGACTCCAAGGGCTCCTTCTTCGAGTCGCCGCAGGGCAAGGACTACCGGCACGCCACGTACTACACCAAGTCAGAAGGGGTGAAGCACCTGTGAGCAACGCCCAGGCAAGCCCCGAGCAGACCACCGGCCACGGTGACATCTCCACCGGCGTGGCAGGCGGCGACAGCAACGCGTCTGCCACCCGCATCACCCCCGGCAACGCCCTCCGCCCGGAGGACATCGCCCTCGAGGTGAAGACCGGCCTGGCCAAGCCCAGCGAGGACATCGCCGAGTACGCCCTGCGCCTCGGCGACGACGCCCTGATCCTCGCCCAGCGCCTGGGCCACTGGATCTCAAGAGCCCCCGAGCTGGAGGAGGACGTGGCCCTGGGCAACATCGCCCTGGACCAGCTGGGCCACGCCCGCTCCTTCCTCAGCTACGCCGGCGGCGGGCTGACGAACGAGGACGGCAGCACCAAATCCGAGGATGATCTGGCCTACTTCCGCCGCGAACACGAATTCCGCTCAGTCCAGCTGTTCGAACAGCCCAACGGCGACTTCGCTGCCACCATCGCCCGCCAGTTCGTGGTGAGCTACTACCAGTTCGAGCTGTACCGCCGGCTCACGGAATCAACGGACGAAACGCTGGCCGCCATCGCAGCCAAGGCCGTGAAGGAGGTGGACTACCACCGGGACCACAGCGCCCAGTGGGTCCTCCGGCTGGCCGGCGGCACCGAGGAGTCGAGAACCAGGATGATCCACGGCCTGCGCCTGATGTGGCCGTACGTCAACGAACTGTTCCAGGACGATGACCTGACGCGCCGGCTCGCGGAGGCGGGTGCCGCCGTCGTGCCTTCCAGCCTGCGGGAGGACTTCGACCGGCTCAGCGGAGAGGTCCTGCGCGAGGCCGAGCTGGAGGTGCCGGACGTCCCGGCGGCCCCCGGCGGCGGCCGGCACGGCAAGCACTCGGAGCACCTGGGCTACATCCTTGCGGAGATGCAGGTGCTGGCCCGCGAGCATCCCGGAGCCAGCTGGTGACTACGGCCATGTACATCTCGGACTTCGAAACCCGGACCCGGACCCCGCGGCAGAAGGCGTGGGGCATCGCCGCCACGGTGTGCGACCCGGAGATCCCGGTGCTCACCATCGAGGACCTGGGCATCCTTCGGGATGTCCAGGTAGAAGATTACGACGCCGGCACCGCCTCCGCGGGCACCGCGCCGAAGGTGCGGGTCACCATTACCCCCACGTACTCGGGCTGCCCGGCCATGGACGCCATCCGCGACGATCTGAAGGCCGCATTCGCCAAGGAGGGGTACACCGACGTCGAGGTTGACCTGGTCCTGGCCCCGGCCTGGACCACGGACTGGATGACCGAGGCCGGCAAGGCCAAGCTGCGGGAGTATGGCATCGCGCCGCCCACGGGCAAGGCCGGCCACCAGGGCCCCGTCAAGGTGAAGATGGCCGTCAAGTGCCCGCAGTGCTCCAGCCTGAACACCCGGGAACTCACCCGCTTTGGTTCCACGTCCTGCAAGGCACTGTACGTCTGCAATGACTGCAAGGAACCGTTCGACTACTTCAAAGTCCTGTAAGGAAGCCCCATGCCTGTTGTCCGCCAGACCGCCGCCGAAGAGGCGCAGGCCACCGGCCGCCGTCGTCCGTCCTTCCACACCCTCGCGGTGAAGGAGGTGCGCCGGCTGACCGAGGACGCCATCGAGGTCTCCTTCCACGTGCCGGCGGAGCTCGCCGGCCAGTTCGACTACCTGCCCGGCCAGTACGTTGCGCTGCGCACCACGCTGCCGGACGAGGCCAGCGAACCGAAGGAAATCCGCCGCAGCTACTCCATCTGCGCCGAGCCGCGCAGCTTCGAGGACGGCACCAGTGAGATCCGGGTGGCCATCAAGAAGGACCTGGGCGGGCTGTTCTCCACGTGGGCCAACGCCGAACTGAAGGCGGGGGACACCCTGGACGTGATGAGCCCCATGGGCGCGTTCGTATCCAGGCACGGCCGGGACGGCAAGGCCGTGGAGCAGAACCGCATGAACTCCATGAACAACCCGGAGGAGCTGGCGGGGGATGTCGCCTCCAACGGGGAAGCGAGCTTCGTGGCCATCGCCGCCGGCTCCGGCATCACCCCGGTGATCGCGATCGCCCGGACGCTGCTGGCCGCCAACCCAGACACCCGGTTCGACCTGATCTATGCCAACAAGGCCGCCATGGACGTGATGTTCCTGGAGGAGCTGGCGGACCTGAAGGACAAGTACCCGCAGCGGCTGGCCATCCACCACGTGCTGTCCCGCGAGCAGCGGATCGCGCCGCTGCTGAGCGGCCGGATCGACGCCGAGAAGCTCCAGCAGCTGCTGGGCACCGCCATCCACGCGGACGACGTGGACGAGTGGTTCCTGTGCGGGCCGTTCGAGCTGGTGCAGCTGTGCCGGGACACCCTGGCCGAGCGCGGGGTGAAGCCGGAGAACGTCCGGTTCGAACTGTTCACGTCCGGCAAGCCGGACCGCCCGGAGGGGCACGCCGGCCGTCCCGTGGTGGTGGACGAGTCCAAGGAGACGTACAAGATCACGTTCAAGCTGGACGGCCTGCAGGGCGAGGTGGCCAGCCCCACGCATGCCCGCGAGTCGATCCTCAACGCCGCGCTGCGGGTCCGGCCGGATGTGCCGTTCGCGTGCGCCGGGGGAGTGTGCGGCACGTGCCGGGCCAAGGTGGTCTCCGGCAGCGTGACCATGGACGAAAACTACGCGCTGGAGCAGGATGAGCTGGACAAGGGGTACGTGCTGACCTGCCAGAGCCACCCCACCAGCAAGGAAGTCACCGTCGACTTCGACGTCTAAGTCTTTGCCCGGTCTCAACCAAGGAGCCTGAATGATTTCCCTTTCCATCAGCAACGGCGTGGCCGAAGTTGTACTGGATGCCCCGCAGAAGCTGAACTCGCTGGACGAGCATGCGCTCAACGAGTTGCGGCAGGCGTACGACGACGCTGCTGCCGCCGCCGAGCGCGGTGACGTGCGGGCCCTGCTGCTCCGGGGAGAGGGGCGCGCCTTCTGCGCGGGCCGCGACATCCAGAACGTCACGCCGGAGAGCGACGACGCCGCCGCCTACCTGGGCGGGCTGGTGGAGCCGCTGCTGAAGAAGATGGCGGCCTTCCCGGCGCCCACCTTCGCGGCGGTGCAGGGCGCCGGCTTGGGCGTGGGGCTGGGGCTGCTGCTGGCCACGGATGTGGTGTACGTGGCGGAGAACGCGAAGTTCGGGTCCCCGTTCGCCAAGCTGGGCGCCACTCTGGACTCGGGCGGCCACTGGTACTTCACCGAGCGGCTGGGCATGCACCGGACCCTGGACCTGATCTACACGGCGGACCTGATCTCCGGCGCCGAGGCGGTGGCGCAGGGGCTGTTCAGCCGGGCGATGCCGGCGGACACGCTGCTGGACAGCACCCGGGAGATTGTGGCCCGGGTGGCGTCCGGTGCCACGGGCGCGTTTGTGGCCAGCAAGGAGCTGGTGGCGCACATCCGGGACCAGCGCCTGGGCCTGTGGGAGGCAATGCAGGAGGAAAACACGGAGCAGGCGCGGCTCTGCAAGACCGAGGACTATGCCGAAGGATTCCGGGCATTCCAGGAGAAGCGCGAGCCTCGATTTGCCGGCAACTAATAAATCAGGACGGCACTGATTCGGAGCAGGGATCAAGGCCCTCTGAACGGTTATCTGTGGAAGTTGTCAGATCCGGAATCGCGAAGGACTGGAACACCTCACGCAACTGGTTCCCCACGGTGTGCGCTTCCATCAGGTGCTCGCTCATGTCGCCGGAGCCCAGGACGCCTGCGGCGTAGTCCCTCAGGTCATTTTGGAGCTCGAGGATTTCGGCGTGAAGAGCACTATTAGTACGCACCCAGCCGCAGTCCTGGGATACGGCCCGCGAAAGCCCGCTCATGACTTGGGCTGCCCGGTTGATATGTCGTGCCATCTCTGGTGTCAGTTCCATTAGCAATGCCCTCCGGCTGTTAGCGGCAGGCAACGATGAGGCCCAGGCCACAGTTTAAAATAAATGAATCATAACCGTTTAGGCCAGGGCCGGGCACGGTCTCCAGCAGGAGGAGACAGTGCCCGGCCGTTTTGCCGTTTAGGCGAACGCTTCGGCCCTTTCCACAGATTCTTCTGATATTCCCAGCGGGATGCTGCGGTGGGTCACGGCGCCGGCAAGGGTGCTGTCGTGGGTGACGAGTACCAGGGCGCAGCCCTGGCGTTCCACCTGTTCCATGAGGCAGGCCATGGTTTCCTCCTGGGTGATGAGGTCAAGGCGTGAGGTGGGTTCGTCGGCGAAGACCAGGGCCGGTTCCAGGAGCATCGAGCGGATGATGGCCAGGCGCTGGAGTTCCCCGCCGGAGACCTGCCCGGGGGTGCGGGCCAGCAGCGCCGGCGCGAGGCGCAGGGCGGCCATGAGCTCGTCCAGGCGTTCCGGGTCCAGCCGGTGGCGCCGGATGAGGTCCCCGAAGGAATCCCTGAGTGCCACACGCGATGGAAAGGCCAGGGCGGGGTCCTGGTAGAGCTTTTGCAGCCGGCCGCCCTGGAGCGCCGGGGAGTGCTCGATTGACCCGGCATCCGGGGGCAGCAGGCGAAGCAGGACATTTCCCAAGGTTGTCTTGCCGCTGCCGCTCGGTCCGCTCAGTGCCAGCCGCTCCCGGGGGTGGATAGCCACGTCCAGGCCGGAGAAGAGCTGCTGCTTCCCGAAGGCCTTGGCGAGCCCTTCGCCGCGGATCAGGGCCGGACCTGTTGGCTCCGGTGCTGCCGGGGCCGTTGCCCAGGCGTGGCGCCAGTTGGCGGGTTCGGCGGCAAGCAGGCGCCGGGTGTAGGGGTGGGCGGGTTCGGTGAGGACCTGCCCTGCGGGTCCGTGTTCGATGATGTTGGCGTTTTGCATCACCAGGACGTCGCCGCCGAGTTCACGGGCAAGCTCCAGGTCGTGGGTGATGGTCAGCAGGATGCCATCGTTGCTGGCATGCCGTTTCAGCAGTGCCGCCAACTCCGTCCGGGCACGCTCGTCCAGGCCTTTGGAGGGCTCGTCCGCGATCAGGACCTGGGCTCCGCCGATGGTGGCCGCGGCGAAAGCCACCCGCTGGGCCATGCCGCCGGAGAGCGTATGCGGGAATGCGCCCGCCGCATGGGCCAGGCCCAGGGCGGACAGCAGGCTCCCGGCGAGGCTCCTGGCGCTTTTCCGGTCGGTCCTGAAGCCGGCCGCGGCTTCGGCCACCTGGTCCCTGGTCCGCATGGTCGGGTCCAGGGCCAGCATGGGTTCCTGCGGCAGCAGGGACATGACCGGGCCCCAGAGCTTGCGCCTGTTGCCGGGCTCGGACAGGTCGTACGCCTCCCCGTCCATGCTGAGGCTTCCCCTCGCGGTGAGGTTTGCCGGAAGGGTGCCCATGATGGCATGGGCCAGCAGGGACTTGCCGGAACCGCTCTCGCCTACGATCGTGACAGGACGTCCGGGCGTGAAGTGCAGGCTGTCCGCCTCCACCAGGGTTGTCCGGCCGTGGGTTACTACCAGGTCGTTCAGGCGCATCGTCACGGGCGGGACTCCTTGTTTCGCAGGCCCAAGAGCCCGGTGAGGATGGTGATGAGGACCAGGACAGGTGCCAGGGACATCCAGGGCGCCTCATGGTAGTAGGGGAAGGCTTCGGTGATCATCTGCCCCAGTTCCGGCGTCGGCGGCCGGACGCCGACTCCCACGAAGCCGAGGGTGGACAGGGCCAGGATGGAGGATCCGACGCCGAAAGTCGCCATGGTGGCCAGCAGCGGGCGCAGTTCGGGCCAGAGGTGCCGGCGCACGATGTGCACGGGCCCGAGCTGGAGCAGCCCGGCTGCCTCCACGGCCGGGCCGGCCAGCACCAGCCCGCTGCGGGACCGGATCATCCGGAAGTACTCCACCCACTGGGCCAGGGCGAGCCCGATGTACAGTGACCACAGCTCGCCGTTGGCCAGGGCCGAGAAAATGAGGACCACCAGGAGCGCCGGAAGCGCGATGAACGCTTCCGAGAGTCCATGAAGGACAGTGTCCGCCCATCCTCCCCGCCAGGCGGCGGTGATGCCGGCCAGGGTTCCGAGCAGCAGTGCGGTGCCGACGCACAGCAGGGCCATCAGCAGGGACAGGCGGGTGGCGTGGGCGAGCCGCGCGATGACGCTGCGGCCCAGGTGGTCCCGGCCCAGTGGCTCGGCCAGGCTGGGGGCTTCCAGGAACCGGGACAGGTCCTGGACCGCGTGGCCGGGCCAGAGCAGCGGCCCGGCCAGGGCGAAGAGCACCAGGGCGGCCAGCAGCACCGCCGCGGCGCGCTGGGCCCCGGAGGCGGCGGCGAACCAGCGGGTCCGGCCGCGGACCAGGGTGGAGGCGGACAAGCTGTCCGGCCGCGGCAGCTTGTCGCCGGCGGGCCGGTTGCTGAGGATAGAGGGCATCACAGGACCACCTCCCGGCGGCGCGGACGGGGGTCGATGGCGGCGGAGCCCAGGTCAACGGCCGTGTTAAGGGCGACGACGAGGAGCGCCAGTGCCACGGCCGTGGCCTGGATCATGGGGATGTCCCGCCAGAAAATAGCGTGCACCAGTGCGTGCCCCAGGCCCGGCCAGGCGAAGAGGCTTTCGACGATGACCACGCCTTCGATCAGGATCAGCACCTGCACGCCCACATAGGCGATCAGGGTCACCCCGGTGTTCCTCAGCACGTGCCGGAAGAACACCAGGCGGGCGCTAAGGCCTTTGGTCTGGGCGAAGTGGACGTACCCCGATTCCCGGACCTGCACCACGGTGTCGCGGGTGACGCGGGCGAAGAGCCCGGAGAGGCCCACGGCAAGGGTGGCTGCCGGCAGCACAATGTTGCCTGCTTCACCGTGCCCTGCGGCCGGCAGCACCCCAAGGTGGACGGAGAAAACCAGGATCAGGACCAGGCCGAGGAGGAACGGCGGAAGTGCCCGTGCTCCGGAGACCCAAAGGTTGGTCAGCCGGTCCATGGCGCCGCCGGGTTTGGCCGCGGCCAGGGCGCCGGCGGTGGCGCCGGTGGCGAAGGCGATGGCCAGCGCCGCCACGGCGAGCTGGGTGCTGCTGGACAGGTAGAAGGCCAGTTCCCCGGCGACGTCGGCCCCTGTCACCAGGGAGGTTCCGAGGTTGAAGGTCAGCAGGTCGGCGATCCAGTCCAAAAGCTGCTGCCAGAGGGGCCGGTCCAGTCCCAGTTCAGCGCGGACGCTGTCCGCTGACGCCGCGGTGACCTGGTCGTAGCCGTAGCGGCCGGCGGCGATGCGGAAGGCGATGTCGCCGGGCAGGTTCTGCACAATGGCGAAGCACGCTGTGGAGACCAGCAGGACGACGGCGGCCGCCTGGACGGTGCGTTGGCGAAGGATGCGGGCGGCAGGTCCGGAAAGGACCTGCAGGCTCGCTGCGGGTGTGTGCACGGAAGTTCTTTCCCCTTTTACTTGGCCCAGCTGAGGTCCGTGAGCCGCCAGGAGCGTTCGAGCGGATCGAGGACCAGGCCGTCAACCCTCTTGCTCACCACGGCGCTTTGCCGGTACCAGGCGACGGGGATTACGGGCAGTTCGGACTGCAGGATTTCGGTCACCGTCCGCCGGTTCTCCTCCGGTGTGCCGGTGCCCGTGCCGGTGGCCATGGTGGTCAAGGTCGAGGTCAGGTCTGCATTGTTCCAGCCCATGGCGCCGTAGTCCGCGCCCTCGGGAGCGAAGTCGTCCGCGAGGGTCACCAGTGCGTCGGGTACAAGTGCGTAGTTCCGGGAAAACAGTGCCAGTTCCAGGGAACCGTCCTGGTGGCCTGCGGGGATCTCGCTGGAGTTGCCGATCTTCACGTCAAGGGCAATGCCCAGGTCTTTGAGTTTCGCCTGGATGGCGGTGGCCAGCAGAGGCAGCTCGGGCCGGTCGGGGAAGGTGCGCAGGCTGATCGAGAATTTCCGGCCCTCGCGCTCCAGGGTGCCGTCACTTCCGGGTGCCCAGCCTGCCTCGGTGAGCAGTTTGCGGGCTTCTTCCATGTTGTGGGTCAGCGGCGCGGCGTTGTCCTGGTGCCATTCCGGCAGCGACGGCGGGAAAAGCTGGGTGGCGGCCATCTCAGGGTCCCGGAGCAAAGCTGTTGCCATCGCTTCGCGGTCCAGGGCCAGGCTCAGGGCCTGGCGGACCCGGACGTCGCCCAGGATTTCGTGGCCCGCGTTGACCTTCAACAGGATGCTCCGTGGGAGGGTGACCTGTTCGATGTCCTGCTTGCCGGCCTGCCTGATCCGCTGCAGGCTGGTGGGGTCCATCCCGAAGGTCACGTCGGCCTGGCCGCTTTCGGCCATCAGTGCACGGCTTTCGGACCTACCTACTGCCTGGTAATGGACTTCGGTGATGGCCGGCTTTTCGTCCTTCCATTGCTCGGAGACAGCCAGCTCAATGGTGCCCGGCTGTTCCAGGCGGGTCACCTTGTAGGGGCCGGAGCCCACCACATCGGTGACCGTCCGGTCGGCCCCATACGAGCTGGGGGCGAGAATCTGTGTGCTGGTGTGGGCCAGCACGGCGGGCAGCGGGGCATAGGGCTGCCCCAGGTCCACGCGCACCGCGCCGTCCTCGGCCGTGACGGCCTTCACCGGGACAGCGGAGAAGGGGCTGCCGGCTTTGCCCCGGGCGGTTTCCAGTGCAGCGGCGACGGCCTCTGCCGTGACGGGGGTCCCGTCGTGGAAGCTGGCACCCTCGCGGAGGGTGAAACGCCAGGAGAAGTTGTCCGGGGAGGCCTCCCAACCGGTGGCGAGCCCCGGCCGCAGTGCCCCCTGGTTGTCGGCGTCCACCAGGGTTTCGGCAACCTGCAGGCGGGTGAAGAACCCACCGCTGGTTGAGGGGTCCAGGCTGTGCAGCTCGAACTGCCCCACCACCTTCAACGGCTGCTCCGGAGCCTGGCCTTTGGTCGCGCCTTCCCCCGCGCAGCCGGCCAGCATCATTACCGCGGCCGCTGACGCCCCGGCCATTCTCATCGTGCGCCCAAGCATGGTCCGCTCCTCTTATATCGCCAAATGTTCAAGTTCCAACGCGCCATCGTACTTGCAAATGATTATCATTACCAAGCAAGTAGCGGCGGGTGGGCGGGAACGGGCAGTAGGAGCTTAGGCCTAGCCCCTGTCCTCACAGCCGGCGCAGACGCCGAGGAGTTCAACGGCGTGTGAGACGACTGTGAAGCCATGCTGGCGGGCGGTCCGATCTGCCCAGCGTTGGACGGCGGTCTCGGTGACTTCCACGGTGTATCCGCACTGGCGGCACACCAGGTGGTGGTGGTGTTCCTGGCGCTGGCAGCGGCGGTACCGGGTTTCGTTGTCTTCGCTGCGCAGCACATCCACTTCGCCTTCCCGGGCCATGGACTGCAGAAGCCGGTACACCGTGGCCAGGGCCACCGATTCCCCGTCCTCGCGCAGTTTCGCGTGCAGCTGCTGCGCGCTGCGGAACTCCGGCGTGCGCTTCAGCAGCTCATCAAGCGCGCAGCGCTGCCGGGTCCGGCGCTCCACGCTAGGCGTCCTCGTGAAGCCGCAGATCGTCGTCGGCATCCAGGTGCGGGCCGGAGGCCTGCTTCGGCCGCGGAAGGAGGGGCCGCACGAGGGCCACAACAGCGTAGACGCCGATAGCGAGGACCACGATGGTGGCCCCGGGGGACAGCCGGTGGAAGTACGTGATGGACAGCCCAGTAACGCAGACCGCGGCACCTATGATCATGGCGGTGCCCATCGTGGCACGGAAGGATTTGGCGGTCAGCTGGGCGATGGCAACCGGTACGATCATCAGCGCCGAGACGAGCAGGACCCCTACCACCCGCATCGACACGGAAACCGTCAGGGCTGCCAGCACTGCGATGAGGATGTTCAGTGCCCGCACGGGAAGGCCGGTGGCGCGGGCGAATTCCTCATCATGGCTCAGGGCGAAGAGGGCTGGCCGCAATCCCAGGCCGATGCCCAGGATGAGCACGGCCAGGCCGGCGGCGAGCCAGACGTCCAGCGCCGTGACGGTGGAAATGGAACCGAACAGGTAGCCGGTGAGGTTGGCCGCGGTACCGCCGGCCACTCCGATCAGGAGCACTCCGCCGGCGATGCCGCCGTAGAAGAGCAGGGCAAGGGCCACGTCACCGCTGGTCTTGCCCTTTTCCCGCACCACTTCGATCAGCACCGCCCCGATGATGGCGGCGACGACGGCCCCAGGGACAGCGAGCAGGTCGTGGGGGGTGAGCCCTGCCGCGCTTCCGGCGAGCCAGCCCATGGCCACGCCTGTCAGGGCGACGTGCCCGATCCCGTCCCCCAGCAGGGCAAGGCGCCGCTGGACCAGGTAGGTGCCCATGACGGGCGCCGAGATGCCCACCAGCACAGCGACCATGAGGCCGCGCTGCATCAGCGGGCTGGCGAGCATGGTTGCCATGGCGTCGAAGAAAGCCATCACCACTCCGATCGCAGGTCAGGGACGGTATGCCCGGGCAGGGGAGGGTCGGCGTGCGCGTGGACGTGGTCATGGTCCGGGTGGTCGTGGCCCGGTGCGGCTGCGGGCGGCGGGCCGTCGAAAATGACCCGTCCGCGGCGCAGCACCACGGCCCGCTCCACCATGCCGGCCAGTTCGCCCAGTTCGTGCAGCACCACCAGGATGGTGGTGCCCCGTTCACGCATCCGCCCCAGGGTGCGGGCGAGGGCCTCCTTGGATGCGCGGTCGATTCCCGCCAGCGGCTCATCGAGAATGATGAGATCGGGTTCCCGCACCAGGGCGCGGGCGATCAGTACGCGCTGCTGCTGGCCGCCGGAGAACACCTGGACGCTGTCATGGGCGCGATCGAGCAGCCCCACCTGCTCCAGCGCCTCCAGCGCTTTCCGGCGGGCAGCGCGGCCGATCCGCAGCCGCCGGTTGTCCAGCAGCCCGGAGGCCACCACTTCGACGGCGGTGGCGGGCACCCCGGAGCTTGGCCCCAGCCGCTGCGGGACGTAGCCCACCCGGGACCAGGGGACTGCGCGTCGGGCGGCGGTGACGTCCGCGCCGTAGATCTCGGCGGTTCCGGAGGTTACCGGGACGATGCCCACCAGCGCCTTGACCAGGGTCGATTTACCGGAGCCGTTGGCTCCGAGCAGCGCAACGGCTTCGCCCTCCGGGACGGTGAGATCGATGCCGTGCAGGATGGTCCCGCTTTCCACGGACACCTGCAGCTGCCGGGTCCGGATGGGCGGCTGGTGGGCGGCCACGGCCTAGGCGCAGTCCAGGGCGGTGCGCAGGGCTTCGAGGTTGCTGCGCATCACCTTTTCGTAGTCGGAGCTGTTGTCTGTCAGCCCTTCGAGCGGGTCCAGGACCGCGGTTTTGACGTTTAGGTCGGCGGCGAGTGTTTCAGCGACCTTGGGGTTGACCAGGGTCTCGGTGAAGATGGTGCTCACCCCTTCATCCTTGACCACCTGGCCGATTTCGGCCAGCCGTGCCGGTGACGGTTCCGTATCCGGTGCCAGGCCCGAAATGCCGGCCTGGTTCAGGTCATACTTGTCCGCGAGGTAGCCGTAGGCCTCGTGGGAGACGACGATGGTGCGCGTCTTGCAGGTCTTCAGGCCCTGGCTGAAGTCCTCATCCAGTTTCGTCAGTTTCCCGGACAGGGCTTCGGCGTTGGCCTCATACGCGGCGGCGTTGGCCGGGTCGGCGTCGGCCAGTTCCTCCGCTACGGCGTGGGCCGTGTGGGCGAGGCGTTCGGGGTCGAGCCAGAAGTGCAGGTCCTGGCCTTCATCGGAGTGGCCTTCCTCCGTGTGGCCTTCTTCTGAGTGGGCTTCCTCGGAGTGGCCGGCTTCCGTTTCCTCCGCGTGCCCGTGTTCCGCCGCGGCTTCGGTCTGGGTTTCCGTGCCGTGGTCATGTTCCGAGTGCCCGGCGGGGAGGGTTGCTTCTTCCGAGACGTCCAGGGCGCGGGCGGGGGACGCCTGCTTGATGGCTTCATCGACGGCGGGCTGGAAGCCGGAAAGGTACACCACGGCGCCGGCGTTTTCCAGGGAAGCCACGGCTGCCGGGGAGAGCTCGAGGTCGTGGGGCTCGGTCCCCGGAGGGGTAAGTGATTCAACCTCCACCTTGTCTCCTCCCACCTGCTCCACCACGTACTGCAGCGGGTAGAAGGACGCCATGACCTTCAAGGGCGCAGCGCCTGCGCCGGACGTGCCCGAGGGGGAAGCCTCCCCGGAGCCAGAGGCGCAGGCCGTCAGTGACAGGGCGGACAAAAGGGGCATGGCGAGAACAAGCCGGGTACGGGGTTTCATGTCACCGATTCTCATGTAAATGAGAATCAGTGTCAATTGACGCCGATAGGTGCGGTCCCGTCCTGGCGCCCCGTCCGGTGGTCAGTGCTCGTCGTAGTGGTCCCCGTGTTCGGCATGGCGGTGGCCGTCGTGGAGGTAGTCCACGTGGTCGCCGTGGGGCACCGTTTCATGCTGGCAGTCACCTCCGTGCCGGTGCTCGCTGGCCGTATGTTCGGCCGGATCGTCGTGTTCGTCGTAGTGGTCCTCGTGGGCGGCGTGGCGGTGGCCGTCGTGCAGGTAGTCCACGTGGTCCCCGTGCTGGACGGTTGCATGGGTGCAGTCGCTTTCTCCGTGCGTGTGCTCGCTGAGGGTGTGTTCTGCTTTGACTTCCTCGGTCATGATGGCTCCTTCAATGCCAGTCATTCATTGTGGCTGTTGCGGTGCGGTTCCCCGCTGCGGGGGATGGTGTCACGGATGACGTGGGCCAAATATACGCTTATGGGCTTTCGAGGGACAGGGGATGCTTCAGCGCGTCAATTGATAATGAGAATCTTTCTCATGTAGCATCTGGGTCATGCCTGTGACTGTTGTGAGCTCCCTTGACATCCTTAGCCGCCAACAGGCGTGCGCCGCGCTGGCGGCCGGATCGCCCGGCGCCCTTGTCATCCTTCATGACCTGTTGGAGGACGGCGTGGTGGCCCGCCGGGTCTACCAGGACGGCCGATGCATCGAGCGGGAGGAATCTACGCTGGAGCATGGCTGCCTGAGCTGCACCGTGCGGTTGGACGTGGTGCCAGCCGTGGCCCGGTTGGTGAGGGCTGGCCTGCGCATCATTCTGGGTTTGCCTCCGGCTGTGGCTTCACAGACCGCGGTGCAGGCCCTCCGCAAGGGTCTTGGGAACTCCCTGGTGGTTGATTCGGTGGTGCTGGCCTGTGCCCCTGACGCAGTGGAAGACCAGATCTGGGACCATCACACGCTGTTCGAGTCCGGGTTTACTCCCGTCCCGGAGGATGACCGGACCCCGGGGGAGTTCCTGATGGGGGAGCTGCTGTTCAACGACTCGGTGGTGCTGGCCGATCCGGCCCTGGTGCCGGTGGATGCACAGGCACGTGCCCGGGGTGTCCAGCTCATCAAAGAGCTGGCGCCGCACGCCGCCGTCACCGAAAGCAGCGGGGACATCCGGCTGGGGAGGCATAATCTTGCGGACGCTGCAGCCCGGACAGTGCCAGGCTCGGTCCGTGTCCCCATTGCCTCCTCTGCGCCTTTCACCACGGTGGTGCAGAAGGTTGAGCGTCCCCTGCACCCGGAACGTTTCCGGCATGCCCTGGCAGCGCTCGCCCAGGGATGCTGCTGGTTGCGCGGACGGATCTGGGTAGCGTCAGCGCCGGCCTGCCGGATCTCCATCCAGGGCATTGGGCCACGTGTCTGGCTGGAAAACACGGGCCTGTGGCAGGCCGGACGGCCTTCCCTGCCCGGTGTGCCGGCTGCGGAACCCTACGGCGCCGGACTGGAATGGCGTCCCGAATTCGGCGACCGGGGAACCGTCCTGGCCGTCACCGGCGATGCACTGGACGCCGCCGAAATCCGCGCACTGCTGAAGGCATGCGAACTGACGGAAGCGGAAATGGCGTCCGGCACCACCTCTTTCCCTGATCCTTTCGGACTGAACTAACCAACAGCAACATCACTGAGGAGCACAACATGAAGGTAAGAAACTCCCTGCGGGCACTGAAGAAAATCCCCGGTGCACAGATTGTCCGCCGCCGCGGCCGCACTTTCGTCATCAATAAGAAGAACCCGCGCATGAAGGCGCGCCAAGGCTGATCCAGGCCCCGAAAGGCTCTTCTTCCTCCGGGCGCCTCCGGACGGACATCACCACAACAACGGCCAGACCCGATACGGAACACGTCATGCCCAAAAGCAGAATACGGAAAAAGGTGCAGCAGAAGCTGACGCTGGAACGGCAGAGTAAACAAACGGAGCCTACGGGCTGCGCAACCAGCTGCTGCCCGCCTCCCGGTCGCCAAGGCTCCAAAAGCTAAAGCCAGGCACAGTCGGCGTGCCTACGGGCAGAGCCGGTCCAAGGTCTCTTGGAGGGCGGAGACCATTTGGTCATCCCACAGATTGAGCTTGTCATCCGTCTCCGGATCCTCAAGGGGTGTGGGCATCGGGGGCGGGATCAGGGTCATGCTGGCTTGGTACCGTCCGTCGGTGCTGGCAACCGAGGCGGTGCGGTAGGTCCAGAACCCGCCCAAACCGCCGAACCGGTGGTTGTCATCGCAGTCCTGGTTCCACTTACGCAGTCCGAGGCCAAACAGGGGGATGGCCTCCGTCTTCATCATTTCCTGCAGTGAAGCCGTGGACA
This sequence comes from Arthrobacter sp. Y3221159, assembly GCF_059089885.1. NCBI lineage: Bacteria > Bacillati > Actinomycetota > Actinomycetes > Micrococcales > Micrococcaceae > Arthrobacter > Arthrobacter sp. Y3221159. The sequence continues at coordinate 33,216 of NZ_JBNHFC010000023.1, forward strand.
GCAGGTCTCCACGGAACAGGGCTGCATAGAAGTCGTTGATATCGGACATGGTGGAAAGCGCTCCGAAGGCAGGTGACCCCAGAATGCCCGGGGCTTCGGTGATATCGAGGCGTTCCCCGTCGTATGTGATGTAGCCCCGTATGACGGAGGGGTTGGCGGCTGTGGCCGGATCAAGGGACGTGCTCTCCAGTTTGAGCGGATCAATGACGTCCGCCCGCAGCACCTCGGTAAACGGCTGCCCCCGGAGTTTCTCCACGAGCTGGCCGAGCGCCATGTAGTTGGAATCGGAATAGCGGAAGGAGCCCACGTCCCGGGCGTCCCATGGCAGTTGGGCTGTCAGTTCCAAGGCCCGTTGGGTACTGATGTCTTCCGTGACGACCCGTGGGACGTCGTCGGCGGTTTTCTCGGTGACCTCTTGGAAGGAGTGCATGCCGGATGTGTGTCCCAGGAGTTGCCGGACGGTGATAGGTCCGGGCGGCTTGAGTGCGGGGGTGAAACTGTCCAGGATGCCGTTCACAGGATCGTCCAGACCGATCAGGCCCTCCTCCACCAGCTTCATGACCGAGACGGCGGTCATGGACTTGGTGATACTGGCGACGAACACCTGGTCCTCGGGCGTCGCCGCCTCCCTTGACTCCAGGTTGCGGACGCCGTAGGCCCGGGACCAGGTACCTTCCGGCCACCTGACTTCCGCCACCACAGCAACGGAGCCCTGGTCAACAAAAGCGCGCATGGTGTTATCGATTGACATGGTGGGAGGCGGCGCGCTGCCAAGGGAAACGGGGGCGGGAGCCGGCTCTGAATAAGTACACGCGCCCAGGGCCAGCGCCATCGCAGCCAACGCGCTGAGAAGGGGCACTCGGGATGTTTTCATGACGCCGCCAGATGTCGATGGCAAGAGAACTGAAAGGGCGGCCGCAGGACGCAGCACAGCCTTCCGGTCTGGAATTAGAAGGCTAAGCGGCCATCGCCCGGTACGGTCAACCGACTGGGTGGCCGTGGCTGCAGGTGTTTTCACCCGGCAAAAGGTCGTGACCCTGAATGCAGGTGGCCGAGGGAGGGGGCGGCGTATCGTGCGCCAGGAAAAAGAGGCTGCTGTGGCCGTCGGCGATGGCGGCGTCCTCGCGCTTCAACCAGGATGTCCGCTGAGGGCCCTCTTTAGCCTCACTTTTGTGGAAACGGTGGCTGTTCCTGAATGGGTTACCGACCACGGCTGACCGCGACCTTTCCAACGACCCGTCGCTGCAATGCAGTGATTTCCGGTACCACGAGTATAGGCTTGCACCCCTTTCGACGACAGAGACGCTGGCGCAACCCACGGAAACAGGTAGGCCCGGACCGGAAGACGGGTAACAACTACTGCTGACCGTGGGTCTGCCTCGTCTATAGACTCCGGGTCCAGCCCACTTCGCTCGGAAAATGCAGGAGGATCTGATGGCGAACCACGCTCATCGTTGTGATTGGCAATGCTGCGTTAGCGTGGTTGGGCGCGTCGGGCAGCAGCGGTTGAATCTCGGAAGAGTTCGGTGTTCACGTACGCCATCGGCCCTTGGAGGTAGCTCGCCAAAACCCGCTCGCCGGAGGCGGTGAGCTCGTAGATTTTGCGCTTGGCGCCGGTGCCCACGACAGATTCCTGGCTATGGGTGATGAGGTTTAGGCCTTCCACTCGCCGTAGGGCCCGGTGCATGCTCTGCTCGTCCACCGCCAGGTGGCCCTCGCTAAGGTCGATGATGAAGCTCCGGATTTGTCCGGACCACCGCGGTTCTTCAGATAGGGCTAGCAAGATGAAGAGCATCAGGGTGCTCTTTTTGTGAGTATCGGTCCAGGCGGCGAGGACTTTGCGCTCATAGTCGGACAGTTCGTCTGCTGCCGGTTCAGACCTCGACATGCTCATAACCTCTGCTGAGCATGGCGCCGATCGTATGCACCAGAAGCCCAGCCCCCCACAGTACACTCATCGACAACAGTGGACCGGACCACCCCTGCTGCAGCACCTCAGCGCGTCCGCTAAGCATCAGGATCCACGCGTGTACCCAGAAACTGCCGTTGATGATCAGGAAAGCGACAGCGTGGGCGAAGTACGATGCGTACGCGCGTTGGCGCAACGCGGTCGCATTCCTCATTGCGAACACCACCATATAGAGCGCCACTGCGGCCAGCAGCAGCATGGTGCCGGCTGTGATCTGTCCGTCCGCAATGAAGGCTGTAAATCCTTGGACAATCAGAACCCCCATTACCAGGGCTCCCGTGTAGCGGGCGAGTGTTTGATTCGTGATCGGGATGATGCCGTCGGGTCGGGTTTTCAACTAAGCTCCTTAGTAGACTATAGGCATAGTACCTTTGGTTATTACCTCAGTCCAGCGAGAATGGGGGCCCCCGACCTGCTTGTCCCGCATGCCGAACGCTTGCTCGCTGAGGGATGCTCGTTACCTAGTGCGTGAATCTCCGCCTGGTGGCGATTCTCGTAACTATGTCTTTAGGCAAAGCCTCTAAGACTTCTCTGATCTCCCTGACGATCCCGCCGCGAGAGTGCTATCTGGAGGCCGAGTAGGAGCGGTCGAAAACGACCCTTTTTGAATGCGCTTTTGAGCGCAGCCAGGGGAGCGGATGAAGCGGGCCAATTTTGCCGCTGCCTGAGCGGCCAATTGGGGTAAGTCAATAACGACAGTTTCCGATCTGCCGCCTCGTATGTACCTCGGGGCTCTGTTGCTCATAGCGAGCCAGAGACTCTTGAGCTCGCTGCTTGGGGGGGGGAGAAGAGGCGGGCGGCATTGAGTACCCCACGCCGCGGCACCAGGTGTAGTCGGCGTCCCGGCCGAAGACTTTCTCGGGCCCTAACAGCGGATTTCGAGTAGAGGTCGGATGTGGACTTCTATTGGCAGCCGCAGGATTGCCTGACGGCCACGTCGTCTGCGCCGACGTAGGGCGAACGAGTCCACGAACCAGGAGCGCCAGCCTCAATCGACAAAACCATACCGGAGCTGTGGTCAGTGGTGGTTCCCAGAGTGCGGCTCCGCCGATGTTGTCGTTGCCTTTGCCTCCCACCCTGTCTATCGTTAGGAACCCTATTCAGAGTTTCTGGCTGTGCAACCCGCAGCTAGTTCCTTGCATCCACGAGGTTTTGGACGATTGCGGCGAGTATCCGAAGTACTTGCTGTTCAGATGGCGGAAAGCTCCGGGGTTGTTGGTCGATGATGCACAGGGTGCCGATGTTCCAGCCGCGCGGCCCATGCAATGGATAGCCGGCGTAGAAGCGGATATGGGGCTCGCCGGTAACGAGCGGGTTGGAAGAGAAGCGCTCACTGGTGAGCGTGTCGTTGATGATGAGCATTGAGTTGTGTTCCACGGTGGCCGCGCAGAGCGCGACTTGCCTGGGAGTCTCCTCACGGAGGGGTCCGATGACAGACTTGAGGTACTGGGTGTCTGCGCCTATAAGCGACAAAGAAGCAGCCCCGACATTAAAGAACTTTCTGGTGGCAGCGACGATCCGGTCGAAAGCTTCCTCCGGACCGGTATCTAACAGGCCTGTTCTGTGCAGTGATTTCAGGCGTTCTGTCTCGGCTTGTTCGGGCGTAAGAAGAAACCTGCCCGCGGCTCCAAGCGACGAGAGCCCATGCTCCAGGATCCTCTTCTTGTTGGCTGGGTACGGCTCGGGCCGTCCGAGCTGTATGTGGTGTGCGTGGCTGGGATGTGGTCCCGCCGCGAGACGGTAACCGCTCCTGCCACCAGGGTCGTGTTCAGCTTTGGACCGGGTGTGGGCGCCCTGGATGTAGGTGTCTACCTCGAACTTCGACCAGCGGGAATGACCGGAAGTAGCGGGCAGGAGTTTTCGGGGATCTATACCGAGCGTGGCGGCGAGCTCAAGCCGGCGCTGCAGTTCCTCATCCATGAATCCACCTCCAACAAGGTCTCGTCTCACTTATCCAAAAAAAGCAACGTTAATAAGGCTACTTACTACTTTGCCCCTCGGGCTAGTCGTGGGTCTAGAAACTCACTTCCGCTGGCCACGGGCTGCACTCTGTCAATCAGTGGCCCATCCGCAGTGAGGGTAGGTCTGCCGCCTTGCTTTTAGGTAGGTACGGGAGGCCTGCTGGAACGGGTATTGCCTACTCGTGATTCCCACCTCCGCTGGTAGTTCACTGGAAGTGCCGGCGAGGAATGGGAGCTTGCCACTACGGCTCCCGCTCCGCAACGTCGCCGGCACCACCATTGCGGCGGCTGAAACAATGAGTCCCCGGCGGGCCCGGACCGGCTCAGGAACGGCGGAATCATGCGAGTCCGATTGTCCACAGAGGACGGCACCAACCTCGCGGCCTGCCCCCACCAATTTGTTGGCCGGTGCGATGACTGTTCCGCGGCGGCAGGCCTGGAGGAATCCGGCCAGATGGTGACGGATGAAGGCGGAACAACGTTCTCCGCCGAGTGAGAACCCAATCTTGACTGAAGCTTGAGTCCCACTTGCAGGGATCTTTATCCCCGTTGGAAAGAGTAGAAGAGGCCGGAGTTCGCCGGCCCAAAAGCACAGCGTCGGCCATAAGCGGCTGACCACGCTCAAAAACTACTCCGGGGGCTTATTTGTCTGAGATTTTGCAGGAAGAAGTTGGCAACGAAAGCGGTGTGAGCCGCCGCAGGGTAGTCGCAGGCGTTGCCTGGTCGCTGCCGGTCATTGCTACAGCCATTGCCGCGCCGGCAGCTGCAGCGTCGGGAATTTCGGCGATCACACGCCTAAGTGCTGCTTCCACTATCAGCCTCGCCAGTTCAGCCACCGGTCAAGGTACCAGCCGCCCGGGCACGGGCCCGGCGAATTTCCAGATCATCAACAGCGGCAGTGCATTCACTGGCGCAATCACCGGAACGGTCAACATCAAGCCGATCGGGATCGCAAGCGCGGGTGTCGGCGTCCACTCCATCACGTCCGCCACACTGACATCCTCGGCGTACACGAGTGCCCATGAGTACAACGCCACGTTCACCCTCGCCCAAGAGGTCCCGGCCGGCCAGACAGTAACTGTCCCCATCTTCTTCCAATACCAGCGTGTCAACCCGGCACCCTCCGGCACTCTCGCTTACACCCTGACGATAACCCTGCGCCTTCCCGACAACACGAGCCGGATTATTACCGGCACCGTGACGGTCACCTACTAGCGATGGTCTGGAAGCGTGGCGGCCTGGTGGCCGAAGTATGCAGCGAACGCCGGAGCCGGGTTGCCCTGCTCCATGTGGACGCAACCCAGCCCGTGGTCCTGGAGGGCCCGGCCGCGGTCATCTGGGACCTGATCGACGGCCAGCGCACAGAACAGTCCATCCTCGCGGAACTTGAGGCCACCTTCGAGGACCGGACAGGACAGATGCATTCCCAGGTGGAAAGCTTCCTGGCCAGCCTGGAGGCCCAGCGCCTGATCGAGGCTGCGCCCGGCAGTGGCCGGTAGCAGCTTCATCCCCGGGAGCACGGTGCGGAACGCCCTTGTGAGGTGGGAGAAGCGCCTGTTCGAGGAACTGGCAAAAGGCAGCGACCTGCTGTGCGTGGACATCCTGGGAGTGCAGTTCGGTGTCCGCTGGGGCCGTGCCGTCACCCGGCAGCAGCGGGAGGCCATGAGCGCGGCGTGGGCACGTTGTGCCAGCGTTCGCCAGCTCATGTTGCCGCCGCTGCCGGAGGAGCCCACGGCTGACCTGCCGTTCACGGCGTCAGTTGCCCACCGGTCCGTGACGCACGACGGCGGCACGTTCCTCCTGCAGGCCGCCTCCTTTGAGGAGCTGGCCGAGGCCCTCACCACCAGGCTCACGCTGGTCGCCATCCTGGCCAACGCGGGCGAGCTCACGATGCTGCACGCCTGCGGTGTCGCGGATCCCCTGACGGGTGCGGTGGTGGCGCTGGTGGCAAAGTCGGGGACGGGCAAGACCACCGCGGCTTCCGTGCTGGCCCGGAGCTACGGGTACGTCACGGATGAGACTGTGGCCATCGCCCATGACAGTTCCGTGGTGCCGTACCCCAAGCCGCTGTCCGTGAAGGACGGCCACAGCCCGTACAAGCGGCAGGTGGGGCCGGACGAACTGGGGCTCCTGCCGGTCACCGCCATGCCCTTCATCCAGTCCGTCGTGCTGCTTGACCGTGTCCAAGGCGGCCCAACCATGGCCCCGGTGCTGAAGAAGGTCCCGCTGGCCGACGCCGTGCTCGCCCTGCTTCCGGAGACCTCCTCGCAGGCCGAGATTGGCGCACCGCTGCAGTCGCTCTGCCACCTGATCGACGACGTCGGGGGAGTGTGGCAGGTGACCTACGCGGAAGCTGAAGACCTGCCGGCGGCCCTGGAACCGTTGTTCCGCCAACAGCCACGATCGAAGCCGGAGTGGGAAGCCAGGGTCGCCGAGATCGCCCGGCCCGGAGCCATTCCGGAGGGCTGTTTCCGGCGTGCAGCAGCACAGGATGCCGTGGCCATCGGCGGCGACCTCCTGGTGATGATGGAGAACCAGGTGGTGCGGCTCAGCGGGATTGGCCCGGCCATCTGGGAAGCGGGCGCCAGCCCGGTCCCGCTGGACCACCTGGTGGAGGCCGTTGCCAGGGTGCACAGAGCGCCGGAAGGCTACCGGGCCGCCGTCGTACGAGCCGTAAAGCAGCTCACCGCGCAATCAGTTTTGGAAAAGTAAGGAAACCACCCATGACCACACCAGCCGCCGCTGCGGAAGCTCCTCCCGGCCTGGACCTGACGGACTACCTCCGCGTGGTCCGGGCGTACTGGAAGGGGATTGTCGCCCTCACCCTGCTGGCCACGCTCTCGGCGCTTGGCTGGACGGTGCTGCAGCCCAAGATCTACTCGTCGGATTCCAGCGGCATTGTGGTGACGCCCGGCTCTGACAACGTCAGCCTTTCCCTTGCAGGCGATAGCCTGGCCAAGGCCAAGGTCAAGAACTATGAGTCCGTGGCGAAGTCGCGACTCGTGGCGGACCGCGTCATCGCCGCCCTGGGGCTGGAAACCACGGCTGACGCCCTCCTTGGCAGCGTCGCGGTTAAGGTCCCGCTGGACACCGCCGAGATCCGGGTAACAGCCCAGTCGACTGACCCGGCCACGGCGCAGCGTGTGGCGGATGCGTGGGTCAATGGCCTCGCCGCCCAGGTGGAAGCCATAGAGACAGTGCCGCCGGCCCAAGCGGCTGTGGAGCCTGGGGCCGCGGTAACGCGCGACGCCGGGACGGCGGCAGGTGCCACGGCTACCGCCGTCCGGGTGCTCCCGCTGGGCAAAGCCGTCCTTCCCACCAGCCCCTCGTCCCCCAACACCAAGTTGAATCTGGCGCTGGGCGCACTCGTCGGCCTGGCGCTCGGCATGGCCTATGCGGTGGTCCGCCGGCACCTCGACCGGCGCATCCGCCAGGCTTCGGAGATCGAGCGGTTGTTCGGGGTCCCCGCGATCGGCACCCTTCCTGCGGACCGCCGCCTCGACGGTAAGAGCAGCGTCCTGGACACGGGCACCCCGGAACAGATGCACGATGCCGGGGGAGCGATGGCCGAGGCCCTGCGCGAGCTGCGCACCAACCTGAGCTTCCTGGATGTGGACCAGCCGCCCCGGATAATTGTGGTGACCAGCTCCGTACAGGCAGAAGGCAAGTCCACGGTCACCGCCAATCTCGCTGTCACCATGGCGGCGGCCGGCGAGAACGTGGTGGTGGTCGACGGCGACCTCCGCCGCCCCACGCTGGTGGACGTTTTCAACCTGGTGCCGGGCGCAGGCGTCACCGACGTCCTCACCGGCACCGCAGAGCTTGAGGATGTCCTGCAGCCCTGGGGTGCCCTTCCCAACCTGTCAGTCCTTGGTTCAGGCCGCATACCCCCGAATCCCAGCGAGCTGCTCGGATCCCGGGCCATGAAGACCATGCTCACCACCCTCGCCGAAAATGCCGTTGTCCTGATCGACGCCCCGCCGCTGCTGCCCGTGACGGACGCTGCCGTTCTCTCACGCGTGGCAGACGGTGCCATCGTGGTGATCCGGACCGGCAGGACGACGCAGGAGCAGCTGGCCCAGTCCCTGGGGAACCTGGACAAGGTCAAAGGCCGCGTGCTGGGTGCGGTCCTGAATTACGTGCCGACCCGGGGGACGGACGCGTACTCCTACTACGGCACGTACACCTCCACTCCTGCCGCGGTGCCTGCAGCCGCTGCTGCGCTGCCCGCACGTGCCGTCCCGGATTCTCCAGCGGAAAGTGCCGTGGAAGCTGCCCTGAGCGGGCGCCGGGGAAAAGGCTAAGCGTTCTCCGTGGCAGACCAAACCGATAAGGCCCAACTCAGCATCTCCGAAGGCGTGCTGCTGGCTCATGCCCTGGTCGCACGCGTGGCTGACAGCTTGGGCGTCCGCGCCTTCTTCATCAAGGGACCGGCCAGTGTGATGCAAGGGCTTCGCCAGCCTAAAACATCAGCTGATGTGGATGTTTTCGTGGACCCTGCCGGCCTCGACGTCATGCTCCAGGGCCTGCGGGAGCGGGGCTGGCGCCAGCGCCCTGTGGATCCGGACACAACCACGTTTCCCAAACACGCTGTCACCCTTCATCACCCGGAGTGGCCGTGCTGCATCGATGTCCACTTCCGGTTTCCCGGGATGGAAGCTGACCCCGCTGATTGTTTCGAGGCAATGTGGGCCCATGCAGAGGACTTCGACCTTGCAGGGCAGACCGTGCGGGTTCCGTCACCCGCCCTCGCAATTTTGATCCTGGCACTGCACGCGCTCCGGTCACCACACCTGCCTGCCTGTCGGCAGGAACTCGCGTTCCTGACACAACAGGTCTGGCGCCAGGGTCAAGCGCCCGTCGTCCTGGACATCGCCGTAGCCACAGGCTCCCTGGCGGCAGTACGGCCCTTTCTTGAAGGCCTCCTCGAGGATTCAAATGAGGTGCAATGGCCGCAGCCGTCCACGGAATGGCGCAACCGCCTGATGGCCCGGGAACCGGGCAGCGCCCGGCTTCTTGCCATCGTCCAGGCCCCACGGCGGGACAAAGCGAGGCTGTTGTGCCGGGCCGTCTTCCCGCAGCAGCAGGTCTTTCTGAGCGGAAACATCTACGCGGACATGTCCTGGCGGGGGAGAGCCATGCAGCATCGGGCGAGATGGGCCCGGTTCCTGCGTGCTGTTCCCCACATCGTGCGGGATTCCAGGGACTGAGGCGGTGCAGGAGCCTGCCACAAAATTGCCATTGTCCACCGCTGATTTGTAAGGTTCACCTATGACTACGGGGAAAGCTATCACCAAAGCCGTCATTCCTGCTGCCGGATTGGGGACTCGCTTCCTGCCCGCCACCAAGGCGATGCCGAAGGAAATGCTGCCGGTTGTTGACCGGCCCGCCATTCAGTACGTCGTGGAGGAAGCCGTAAACTCGGGCCTCACGGACCTGCTGATGATCACGGGGCGCAACAAGCGTTCCCTCGAGGACCACTTTGACCGCGAGCCGGGCCTGGAGCGGGTACTGGAGGAGAAGGGCGACAAGGAGCGTCTGGAGTCCATCAAGTACGCTTCGGAACTGGGTCCCATCCACTATGTCCGCCAGGGCGAGGCCAAGGGCCTGGGACACGCGGTCCTTTGCGCCAAGCAGCACGTGGGCAACGAACCGTTTGCCGTCCTGCTGGGCGATGACCTTATTGACGAGGCCGAGACCCTGCTGAACACCATGATGGAGGTGCAGCAGAAGACAGGCGGTTCCGTGATCGCCCTGATCGAGGTGGACCCGTCGCAGATCAGCGCGTACGGCTGTGCCGACATCACGGCCGTGGAGGGTGAGGACTACGTCCGCGTGAACAGCCTGGTGGAGAAGCCGGCCGTGGGCGAGGCGCCGTCAAACCTGGCCGTGATCGGCCGCTACGTGCTGCACCCGTCCGTGTTCGGCGTTCTCGAGAACACTCCGCCCGGCCGCGGCAACGAAATCCAGCTGACCGACGCCCTTCAGACTCTTGCCGCCGGCGAAGGCGAAGGCTCCGGCGTGTACGGTGTGGTCTTCAAGGGCCGCCGTTTCGATACCGGGGACAAGCTGAGCTACCTCAAGGCCGTCATCACTTTGGCCTCTGAGCGTGTGGAGTTCGGTGAGGACCTGAAGACCTGGATGAAGGGCTTCGTGAACTAGCCACGGTCTTTAGACCTACTGGAGGTCCGCTGCCGAAAGGCGGTGGGCCTCCAGACGTTTAAGGGCCACAGAGGCCATCAGAGCCCCGATCACAGCTCCTGACGTGTTTGTCACGAGGTCCACAGGACTAGCAAAGCGATTGTGGAGAAACAGGAGCTGGCCCAGCTCCATGCAGCCGGAGATGAGCAATCCGAAAGCCCCCACTTGCCACCAACGTTTTTCCGGAAATGCAAGGGCACTGACCATTCCAAAAGGAACAAAGAGTGCCACATTGGCCGAAGCCTCAACGAATCTGTAATCGAACCAGCGGGGCATTCCGTGGTGATGGAGGAACCGCAGAACGTCGGCGAGCTGTCCCTGAATGGGTTGATCTACCGGGCTAGGCCAAAAGGCTATAAAGGCCAGCGGGACCATCATTGCACCGAGAATGAGCTGCCAAAGACGACGATTGGAGAGGAGATGCAAAGGGCCCTCAGGGTTCTAAGCGGGGAGACAGTCGTTAGGAACATAGCTTGAGGGTTGGCTTGGCCAAAGACCGAAAACAAGAAGGTGGGTGGTCTCCTTTCCGGAGACCACCCACCTTCTTCGGCGTTAGCGCGTGATGCTGTTAGGCAGCAGCCTCTGCCTTAGCGCGGCGGCGTACAACCACTACGGAAGTTGCACCGGCGGCCAGGGCGCCAGCACCAATCAGGGTCCAAAGGACCAGGCCGGAGTCGGCACCAGTGTTGGCCAGGCCGGCGCCGGTGTTAGCCAGCGGGGCGCCGCCGGTGTTGGCCAAGGAAGCAACGACGGTGACCGTGACGGGTCCAACAACAACGCCGGAAGTGTTGCCCGTTGCTGTCAGCGAGTAGGTACCTGCTTCGCTGATGGAAATCGGAAGTGAGAAGCGGCCCTGTGCGTCTGCAACTGTCGAAAGCGTCTGCGGAGCCTGAACGACGGGAATCTTGGCCGCTACAGCAGCACCACCGGCGATGCTCGCGCCGTCCGATGCCGGGGCCTGGCCCGGAGTGACGGTGATGGTAAGGGTTTCACCGGCGAGGAAGCCCTGGCCGCTGAAGATGAAGTCTTCACCGGGACCAACGACGCCGTCAGAAACGGCGGCCTGCGGCGGAAGAGCGGGGTAGGTGGCTGCCATTGAAGGTGCCGCGCCTACAAGTGCGATAGAACCGGCAAGAGCGAGTGCTGCGAGTGTTTTCTTCATGTGTCCCCCCGGAGACGTTTAGGTTTTTGATGTACCCGATTTTGGGGAATATTCCCCTCCGCACGAGACCCTGTGCAGAACTACGGATAGGTATCCCGAAACGACGTTACCACCTAGTTCTCGTGGTGAGCAATCTTGAGCATCTTGGTTTACATACTGTTCACTATCCGTAATATCTGGATCAACGACAGGTCGCATTTTCAGTGTGCAATCTGACTTCCGATACTGGTTGTACCGTCGGTGTAACAAACAGTTCTGGATCCGCGTGCTGGACGATCTTGCCGAAGGTGAACTCTATTGTTTTGGTTTCACCAGGCGCTAGGCTGACCGCATACACTCCCACCGGCCGATTCCGATGGATGTAAGGGGCAAAGTTTGCCCGTTCGCCATCTAGCTGCGCAGTTTCAATCTGCGCCTGTACAGGTCCGTAAGCCACCACATTTGTTTGCACTGTGCCTGGCGGAATTCCGAATGCTCCGGCAGCAGTTACATAGGGCGGCAAGGATGTCGCTGCATCGGCAGGTGCGGTATTCGTGCTGGTGATGCGGACAATAGTTTGCTCGTATCCATCTTTTGCGCATTGACGCAGCAGTTGCACCGTCCGCCTGACGTAGAAGTCCATCTTGGCCCCTGTACCGTCATTGAAGTAAACACCGAACTGTGCAGGTGAGATGCTGGGACCATCTATGGACCCACTGAGGGAGTACTTCCCAATCACAGTCTGCTGGTCGGGCAGACTAGACCAAAGCAGTACCCGACCCTCATCTACGCCACGAGTGATACTCGCGATCAATCGTGGCGTATCTCCTTGACCGCTGGAAAGGGCTGCGAACACTTCCTTCGCCACGCCGGCAAAATAGCCGTCCTGATGCTCAGGCTGCTCAATCTTGTCGTAGACGTCGGAGAGCAACGTCTGGACGACGTTGCTGCTATCCAACGAACTCGGCAGTCCAATCTGTGCCAAATTGCCCGCCTCCGGGACCGTCAGAGTGACTGGTCCTGTTACTTCCAATATGTAGCTCAAGGCCACCGGATCAATTGATATGACCCCATCCACCCGTTGACCTGTCTTACGCTCCCACATTGCTTGGGCTGTGACGGCGGCAGTTGGAAAATTTGGGGTGAGATTAACATCCTGGATGTACTTGCCCATCCGAGAAGTAAAGATTTGCTGCTGCTCAGGGTCAACAGGCACGTTAGGAGACATAACGCCGACGCCGCCTGCGCTGTTCTGCGCACTGAGCGAAAGCTTGCCATTATCGATGGTCAAGATAGCAAGTGCGCCTGGTATGCCACCGGAAGCCCGTGACTCCGCATTGTTCTGAATCATAAGCAAGTAGCTCTTAGGATCCTCAGCCCCCATCATAGCGGGGGCTATACTCGCCACATCCGCTGCAGTGTTCAGGGCACCGGTGGCCTCTCTGAGCTGCTGTGCAGCGTCTGATACCGGTTTTGCTACTTCCGGCAGAAGATGTGCCTTTTCAATTGCCTCAAGTCTTTCTGCGGAGACTTGAACGGCATAAGCGGAAGCGGCAACGACAGGGGATGCCGTCTTGAGCGGCTCCAAATTCGCACCGGCGCCCGCAGGCATCAGAGCTTCCCAGTCCAAAGACGTGTACACGTTTACTAGCGGCGCTAATCCCAGGGCGGACACGTCGTCCGCTGACCGAGCAACCTCGGCTATCGCACCGAAATTGACCCCCAGCCAAGGCAATCCTGTCGCTAGCGTCCAGACGGGGTCACTCGCCGTTTCGCGTGCAGACGACGTGCGTCGCTGTAGCTCAGTGACAGTGTTCCTAGCAGCCTGCGTGTCTGAAGTTGCTATTTCCTGTTTGAGCTGTGGTATAAGGCCTGCGGCGACTTCTAAATCTTCTTTGATAGACATTGCCTTGATGCTGAGCCATCCACCTACCAATACAACGCCCGCCACAAGGGCTGCAATAAGTAGCAGTGCTTTGTAGAGCCGAGGGGCTCGACGATTGCTTCTGCGTCTAGCGTCGGCATACCGCCCGAAAAACGTCGGTTCGCTCTTTTGGGGTTCCATGTCAAGGGCGCCCAAGTCCGCGGTAGATCCAGCCGGCGGAACGCCACTTTTCTGGATTTAGAGCATTTCTGCCATCCAGTATTCGTGGCGTGCCAACCTTACTCACGGATTCATAGGGGTCCAATTCGCGGTACTCAGACCACTCTGTGAGCAAAAGAAGAACGTCCGCGCCTGCCAAGGCAGAATCAGTTTCCGATTCGTAGTGCAATTCTGGAAATCTCTGAGCAGCATTACCGAGGGCTTTTGGATCTGTTACCGTGACCACCGCTCCTTGAAGTTGCAATTGGGCAGCAATGCTGAGAGCGGGCGAATCACGGACGTCATCACTTTCCGGTTTGAAGGCCGCACCCAGTACGGTGATCCGCTGGCCAAGCAGAGATCCGCCACAAATTTCACGGGTAAGCTCCACGACACGTGTCCTTCGGCGCATGTTAATGGAATCAACTTCGCGAAGGAATGTTAGTGCCTGGTCAGCCCCAAGTTCACCGGCCCGCGCCATAAAGGCCCTAATATCCTTGGGGAGACAGCCTCCACCGAAGCCGATGCCAGCGTTGAGGAACTTTCGACCGATGCGGTCATCTAGGCCGATCGCATCTGCCAGTAGGGTCACGTCTGCTCCAGCTGCATCACAAAGCTCAGCCATCGCATTAATGAAAGAAATCTTTGTTGCTAAGAACGAGTTGGCCGCAGTCTTTACCAACTCCGCTGTTTGCAGATCGGTAACTAAGCGTGGTGTCCCTGACTCCAGTGGAGCGGAATAAACCCGGTCCAGGACTCGAACAGCAGGATGGTCATACGAAGCACCTGGGACACCGTAAACAAATCTGTCAGGTTGGAGGGTGTCAGAAACAGCGTGTCCTTCCCGAAGAAACTCAGGGTTCCACATCAGGTGTGCGGAAGGGTGGCTGCCTTCTACGATTGAGGCGAGTCGTTGCGCTGTGCCCACAGGCACGGTGGATTTGCCAACGATGATGTCGTCGGGGGATATATAGGGGATAAGGGCAGAAACCGCAGAATCCACATATCGCAGATCGGCGCCGTTTTCTCCCTTCTTTTGGGGGGTGCCTACGCATATAAAGTGCACCGCACTTCCCGCGGCGGCGGACATGTCACTTGTAAACGATAGTCTTCCTGTTCCCTGGACTTCTTTAAGGAGCGCGTCTAGGCCGGGCTCAAAAAAGGGCGCCTGCCCCCCGGCAAGTTCTGTGACTTTGCGTTCGTCGACGTCAATTCCGACGACCTCATGCCCTAGCTTTGCCATGCAGGCCGCATGGACAGCACCCAAATAGCCACAGCCAATTACAGATATACGCATTCTGTTGAGTTCCTTCCCCGTGGGGTCAGTTGTGTCCGTAGAATCAGGACGAGCGAAATCAATAGGCGCCCGAGCTGCCAAATACAGCGCGGACTGTTTTAAGGATGATTACGAGATCGCCAGCAAGAGACCAGTTTTCTACGTAGTACAGATCCAGTCGAACAGAGTCTTGCCAAGACAAATTTGAGCGCCCGCTTACCTGCCACAGCCCAGTAAGCCCAGGTTTAACGAGGAGGCGCCTTCGAACGTCACTTTCGTAGACGTCAACCTCGCTAGGAAGCGGCGGACGTGGACCGACAAGGCTCATCGAACCTGACAGCACGTTAAGGAGTTGGGGGAGCTCGTCGATACTGAAGCGCCGCAGGACCCTACCCAATCGCGTTACCCGAGGATCGTTTTTGAGTTTGAAGAGCGGACCGCTACCTTCATTCGCGTGGTGGAGCCCGGCCAAATGGGTCTCTGCGTCCACAACCATAGATCGGAACTTGAGCATAGAGAAAGGGATACCCTCCATGCCCACTCGCTCTTGCCGAAAGAGCACAGGGCCAGGGCTATCGATCTTAATCAGGATTCCAACTAAAAGCATGGCAGGAAATGCTACGACTAGTAGAAGTAGGGCAGAAACGAAGTCAAATAGGCGTTTAGCAACCCGTTGACCTGCCTCCAAGGTCGGTGTAGTTACGTGGATCAGCGGTAAGCCAGCTACTTGTTGAGTATGGATGCGTGGACCTGCAATATCGGTGAGGGCTGGTGCCATTATTAGTCCGATGTTTCGCGCCGCTAGCTCCCACCCGAGATGCCGAAGTGTCTGAGGGTGCAACTGCACGCCAGCGGACACTGCGACCGCATCTGCTCCGCAAGCTTCCAACGCAGCGACTATAGATCCTGTGTCAGGGTCATGACCCATAACCTTGAGGCCTAAGCGTTCCTCAAAACCTGCGTTTGCCTCGACCCCCGGCGTGTAGACGGCGACTGGCAGGTAACCCGCGTGCTTGGCACGGTAAAGAGAGGATGCCAGATGTGACACAGCACCGGGCCCACCTAGCAAAAGCAACCGAGACATGCTCCTGCCTTGCCCCCGCTTGACGTTGAGATGTTGACGAATAAGCCACCGTCCAAGAAGTAGGCCAAGAAGCCCTACAGGGAGCGCTAGTCCGACGTATCCACGTGCTGTATCGATTCTCAATACATAAGAAACGATGGCAATTATTCCGAACAACCACAGTGACGCTGCGGCAACTCTTTTGTACTCATCGGGACCAGAACCAAGAATTCTACTCTGCCTACTATTCCAAGCTCCGAGCATAAACCACCAAGCAATAGCTAATACTATGGATAACCATACATAGCTGAAGTCCTGATCCACTGACGTAAGCTCGGGGTCCACTCCAAACCTGATTAGATACGCCCCTACGACGGCCCAAGTGACGATGAATGCATCGACTATTCGCAGCAATCGTGATGAATTTCTCCGCCAATCGCTGTCCTCTTTCACCGACGTTCCCCCAATTTCATAAGCTTTCTAGCGCCGAATGGACAGAGAATGCTCTCTAAACCATTCGACGGTTGTACGAACACCTTCTTCAAGCTGGATCGCGGCCGACCAGCCAGCTTGATTCAGTTTCGAAACGTCGAGTAACTTTCTAGGCGTACCATCGGGTTTGGAGGTGTCCCAGTGGATTTCGCCGGTGTAGCCCACGGCTGACGCGACGAGAGAAGCCAACTCGCGTATGGTCACGTCCTTCCCCGTTCCCACATTCACGTGAGAATGCCCGTCGTAATTCTCCAAGAGATGAAGACAGGCAGAAGCCATATCATCAACGTGCAGGAACTCCCTACGCGGTGATCCTGATCCCCAGTTGGTGACGAAAGACGCTCCTGAGTTGGCCGCCTCGTCAAAGCGACGTATCAGTGCTGGTAACACATGAGAAGAGGTAGGGGAGAAATTGTCGCCCGGACCGTAGAGATTTGTTGGCATAGCAGAAATCCATGGAAGGCCGTATTGCCGGCGAACCGCTTGAACATGCATGATGCCCGCTATCTTCGCGATGGCATAGGCATCGTTCGTCGGCTCAAGGTGCCCGGTAAGGAGAGAGTCTTCTCGTATGGGCTGCTCAGCAAATTTTGGATAGATGCATGACGACCCTAGAAAAAGCAAGCGCTCGACATTGAACTCCCTGGCGGCATCTAGTACGTTCACCTGGATCTGCAGGTTGTCGCTGAGGAAATCGACAGGTGAATTCTGATTTGCTAGTATTCCGCCCACTTTGGCGGCAGCAAGTACGGCATAACGGGGCTTGATTTCGGCGAAATATGCCATGACAGCATCACGGTTCCGAAGATCGAGTTCAGATGAGGGCACCCCGTGGAGACTTGTGAAGCCTTCTGCCACCAGTTTCCGCCAAATTGCAGAACCCACTAATCCGCGATGGCCCGCGATGAAAAACGTGGCGGCCCTGTCTAAGGGCGCGGGCTCAAACCGTGACTCGACTGACACTACTTTTCCCAACTTTCCAAGGCAACCCTATCGATCCAATGGTTACCGGCATGCTTCAGGGCCTGAATGTCTGCATCGACCATGATTCGTGCCAGTTCTGGTGTGTGTATTGAAGCCTTCCACCCCAGTTTCGATTGTGCCTTTGAGGCATCGCCGACGAGAGCGTCGACTTCGGTGGGACGGAGGTACCGCTCATCGAACCGGACATGATCTTCCCAATTCAAACCAACATGCTCAAAAGAGAATTGCAGGAAGTCGCGGACGGTGTAATTGTCACCCGTGGCGAGCACGAAATCTTCCGGTTCATCGGCCTGCAACATCCGCCACATACCCTCCACATACTCAGCAGCGTAGCCCCAGTCACGCACAGCATCTAGGTTGCCCATGTATAGCAGGTCTTGCTTCCCCGCTTTGATGGCTGCAACGGCGCGGGTTATTTTCCTGGTTACAAACGTTTCACCGCGACGAGGCGATTCGTGATTGAAAAGAATGCCATTAACAGCAAACATGCCATAGGCTTCACGGTAGTTTTTGGTGATCCAGTGACTGTAAACTTTCGCGGCTCCATAAGGAGAACGAGGATAAAAGGGTGTCTCCTCGTTTTGGGGCGGTGGCGTTGCCCCAAACATCTCTGAGGACGAGGCTTGATAGAAGCGTGTCTGGATGCCGGAAAGACGAACAGCCTCCAACAAACGGATTGTTCCGACTCCTGTCGTATCCGCCGTATGTTCCGGCTCGTCAAATGAAACACGGACGTGAGATTGTGCTGCTAGGTTATAGACCTCGTCAGGCTTAATTTGGGCGAGAAGGGTAACCAGTCGCGCCCCGTCACTTAGGTCGCCGTAGTGGAGGAACAGTCGCGCGTTCGCATCGTGAGGATCGACGTAGAGATGATCAATACGTGCAGTATTGAACGTTGAAGCCCGCCGAATAAGTCCGTGAACTTCATACCCCTTCCCCAGTAATAACTCCGCGAGATAAGACCCGTCTTGTCCAGTGATGCCAGTAATGAGTGCACGTTTAGTCATTATATTGTCCCCTTTGTTTTTTCTCTCATATCCCGATGCAACCAACCGAGGCCTGCGCCGTCCTGCCGATGATCATGATCGCTGAAGTGCGCAAGAATACATCGAGATTGATTTCTGTTGTAACTATTGCGCATTGCTGGACCCCTCGAGGGAGCGCCAGCTCAGGGTCGCCTTCTTGGGATCGGACAGGAGTGACATTTGGTGTTGCGAACCAGTCCAAGGTCCTAAGTCTCTCTTTGAGACCGCGTGCTCCACACGGATACCAAGCTCAGCTGTCGTGAGTAGTTCTCCATCGTCCCGGTCGAACGCGAAAATTGTCCTGCAGTGTTTCGAAAGCCATCCTGCAGCTAGGGCAAGAGTGCCTTGTGACAAGCACAACTCGTCGAAACTAGCCAGCTCCCTGAAATCGCTTTCGAGATATGACGAACTAACACCGCACTCAATGCCTTGGCTTGAGCAGTAGGCGACCAGTTGGTTTACGTAAGGATGACGTATATCTTGGCATACCAAGTGGACTCCGCCGAGCTTGGCCGCATGGGAACGATCGATCGCATCCAAGAAGAAACGAAATGGTGGCGGCATATAGAGTGGATGAGGCCTTGCGTCGAACGTGTCACCAGCGCGGAGGTGAATTCCAAGTTTCTCGACGCGAGAGGTCCCTTGCAGTAGAGGCACGTTGGATCGGAGAGCTGCTACGGTGCGGCCGCGGTGCAAGCGGTCCAGGGTGATGCCAAGCTTCTGAAAATAGAAAAAATCACCGGACAGGTGATGCCCCCTCTTTGCTCCGGCAGGATCGCAGGCGAGGAGCGCGATATCCCGGACTCTTCCGGGTGAGAAGAACGATCCAGCTGGGAGTCGGACGGCGGGAATGCTGTGTATTTCGGCGAATCTCACGGCATTGGAAACTTGGCGAATGTGATTACCGAGGTTATATCGTCTCACAATGGACAACTCGTCAAATTCCCCAGCAAATGGGGTCTTGTTCGTGAAGATTACCTCTCGGCCCGCGCTGGGGTTTGCCTTCTGGCCGACAGAATACAACCACGATATTCCGTACTTGCGAGCTTCAAGAGGTAGCAGGGGTCGAACAAATTGAATTTTCAATATTTTTCCATAATTGTCTGGGGCTGTTGTTTCATCCGAACGAGGAGGATCACAGCAAGGAGAATAAGTGTGGTGGTCGAAGAAATAACAGGCCCACTAATCCCCAGTGTCATGGTAAGCACTATGGAGAGGCATACGTTTGTAATGGCCAGCAGTGCCGACATTTTTGCCCGGAACCTAGAACCGCCCGCGCCAGCAAAAACACCCATCAAGGGTGCACTGACAGCGCTGGTGAAAGCAAATATCGCCAATGCTACATAGAGCGACAGCGGACTTGCTATCTGGTTGTGAGATAGAAGCCCAGCAAGCCACGGTCCAACGGCGATGCTAACTGTGCAGACAACTAAAGAAACAACCCCTACAAGCAGACTGAGCCGCCGGACTTTCGCCAGCATTACTTGAAGATTATACGAGGTTCTCCAGGAGCTAACGCGAGTCGTAATGAGCGGGTTGAGCGCTAATGACAGAAGCATGGCCAGTGTCATCACACGGCTGGCAAGCCCAAACTCGCCAGCCGCTACTGTCCCTGCTACGAGGCTGACGATACTTGCATCGAAGGCATAGTTCAGTGAGTTCGACCAAGCCCAGACGGTCATATTCTTTACTGCCCTGAGCTCACGTAACCGGCGAAGCTGTCGCCAGCTAAAAAGCGTTTGCCGAAGGTATATGCGTGATGATTTTATAGTCTTCTTTAGGGCAAAAAGATAGGTGAGGTAGGGAAGCGCTAGACCGAGCCCAGTCGCAGCAGAGGCTGCAACCAAGTTTGGACTGACCAATAAAACTACGAACAGTAGCGGTAACCCAACAACTGTTGTCGAGGTCTGAAGTAGATGAACTAAGGCAGTCTTTCCCGTTCCCTCCAAAAATCCTCTAGCGGGGCCGCCAAACAAGGCTGTGGCAGAAAATCCCATGCAAAGTAGACCCGCCGCCCACGGGTTATCTCCTGAAGGCGAGATAATCAGGGCAACTGTTCCACTGCCAAGGAAACCCATGACAACGACAACGCCAGCCGTTGAAGCCAAGTTATGCAGCCTGTTTAACCGTCCGAAGTTAGGTGTACGGCGCTCGGCAATAATCGCACGTGTCGCTTGGCTTAGGCCGTCAGCTACCGCTAGAACAATGATGCAGAGGCCGCTGAAGGCAACAATGCTGCCATACCCGGTCACAGCAACGCCGGCAAGGAGCAACGGGATCCGCAAGAACGCGCCGATGGCGAGGACTGCTTGTGCTGTTCCGTAAGCTGCCAGGGTGTGGCTCCAAGAGCTCTTAAAAACCGCCGGTAGAGCCGCGGAGACTTTCAGAGCGACCATGGCGCAGCTATCGCTCTAGCAACAGTAACCAGACCCTTAGAGTATCGGGGAGCAGTCCGCTTCGCGTCTGTACCTAATCTCCATGCCCACTCCAAGTGAACTTTCTGTAGCAGCTTCGGGGCACGCTTTTCCACTTTTGCTAGCAGCCTTAGCCAGCCTCCACATGTGATCACCAGGGGCGCATGGACCCTTGACTGATGACGTTCCAGCCATTTGGCCTCCAACGGCATTCCCAAGCCAAGGACGAGAACGTCTGGGGTGTGCCGATTGAATTCGGCCAGGGGAAGCGCGTAGTCGTCCCAATAGCCGTGAGTTGAGTAAACGACCTCCACGGCCGGTAACGCGTTAAGCTCACGACCCGCTTGAATCGCCACGTGCTCTTCGCCGCCGATAATTCCTACCTTAACTGGCCGCCCGAGTCGTTTTGCGGCTTGCACAAATACCGCGGGAGCAAAATCTGTAGTTGCCATTTTATCGAGCGCAGGTCCTGGCGTAAGCCTAGAAATTAGGGAAAGAGATATACCGTCGACCATAGATATATCTGCGCGATTGAACGATGCCCGGAAAGTAGGTTCGGCAGCATGAATCAAAGAAGTGATGTGTGCTGCTACAACTGACTTCGTCTCACCATCTCTTGTCACCACAAAATCGCACGCCTTGTCGATGAGCTGAACGGGTTTCAACGTATCAATTTGTAGTCCCGCGATGCTCCGACGTAAGCGCACCGACTGATTTCCTGTCTCAAGGCCAAATATTAGTGACAGAGGGGAACTAACCAGAGCGCGAACTCCTTTAATACCCTGAATTACCGAAAGAAGCTTGGCGAACGCACGAGCTTGGGAGATCGGAGGAAGCAGGTCTCTATGTCTCCGTACAAGAGCGAAGTTTCCGAGCTGACGTGTGGGGATGGTTGCCTTATACGCATGTAAAACGGCGATGTCGCCCCAGTAGCTCATACGTGGTGAGCTGCGGTACGCACGCAGTACAAAGTCGACATCTTCTGCCGCCGCAAGGGGGGCACCTACGCCAAACTGCTCATCGAATCCTCCCAGTGTCCGTATCTGCGCTGCCCTAATGAAGATGCCAGCCGAGGAAGTTACCTGCATGAGGATTTGCGGCGTCAATTGCTTGATGTAGCCTGGCCACCGAGACCTATTTATGTCGTTTGGGCTAGGGGCGTAGGGCATGATCACCAAGTCTGCCCCCTCTGCCGTGAAACGATCGCGAACAACAGAACCGAATCCTGAAGAGAAATGGCAGTCATCGTCGGGGAAGCAGATTATGTCATTATCGGCGTCTGGCACTGAGGCTAAGTAACCTTCAAGCCCCGCGTTTCTTGCCTTTGAAATCCCACAGGGATCTGTGATGATTACGTTTGAAATTCTATCCAGTCCATGGGTTTGCAAGGTTCGATCGAGGTCTTCACGGGCTGAAAAGGCGGTGCTTCTTAGGACGATAAACCATTCGTCAATCTCTGCCCGGCCACTTTCCAGCAACCGTGAAAAATCACTGCCTAAACATTCGTCATGGTCGACGGTGACGATTGCAACGAGCCTCAATGTTGACTCTCCCTAACTTCAATAGATTTACAAAATGCGGTTTGGGACCGAGCCCAGGGGGTCAGAGTGCACGAAACCAGTGCAAGTGTCCAGAAGGCAGGACCTTTTAGATCATAGGTCCATACCGGCTCGGTTATGGAGACGATGCCCACCGTCATGGTGAAGACTAGACAAAGACCTTGTATCCGTGACTTGTTACCGCTGACGTTGACGTGGAGAAGTTGAAAGAGCCAATAACTAAAGAACAACATAAGGAGAAGGCCACCGTTGACGATAATGTACGGAAGCCCGCCGTGCTCGTGTGAGATAGCATAGTTTGCCGACATACCGATACTGAATGCGTCTTCTAGGACTCCGCGTCCGGGGCCGATCAATGGTTGGCTTTCCCAGTAGCCGTGGAGCAAGTCATAGATAAAGCCGCGGCCTGTGAAAGCTAAAGCATCGAGTGGAATAAAAAACAATGCTGCAGAGGTTGCAAAGAGGGCGCCAGCGACTCCAGCGGAGAGGGAGTAAAGCCAGGTAAGGGCACGATGATTCTTTACGCTTAGGAAGACTAGCGACATGATTGAAACTACTATCGCGGCAGCGGTCACGGTTCTGCTGCCTGACATGCCGATTAGGGTGATTAGTAGGATCGTGCCAGCGGCGCGAGAAAATCCGCGGAGCCCGAACATGACAGGCCCCAAGCTCATGATCATAAAGATCGCAAGCACGTTTTCCTGAGGGAAGAAGGATGTCAGGAGTCCGTCTAGGGGGCTGCACTTATCGAGTCTGCACGGAACCAGTGCACGTTCGGGATTGACAAAAAAGAACGCGCAAGCTGCAATTGCCGTCCAAATAGCTAAGTTGCCCAGGAGTTTGATGTCTGCTTTGCTAATCCCGTTTACTGCCGTTGCAGCCAAAATCACAGTAGCGAGTAGGACTGTGGTTGCAGATGCGAAATCCTGTCGCAATACGTATATCCCGGCTAGCAGAACAGGCACGGATACTACTAAGTAGGGCATAGACAGAGTGCGCTTTTGGGACAATAAGTCCTTGACAATCGTCAGGAGTGCTAAGCCCAACAGCGCTGCAATGTATGAATACGTGAAAATTCCGGTGTAGTTGGATGTGGTCACCCATGTCCATTGGCCAGCAAAATCACGGACTTTCGTGGCCCCATCAACGAGAGTACTTACGGCTGAGATAAGGGGAGCCATCACGTACAGGAGCGGAAGTAGGATGTTGCGCGGAAGTTGTGGGCTCTCCATCAGACTTTGAGCGATAACTCGAATAATGGCGCGGTTATCGGGTCTAGGGTTCCCGCTTCTCTCCCCACGGACTGCCAACGTAGTTTGGCGAGTGTTCCGACAGGATCAATGGCCGATGACCGCAGCAGTTCAACACTTGCCTGGATGGTCTTCCCTTGGCCGAATAGGGCGCCGGCCCGCCTGTAATGTTTTCCCGCCCGATACTTGCGTGGAATGGCGGACGAGGTTAGGCGGGCGACAACATCGCGCGAATAGTCAGGCGCCTTGCCTGATTTGATCGCAGCCCGGACCGCATCTGCTGCCAAGCCTTGTTCTATATAACTATCGTCGCTGCTCGAGCCTGCTTGTAGAACATAACCTACCAGCGGTACTTGGCTCGGTATAGACAGGTCGGCAGCCGCGGCAACTCTTGAAAGCCACTCCAGGTCCTGAGCTCGTCGAAATGCTTCGTTGAATAATCCAACTTGCTCCACTAGCGATTTGCTAACGATAACACTCGATAGAGGCACGGGCATTGCAGATGCTAAACGAAGGGCATGTGTTGCTTTCGTTTCATCCGTAAAGCGAACATTGTTACCGAGGATACGTCCACTCGGTGAAAGATAGTGCATGAACGTGCCAGAAAATGCAGCGGCTTTACCGTTAATTTTGGAGATTTGAGATTCGATTTTGTTCGGGTACCAGACATCATCGGCGTCCAGAAACGCAATGTAGTTACCTCGCGCGGCTTGAATTCCTGTGTTCCGAGCAGCGCCACTGCCGGGCGTTGAACACGAAAGAATTTTGATTTCCAGGTTCCCTGGTCGTTGCTTAGCTGCCCGGACAGTGTCATCGGTAGAACCGTTGTCAACAACTAAAACTTCATATGGCGTGATGCCTTGATTTTTTATCGATTCAATGGCTCTACCTATTGTGGAGCTCGCGTTTTTCGCCGGTATGATGACCGAAAGTCTGGTGCCATCCGTCACGTAAGATGTCCTTTTCTTCCTTTGACGCGTCTTATAGGAACGTCAAAGGGTATTCTGATCGATCAGCCCCCGACTGCTCAGATGCGAGTATGAATCAACTCACCTAGGTCAGGTACGCGTGGCGTCATTTCGCCGGGGGCTGGAGCTGGAAATGATTAGCGGATGACGTCATCTGGGACGGACTTTGTCCCGTTCGACATCCAGTGAGAATTGGCTTGTTCAAGAAGGTCGCGAGGGTAGGCTTTCGGGTGTCGCGCACTGGTAGTGGAGGCACCGTCGCTGATTGGCGATCCCAATGATTCCTCGGAGGTGTCGTGACTGTAGTAGCTGTAGTAACCCCGACTGTATGCATCCGGCCCCTTCACGGGCAGCCTGTTGAGCACGACACCCAAGATGTTTGCCTTAACCAATTGCAGTGCCCCCATCGACTTGGCGAGTTCTTGCGTCCGCGTTTTTTGTATTCCCACTACTACGGCAACTCCTCCGACGTTCTGCGCCAGCACGACGGCGTCTGTCACCGGCAAAAGGGGTGGTGCATCGATAATGACGGTGTCGAAGGCGTCCTCCAGGCCTGCAAGCAGACTGCGCATCGCCTCAGACCCCAGGAGCTCGCTGGGGTTGGGAGGAATCTGTCCGGAGGTGAGAACGTACAAGTTGTCATCGCCCCACGGTTGCAGCAAGTCGTTGAGGTCTGCCCCACCCACGAGCGCGGTCGTAAGGCCAGCCCCGCGCTCAAGTCGCAAATATTCGTGGACCATAGGACGTCGCAGGTCGGCGTCCACAAGGCAGACGTTCTGCCCTGCTTGTGCCAAAGCGATGGCAAGGTTTGTTGCGGTTGTGCTCTTGCCTTCACCCGGGACGGAGGAAGTGACAAGAACCGACTTGGCTTGCCCCGCGACGTTCGCGAACTGCAGATTTGTACGAAGTTGGCGAAAGGATTCCGCACGCGGACTTTGATGGACGCTTTGGGTTAGCAGCGGCTTCTTGGCGGCATCGCTGTCGTACGCGATGCCGCCAAGCACTGGCGTCTGTACGGTTCGCTGGACATCTGCCTCCCCGCGGATTCGTGTATCCAGAACCGATCGAGCCAGAGCGGCTCCGACGCCACCCAACAAACCAAGGAGGGCCCCAAGGCCCAAATTCAACTTGGTATTCGGGGCCGACGGCTGTTCTGGCGCCTCCGCTGGGGCAATAACTGAAAGATTGACAGGTGACGTGCCGCCAGTGGTTGGACGCTCTAGCTTGTCAACGGCTTCAATAAGACTGCGAGCCACAGCCTCCGCAGTTGCAGCAGCACGGACTGGTGATGTGTCCTCAACTGAAATGTTTATGAGGACAGTGTTCATGTCGTTCGTAGCCTTGACCTGCCGCGCCAGAGCGGACGCAGAGGTAGGAAGTCCAAGGGAATCAATAACTGGTTGTAGAACCACAGGAGCAGTGACTGTTTTGACGTATGACTGAACTCTTGCCTGGCTGAAGGTGTTGCCTTGCTGTAGTTCCTGAACGGAACCGGAGCTTTGTATTGCTACGAATAGTTGCGTCTCAGCCGTGTAGGTAGGTTTAACCAGGAGCGCTGATGCTCCGCCGCACATGATTCCAACCAGACTAACCGTGACAACCAGGACCCAGCTCCGCCTCAATATGCGCAGAAAGTCGAGTATATTCAAGCGGATCCCCCTAGTGGCGCCAGCTCGTGGTCAAATGAGCGGCCGATCAAGAACAGACATTCGAGCCAACTCTACCGCGACTTGGGGCTACACTCGTACGCGGATGAAGGATCTGTAGCCCGCCCCGGCCCTCTTAACCCTACTTTTGACGAAGCTAACCGCCTAGCGAATGGCGGTCTGAATCGCATCCCTAGATATTGGACGTGAAGTTGATATCGTGGTCAGAATTTCCAGCACGCTTCTGGTGGTGTTTTGGCCTCGAACTTCCCGCGGTATCAAGCGCGTGCAGGCCAGACAACCGGGTCGTGTGGTGAAAATTATCAGACTGTGCGTGCAGGCCAGCAGGTGATATAAGAGTCATGCGAAGATAAAGCCGCCTCCGAGGTGGCGACACTCCATGAATTGCCGGCATGAGCTGATCGGGCTTTATAGCCCCTGTCAAGGCTTGTTGGCTTCAAACGGAGCAATTGTCACTTGGTGCCCAAGGGTCGCGAAACTTCTTAGCCAGACCAAGGTTGCCGCTTTTGGGGAAAACAAGACGGAACTTCGAGTTGCCACAGGAAATTCAGAGGGGCAAATATGTGTGGAATCGTGGGATATGTGGGCCGTCCGGTTGACGGGGTAATTGCCGGTCACAGTGCGTTGGATGTTGTCCTGGAGGGGCTGCGCCGCCTGGAGTACCGGGGCTACGACTCCGCCGGGGTGGCGGTGGTGTCCA
>NZ_JBNHFC010000024.1:0-47206 GCF_059089885.1 Arthrobacter sp. Y3221159
CGCCATGCGCAAAAAAGGCCGCGACATCCCCGCCGAACTCGCCCACATCGCCGACGGCATCCAGGACTCCGGCACCACCCGCCAGGAAGCCGCCAGCGTACTGGCAGCCCACTCCTAGGAAGCAGCAACTTCATAGTCCAGTGCGTGCCGCAGGGGCCGGACGCCGATGATTCGGCGTCCGGCCCCCGGGCTTAAGTCACGTAGAATTGAGGCACTATGGCGAAATCCCCTGATTCCAGCAACTCCACTCCGGCGGGCTCCAGCGCAGTGAAGCGCGGCCTCTTCTCGCGCAAGCCGAAAGAAGCCAAAGCCAAGAAGCCCAGCAGGCTCAAGCAGATCCGCGAAGTCTTCACCATGACCCGCCGGCACGATCCCATGGTGCCGTGGCTTATGCTGCTGGTGTTCCTGGGTGTCGTGGCCGTGAGCTTCCTGGTGGGTTTCTGGCTGGAAAACTGGATTACGGGCCTGATCATCGGCATCCCGCTTGGTTTGCTGGGCGCAACCCTGATCCTCTCGCGCCGTGCGGAGCGCGCCGCCTTCGCCCAGATCGAGAACCAGCCTGGCGCCTCCGGTGCCGCGCTCGGAACCCTCCGCCGCGGCTGGATTACGGAAGAACAGCCCGTTGCTGTTAACCCGCGCACCCAGGATGCCGTGTTCCGCGCCATCGGCCGCCCCGGCGTCGTACTGGTCAGCGAAGGCCCCAGCCACCGCGTGAAGCCGCTGCTGGATGCCGAGCGGAAGCGCCTGGCGCGGATCCTGCCCAACGTTACCGTGCACGTGATCGAGAGCGGCCGCGGCGAGGGCCAGGTGCCGCTCAGCCAGGTTGCCAAGAAGATGGGCAAGCTGAAGAAGGAACTGACCAAGGTCGAAGTCAATGCTGTTTCCAAGCGCATCGCGTCGCTGGGCAACAGGCTCCCCATCCCGAAGGGCATCGACCCCTACAAGGCGCGTCCCAACCGCGGACGCTAGGCCTGGGAACGCCCCGGTTACCGGTTCCGACCGGCCGCCGGGGCATTTTTTCTTGCAGCTGCCAACCTCTTTCCACTGCCCCATCAAGGACAGGACGTTCCCATGCCACTAAAGAACCTGGTCATCCGCGCATTCCGGATCCTCGCCGTCGCCGAAGCCATCAGCTGGGCTGCCCTGCTGATCGGCATGTATTTCAAGTGGATTGCAGGCACCACCGAGATTGGTGTCCAGGTAGCCGGGCCGATCCACGGTGCACTGTTCGTGGGCTACGGTGCTGCGGCGCTTGCCCTGTGGAGGCTGCAGCGCTGGCCGTTCAGGGTGGCTCTTTTTGCGGGTGTTTCCGCAGTCTTTCCGTTCGCCACCATCCTGTTCGAGCGGTGGGCAGGTAAGCGGGGGTACCTCAGGGGTGTGCCTGCGGAGACAAGCCCCGCGGCGACGAGGGAATCCGCACGCCTCTAGGGGCGCGTCAGGGCCGGCCGTGCGCGGAGGCCCTTACCGGCGGATGAGCAGGGTGTTCATGGCTTTGTCGTGCAGTCCGCGCTGGTCGGGATCGAAGATGACGGCGGGGATCACCAGGCAAAGCAGTACGGCCCGCACAAGGGCAGCCAGCGGGCCCGGGACTCCGCCGCCCGGCTTCACCACGGCAATGCCCATGGCGCGGTGCCCGATGCTGTATCCGAGGGTGCCCACCAGGAGGGTTTGCTCGACGGCGAACACCGCCAGGGTGGCCCAGGAGTTTCCATCAAAGGCGAAGTTGCTGATCAGGAGCGCGATGCCCCAGTCGATCATGATCGCCAGGATGCGCCGGCCGGCCCGTGCGATGGACCCGGGCCCGGATTCGGGAAGTCCCAGCCGCTCCCCCGGGTACTTCGAGATGCCGGAGGTGTCCGGTCCACTGAGCCAGGAACCAATGTCTTTGCGATCTACCACTGTCCAAGTTTACCGGCCTCTTTCCCGCGCACTGCCCGGATGCCGGATAGCGTTGGAACATGATGCGTACTGCCGATAGCGTTGCCCTAACGGGGCATTCTGTAACTTGCCCGAAACAATGTGGACATGGACGGGAAATGCCGCGTCCATAGGCTGTTAGCAGTTTCAAGCAATTCCCCGGCAGGGACAAGCACACAGCACGGACAACGCAGCAGGGATAACTGCAGGTTCTCCCTGCTTTCGGATTGCGCTGGATCAGATGGCTTGCACGCCAGATATTACATATGCGTTAGGAGCATAGATGTTTAAGACTGCGGACGAAGTCCTCCAGTTCATCAGGGACGAAGATATTAAGTTCGTCGATATCCGCTTCACCGATCTTCCGGGCGTGCAGCAGCACTTCAACGTCCCCGCCAAGAGCGTTGACGCCGACTTCTTCATCAACGGCCAACTCTTTGACGGCTCCTCCATCCGCGGCTTCCAGGGCATCGCGGAGTCCGACATGCAGCTGATCCCGGACGTGACCACCGCGTTCCTGGACACCTTCCGCATGGAAAAGACGCTCGCGCTGAACTTCTCCATCGTCAACCCCCGCACCGGTGACCCCTACCACCGCGACCCCCGCGGCGTTGCAGAGAAGGCTGAGGCCTACCTCGCGTCCACCGGCATCGCCGACACCGCATTCTTCGCTCCCGAAGCCGAGTTCTTCGTGTTCGACAACGTCCAGTACCAGTCCTCCCCGCAGGGCAGCTTCTACAAGATCGACTCCGAGGAAGCACACTGGAACACCGGCCGCGAGGAAGAGGGCGGCAACCTCGGCTACAAGACCCCCGTCAAGGGCGGTTACTTCCCGGTCTCCCCCACCGACAAGCAGGCTGACCTGCGCGACGCCATGTGCGTGGCCCTGGACGAAGCAGGCCTCGAGGTCGAGCGCAGCCACCACGAGGTCGGCTCCGCCGGCCAGGCTGAGATCAACTACAAGTTCACCACCCTGACCCACGCTGCCGATGACCTGCAGAAGTTCAAGTACGTCATCAAGAACACCGCAGATGCCTGGGGCAAGTCCGTGACCTTCATGCCGAAGCCCGTCTTCGGTGACAACGGCTCCGGCATGCACTGCCACCAGTCGCTGTGGAACGGTGGCCAGCCCCTGTTCTACGACGAGAAGGGCTACGCCGGCCTGTCCGACACCGCCCGCTGGTACATCGGCGGCCTGCTGAAGCACGCCTCCGCCGTCCTGGCCTTCACCAACCCGACGGTGAACTCCTACCGCCGCCTGGTCAAGGGCTTCGAGGCTCCGGTCAACATGGTCTACTCGCAGGGCAACCGCTCCGCCGGTATCCGCATCCCCATTACGGGCAGCAACCCGAAGGCCAAGCGCATCGAATTCCGCGCACCGGACCCCTCTTCCAACCCGTACCTGGCCTTCGCTGCCCAGCTGATGGCCGGCATTGACGGCATCCGCAACCGCATCGAACCGCCCGCGCCGATCGACAAGGACCTCTACGAGCTCCCCGCCGAGGAAGCCAAGGACATCCCCAAGGCACCGGGCACGCTCGAGGAGGCCCTCGAGGCCCTCCGCGAGGACAACGAATTCCTGCAGGCCGGTGGCGTGTTCACCCAGGACCTGATCGACACCTGGATCGAGTACAAGTACGAGAACGAGATCCGCCCGCTGTCCCTGCGCCCGAACCCCTACGAGTTCGAGCTCTACTACGGCGTCTAGCCGGATCATGCGGGTGGCGCGGCGATAGTCCGCAGACCGTCCGCACATTCCAGAACGAGTTCAGGCGGCTACATGTTTTCCGAAACGTGTAGCCGCCTTTCGTGTATCCGTTCGCACCCCGGCTGAACCTCGATTTGCGAGACTACGCTACTGCCCAGTAACTTTGTGTTCGGTTACTTCGCAATCCCCCAATGT
Source organism: Arthrobacter sp. Y3221159 (assembly GCF_059089885.1). NCBI lineage: Bacteria > Bacillati > Actinomycetota > Actinomycetes > Micrococcales > Micrococcaceae > Arthrobacter > Arthrobacter sp. Y3221159. Next base: position 3,821 of record NZ_JBNHFC010000024.1, read on the forward strand.
TGGAGTAGCCCGAGAGGTCCCGCGATTCCCCCAAGTCGCGGGGCCTTTCGCTGTTCAGGAAGGTTCTTGGCTTATCCCGGCCGGACTAGGTGCCGTTGCGTTCCGCGTCGGTCGGCACCTCATGATCATCTGCGTCCGGGTCGTGGACCTTGCGTGGGATCTTGCCTTCAACATCAGCGGGCACGGGAGGGTCCTTCTCTTCATCGGTAGACATGGGCCAAGCATAAGCCGCGCCCAAAAAGGTTGGCGCCTGCGCGATGACGCCGGGTGCGCTGCCCGAAGGTGGGAGCCCGGCCCCTGACGTGCTGAGACCGGGAGCCGGACCCCCTGACGAATGCCCCCCGAGACGAAGACTGATCCAGCCTTCCCCCCAACAAGGTTGAAGAACACCGCCAATCCACATACTCGGCCAATCCGTCATGGAGTGCAATGCCGCCCTGCCGCCGTTACCTCATTCCCGCATCCGTGAAGCGTCGGAACATGGTGCGTTGCGGGCCGGACGGGCCGCCGTTGTAGCGGCCGTGGTCAGTGAATCCGGCAAACCGGTAGGCGGCAAGTCCGGCGGGGTTGGCTTCGTTGACGGACAGCACGACGCCGGACTCCCCGGTGCGGTGCCGCGCAGTCAGCCGGGCGGCAGCCCCCACGGCAGCAACGGCTGCGTGGCGGCCGATCCCGCGACCCTGCAGCCGCCGGTCCACCAGGAAGCCCCGCAGGAGCCATGCGCTGTCATCGTCCGGCCAGCCAGCCAGGCGTGCCGCCCCACGCTGCAAAGTGAGTACTCCCGCAGCCCGCCCGTCCGACTCAATGACGTAGGGGCGCCGCGATTCCTCGGCCAGGGCGGCCAGGGCCATCCGCAGGGGATCTCCCACGAAGCGTTCCTGGCCCGGGCTGAGCTCCAGCTGCGCTACCTCGTTGAGCTGGATGGCCTGGGCGTCGGCATCGAGGTCCCGCAGCGGGATGAGCCAGACGCCTTCGCCGTTCAGGACTGGACGGTGCCGGAGGTGCTGCCGGCAGCAGGGTCGGCCATTCCGGCAGGATCCATCCAAAAGACCTCCCAAAGGTGCCCGTCGGGATCCTGGAAGCTGTGGTTGTACATAAAGCCCAGGTCCCGGGGATCCTCCGACAACGTGCCGCCAGCAGCAAGGGCGGCACTTACCGCCTGATCAACGGCCTCCCGGCTGTCCACGCTGTAGGACATGATGGCTTCCGCCGCCCCCGCAGTGCCGGCGACGTCCTTGGAGGTAAAGGTCCGGAAGTAGTCCTCCACCAGTAGCATCACGCAGGCATTGTCGTTGACGATCATGCACGTGGCATTCTCGTCCGTGTAGTCCGGGTTGAAGGAAAAGCCAAGGGCGGAGAAGAAATCGACGGAGCGCTGGAGGTCTTTGACGGGCAGGTTCAGGAAGAGTTGGGTTGCCATGGGCCAAAGGTAGCACCGGGCCCGGACAAAGGGACAGCAGCCGGAAAACGGCTATTGCCCGTAGAACACGCGTTCGAACACGGCCCGGGCGCGCCGGCTGACGCGCAGGTAGTCCTCTTCCAGCGCGGCCGCATGGCCCGGTTCGTAGCCGCACCACCGCGCCACGGCCTCAAGGTCGCGGCGCGACGACGGCAGGAGGTCGGATGCCTTGCCGCTCCAGATGACATTTGCGGACCTGATCCGGCTGGCCAGCCGCCATGCCTGAGCCAGGAGGTCCGCGTCCTCACGGCCGAGGAGTTCCAGCCGGGCAGCGGCTTCCAGCGCTTCCACCGTGGAGGTGGTGCGCAGCTCGGGGTGCTTGCCCGCGTGCTGCAGCTGCAGCAGCTGGACCAGCCATTCGACGTCGCTGAGGCCGCCGCGGCCGAGTTTGAGGTGGCGGGCGGGATCGGCCCCGCGGGGAAGGCGTTCGGATTCCACCCGTGCCTTGATCCTGCGGATCTCCCGGACGTCCTGGTCGGACACCTCGTCGGGGTAACGGATGGGGTCGATCAGCGCCAAGAAGTCCGCTGCCAGGTCGTCGTCGCCCGCCATGGGACGTGCCCGCAGGAGTGCCTGGGCCTCCCAGATGAGCGACCAGCGGCGGTAGTACTCGGCGAACGAGTCCAGGGACCGCACCATGGCCCCGCTCTTCCCCTCCGGGCGGAGGTCGGCGTCCATCTGGAGCACCCGCTCAGCCATGATGGCCGGCTTCACGGGCTGGGTCAGCAGGCTTGAGACTTTGGTGACGATGCGGGCAGCCTGTTCCTGTGCCTCCGCCTCCGCGTAGCCCGGGAGCGCCCGGTGCACGTACATCACGTCGGCGTCCGAACCGTACCCGATCTCGCGGCCGCCCTGGCGGCCCATCGCCACGACCAGCACGGCCGTCTTCAAGGGCCCGCCGGCGGAGACGATGCCCTCGGCCACGCGGAGGGCGCCCAGGACTGCCGCCCTGTCAGTGTCGGCCAGCGCGGTGCCCACCTGGTCCTGATCCAGCAGCCCGGCGGAATCGGCGACGGCGATCCGCAGGATCTCCCGCCGCCGGATGAGCCTGATGAGGCGCATGGCACTTTCGGGATCGGAGTGCCGCGACATTTTGGAGGTGATTTCCTGCCATTGCGCCTCGAACGGCACCGGCACCAGGTCCTTGTCCTGGCCGAGCCAGGCAACCGACTCAGGCGAAACTTCCAGCAGGTCCGCGATCAGCCGTGAGTTCGAGAGCATGTGGCAGAGGCGCTCGGCAGCGGCATTGGAGTCCCGAAGCATGCCGAGGTACCAGTGCGTGGTGCCCAGGGCCTCGCTGACCCGCCGGAAGGCGAGCAGGCCGGCGTCGGGGTCCACTCCTTCCGCGAGCCAGTCGAGGAGGATTGGAAGCAGCTGCTTCTGCAGTGCCGCCCGCCGGCTGACTCCAGCCGTCAAAGCCTCGATATGCCGCATGGCGCCCTGCGGGTCCCGATAGCCGAGGGCAGCAAGCCGGCCCTGGGCAGCTTCCGGGGTGAGCCTGGCATCTTCGCTGCTGAGCCTGGCGGCGGTATTCAGCAGGGGCCGGTAGAAGATCCGCTCATGCAGTTCCCGCACGGAGCGCTTGGTCTTCTGCCAGGCGGCCAGCAGCGCGTCGGGATGCGGCCGCTCATTCGAGAACGGGCCCAGGACGGCTTTGGCCAGCGCCCGAAGCGCTGGCTCGGCAACGGGCATGAGGTGGGTCCGGCGCAGCTGGAACAGCTGGATCCGGTGCTCCAGCAGCCTCAGGTACCGGTAGGCGTTGTCGAAGGCGGCGGCGTCGGACCTGCCGATGTAGCCACCCGCGGACAGGGCCGCAATCGCGGAGGTGGTGTCCCGGCGTCGCAGGGTCTCATCCGCCTTGCCGTGGACAAGCTGCAGCAGCTGGACGGTGAACTCGACGTCCCGCAGTCCGCCGCGGCCCAATTTGATCTGCCGCTGTTCCTCCGCCGCCGGAATGTGCTCGGTGACCCGGCGCCGCATGGCCTGGACAGATTCCACGAAGCCGTCCCTGCCCGCCGAACTCCAGATCAGCGGCTCCACGGCGTCCTCGTACCGCCGCCCCAGTTCGGCATCCCCGGCGATGGTCCGGGCCTTCAGTAGCGCTTGGAACTCCCAGCTCTCCGCCCAGCGCGCGTAGTAGGTCTCATGAGAGGCCAGCGTGCGCACCAGGGGTCCCGACTTGCCCTCGGGCCGCAGGTTGGCGTCCACCTCCCAAAGGCCGGGTTCCCGCGCCACCGAGGAGATGGCCCGGGAGATGCCGCTGGCCAGCGCCGTGCCGATGGTGTTGGCCCGGGCGTCCTCCAGCCCTCCGCTATCCACCACGTAAATGACATCGACGTCGGAGATGTAGTTCAGCTCGCGCGCCCCGCATTTGCCCATGCCGATCACGGCCAGCCCGACCTCCGCCACATCAGGGGCGCCGTACTGTTCGGCGGCCTCGGCCCGGGAAACTGCCAGTGCGGCCTCGATGGCGGCACCGGCAAGGTCTGCAAGTTCCCCTCCCACCGAGGGCAGGAAGTCGAGGGGGTCTGCCGCGCACAGGTCCTTGACGGCAAGGTCCACCACTCCCCTGCGGTAGGCGGTGCGCAGGGCTGCGTAGGCATCCGGCCCGGTTGCTGCGGCAACTGGCCGCACTGCCCGCGGGTCTGCCCCTACGGACTGCAGCAGGGTTGCGCGCAGCTTCTCCGGGTCTCCCGGCAACGGTTCGGGACTGGCCCGGACATTGAAGGCTTCGAGATGCTCGGGATGCCGGATGAGGAACTCGCCCAGCGCCTCGGATGCGCCCAGCACCCGGTACAGCGGCTCGCTGGTGTCTGGCTCGGCACCAGCCAGTTCCCGGAGGTCCGGATGCTTTTCGATCAGCCGGACCAGGGACTGCAGGGCGGTGTCCGGGCTGGCCGCCATTTGCAGTCCGGCGAACAGCGTGTCCTGGTCCAGGCCTTCGAGTTCCCGGGCGGCCAGGAACCGTTCGCCTTTGTCCAGGTCGCTGAAACCAGCCGCGATCAGGCGGCGTGCCAGGCTCACGCCCGCCGCCTAGAGGATGCCGAGGTTGCGCTGCAGTTCGTAGGGCGTGACCTGCAGCCGGTAGTCCTGCCACTCCGCGCGCTTGTTGCGCAGGAAGTGCTCGAACACCTGCTCGCCCAGGATCTGCGGCATCAGCTCGGAATCCTCCATCGAGCGGATAGCGTCGTGCAGGCTGGCCGGCAGGGGGTCGTGACCCATGGCGCGGCGTTCTGCCGAGCTCAGCGACCAGACGTCGTCTTCGGCGGCCGCCGGAAGGTCGTAGCCTTCCTCAATGCCCTTCAACCCGGCACCGAGCAGCACCGCGTATGCCAGGTAAGGGTTCGCGGCCGAGTCGATGCCGCGGTACTCGATCCGGGCGGACTGGCCCTTGCCCGGCTTGTACAGCGGAACGCGGACCAGGGCCGAGCGGTTATTGTGGCCCCAGCTCAGGTAGCTGGGAGCCTCGCCGCCGCCCCAGAGGCGCTTGTAGGAGTTCACGAACTGGTTGGTCACGGCGGTGAATTCCGGAGCGTGCTTGAGGATGCCGGCGATGAACTGGCGGGCGGTCTTGGACAGCTGGAATTCCGCGCCGGCCTCGTAGAACGCGTTGGTGTCCCCTTCGAACAGGGAGAAGTGCGTATGCATGCCGGAGCCCGGGTGGGTCGTGAACGGCTTCGGCATGAAGGTAGCGTAGGTGCCCTGCTGCAGGGCCACTTCCTTGATGACCGTGCGGAAGGTCATGATGTTGTCCGCGGTCTGCAGCGCATCCGCGTAGCGGAGGTCGATCTCGTTCTGTCCGGGTCCGCCTTCGTGGTGGCTGAACTCCACGGAGATGCCGACTGATTCCAGCATGGTCACCGCGGTGCGGCGGAAGTCCTGGGCAACGCCGCCCGGGACGTGGTCGAAGTAGCCGCCCTCGTCAACCGGCACCGGCGCTCCGTCCGGGCCGAGCTCCTGCGACTTGAGCAGGTAGAACTCGATTTCCGGGTGGGTGTAGCAGGTGAAGCCCATGTCGGCGGCCTTGGCGAGCGTCCGCTTCAGGACGTTGCGCGGATCAGCCGCGGAGGGTTCGCCGTCAGGGGTAAGGATGTCGCAGAACATGCGCGATGTCTGCTCCGTCTCGCCGCGCCAGGGCAGGATCTGGAACGTTGACGGGTCAGGCTGTGCCAGCATGTCCGATTCGAAGACACGGGCAAGGCCCTCGATGGCCGAGCCGTCGAAGCCCAGCCCTTCCTCGAAGGCGCCTTCGACCTCGGCCGGCGCCAGGGCAACAGACTTGAGCGAACCTACGACGTCGGTGAACCACAGGCGCACGAAACGTACGTCGCGCTCTTCGATTGTGCGCAGGACAAACTCTTGCTGGCGGTCCATGATGGCCTCTTCTCCGGTCAACGTCCATGCTCCGGGGTCCGCGGTGATTGGGGGAAGCCGGCAGCAGTTCACAAACACTGTACTAAGCATTCGGCGCCAATGCTGGCGTCTGCGCCGCGCGTAACACAGCGTTAACACCCGCGGCATCCCGGAGAGGGCCGCCGTCGGGCTCTGCGTAGTCCGGGCAACATATGTGGGCGCCCAGCGCATATGACCCTTATCACCCCGCACGCGGCCCAGGCCATGTAGCTAGGACGGCAGGTACCGCACTACGCTCATGCCATGGCCTCAAGCAACAGCTCGAACTCCAGCGCGTCCGCCGAAGTCCCCGCACCCTACGGCAACGCGCCTGCGCAGGCACCGGCACCCGGCCCGGCAGCCAAGCCGGGCAAGGTACGCATCCACCACCTGCAGCAGGCCAAGCGCGACGGCACCAAATTCGCCATGCTGACCGCTTACGAGCAGTACACGGCCGAAATCTTCGACGCCGCCGGCATCGAGGTCCTCCTGGTGGGCGACTCGGCGTCCAACAACGTGTTCGGCAACGAGACCAGCCTTCCCGTCACGGTGGACGAACTGCTTCCGCTGTGCCGCGCCGTCGCCAGGTCCGCCAAGCGGGCACTGGTGGTGGCAGACCTGCCGTTCGGCAGCTACGAGGTTTCCGCGGAGCAGGCCGTGGCCGCCGGGGTCCGGTTCCTGAAGGAAGGCCTGGCGCACGCCGTCAAGATCGAGGGCGGCCAGTACTACGCCTCCACCGTCCGGGCCATGGTGCAGGCAGGCATCCCCGTCATGGCCCACATCGGCTTCACTCCGCAGAGCGAGCACGCCCTGGGCGGGTACCGGGTACAGGGCCGGGGCGACGACGCCCAGCGCCTGATCGACGACGCGGTGGCCCTTGCCGATGCCGGCGCATTCTGCGTGCTCATGGAGATGGTGCCGGCCCAGACGGCGGCTGCCGTGGATGCAGCGGTCAGCGTCCCCACCGTGGGCATCGGCGCAGGCAAGGAAACCACCGGCCAGGTCCTCGTCTGGCAGGACATGGCCGGCCTGCGGGGCGGCCGGATGGCCAAGTTCGTCAAGCAGTACGCCGACCTGCGCAGTACGCTCCTCGATGCCGCTACGGCCTATGGCGACGACGTGCGGTCCGGGCAGTTCCCTGGCCCGGAGCACTCTTTCTGACAGCGACTGCTCCCGCAGGACGCGCCGCGGGCCAGGCAATACCGCTTGCCGTCAGTCGTCGTCGTCTTTTTCCCACGCCTCGTTGCGGGCCCGGACCTTCTCAAGGGCGTGCTCGGCATCTTCGCGTGTCTGGTAGGGCCCGATCAGCTGGCTCCAGTCTGAGAGTCGGTCCTCTTCCACCTCGTGGGTCCTGATGTTGTACCAGTACTCAGTCATCGTTGCTCCCGTTCCGGCAGGCAGGGAAGCTGCGGCGTGACCCGCGTAACACAAATGCATACGCGCGCCCTGCACGGCTCCCGGTTGTTAGGCGTTCTGTGGTGCCTTATATGATCAATCTATGCCTTCCCTTGCCTCCACTGCACCCATCGGCACCCTCACCCCCGGTACCGTAGGCCCGCAGCGTTCCGTCCCGGCGTCCATCCCCCGCCCGGAGTATGTCGGCAGGCCCGCCCCCGCCAAATTCACGGGGTCCGAGGTGAAGTCAGCCGAAACGATCGAGAAGATCCGCATCGCCGGAAAAATCGCCGCGCAGGCCATCGTTGAAGTGGGAAAACACATCCAGCCCGGCGTGACCACGGACCAGCTGGACAAGGTGGGCCACGAGTTCCTCCTGGACCACAATGCCTACCCCTCCACCCTCGGCTACCGGGGATTTCCGAAGTCGCTGTGCTCCTCGCTGAATGAGGTCATCTGCCACGGCATTCCGGACAGCACAGTGGTCCAGGACGGCGATATCCTCAACATCGACATCACGGCCTACATCAACGGCGTCCACGGCGACACCAACTACACCTTCCTGGTGGGCGATGTGGACGAGGAATCCCGCCTGCTGGTGGAACGCACACAGGAGTCGCTGAACCGGGCCATCAAGGCCGTAGCCCCCGGCCGTGAGATCAACGTCATCGGCAGGGCCATCCAGTCCTACGCCAAGCGGTTCGGCTATGGGGTGGTCCGCGATTTCACCGGCCACGGCGTAGGGGAAGCATTCCACACCGGACTGATCATCCCGCATTACGACGCAGCCCCGGGCTACAGCACCGTCATCGAGGCCGGCATGGTGTTCACCATCGAGCCGATGCTCACGCTGGGCACCGTGGAGTGGGACATGTGGGCGGACGACTGGACCGTGGTCACCAAGGATCGCAAGCGCACCGCCCAGTTCGAGCACACGCTGCTGGTGACCGAATCCGGTGCCGAGATCCTCACCCTGCCCTGAGTGCCGCACGCATGCCTGGCGTGCTCACACCCCTGATGAACTGAACCACCGGCCCCTGGCCGGATATCCTTTCCGGGGCCGGCCACCGGCCGCCCTTTTCCTGCCCGCACCTGCCACGAACGGAAACCCACTTTGGCCAAGAAGGACGAGAAGTCGCACAAGAACGCCCCGCTGATCGGCATCGACATCGGAGGCACGGGAATCAAGGGCGGCATTGTCGACCTCAAGAAGGGCAAGCTGGTAGGTGATCGGTTCCGGGTTCCCACCCCCCAGCCCGCCACTCCCGAGTCCGTGACGGAAGCCGTGGCCCTGGTGGTGGCTGAACTTTCGGCCCGCCCCGAGGCGCCCGCCGCCGGTTCCCCGGTCGGCGTCACCTTCCCGGGCATCATCCAGCACGGGGTGGTGCACTCAGCGGCCAACGTCGACAAGAGCTGGCTGGAGACAGACATCGACGCCATGCTCACCGCACGGCTCAACCGGCCCGTCGAGGTCATTAACGACGCCGACGCGGCAGGCCTCGCAGAGGCCCGTTACGGTGCCGGCGCGGGCGTCGGCGGTACCGTCCTGGTGATCACCCTCGGTACGGGCATCGGCTCAGCCTTCATCTTCGACGGCAAGCTCGTCCCCAATGCCGAACTGGGCCACCTGGAAATCGACGGCTTCGACGCCGAAACGAAAGCATCCGCGGTGGCACGTGAACGGGACGGCCTGACCTGGGACGAGTACAGCGTGCTGCTGCAGCGCTACTTCTCCCACGTGGAGTTCCTGTTCTCCCCCGAACTGTTCATCGTTGGCGGCGGCATCTCCAAGCGCGCGGACGAGTACCTGCCCAAGCTGAAACTGCGCACCCCCATTGTTCCCGCAGTCCTGCGGAACGAGGCAGGCATCGTGGGCGCCGCCATCGAGATCGCACTGAAGCACAAGCTGGCAAAGTAGTCCGGGAACGGACGACGCTTAAAGACAGGACGCCCCCTTCCGGTACCGGAAGGGGGCGTCCTGTCTTATGTGCCGGTGGCGGCTGCGGCTTCCCCTCCGCTGCGGCCACCGGAGATTAGAGGGGGCTTTTCTCCGTGCCCTTGGCGTTTTTCGCCGGCGCGCCCTTGGCATCCTGCTCCGCCTCGTGGCGCAGCAGGGAGATGGCCGTTTCGAAATCCTCGAGGGATTCGAAGGCCTGGTAGACGCTGGCGAACCGGAGGTAGGCCACCTTGTCCAGCTTCTGCAGCGGCCCCAGGATAATCAGGCCGACCTCGTGTGCGTCGATTTCCGCGGCGCCGGACGCGCGGATCTGCTCCTCCACTTCCTGGGCAAGCAGCGCGAGGTCATCCTCACTGACGGGCCGGCCCTGGCAGGCCTTGCGCACGCCGTTGATCACCTTGCTGCGGCTGAAGGGCTCGCCCACGCCGGAGCGCTTGATGACGGAGAGGCTGGTGGTTTCCACCGTGGTGAACCGGCGGCCGCACTCGGGGCACTGCCGGCGCCGCCGGATGGCCGAGCCGTCATCCGCCATGCGGCTGTCCACCACGCGGGAGTCAGGGTTGCGGCAGAACGGACAGTACATGGTGTCCCTCCCTCGCATTGTCCCGCTGCCGGGATATCCCAAATGAGCGCGCGGAAGATCCGCGCTGTAGCGCCTTCCAGTTTACGGGCATATGTAGCGTAATAACAAGCCTGTAATTACCAGATGTAGTGCTAGTCCTCCGGAAACCGCGCGGTGACGGCGTCGCCGTGAGCCGGAAGATCCTCCGCGCGGGAGAGATTCACGATGTGGCCGCTGACTTCCTTGAGCGCCTCACGGCTGTAGTTGACCACCTGGATGGCGCGCAGGAACGTGGTCACGTTGAGCCCGGACGAGAAGGCGGCCGTGCCGCTGGTGGGAAGCACGTGGTTGGAGCCCGCGCAGTAGTCTCCCAGGCTGACCGGGCTGTAGTCCCCCACGAAGATGGCGCCGGCGTTCCGGATCCGGGCGGCGACAGCAGACGCGTCGCGGGTCATGATCTCCAGGTGTTCCGCGGCGTAGGCGTCGCAGGCGGCAATACCCTGGTCGAGGCCGTCCACCAGGACGACGCCTGACTGCGGCCCCGAGAGCGCCTCGCGCACCCGGTCCGAGTGCTTGGTGGCGGCAGCCTGCCGGTCGAGTTCAGCCCGGACTGCGGAGGCAAGGTCCTCCGAATCGGTGATGAGCACTGAGGCTGCCTGGGGGTCGTGTTCGGCCTGGCTGATCAGGTCCGCGGCGACGAGCGCGGGCTGGGCCGAGGCATCAGCCAGGATGGCGATCTCCGTGGTGCCGGCCTCGGAGTCGATACCGACCACGCCCTTGACCAGGCGCTTGGCGGTGGCCACGAAGATGTTGCCCGGACCCGTCACCACATCCACGGGCTCGAGGGCAGGACCGGCAGGCGTTTCCGCCACGCCGTAGGCGAAGGCGGCGATGGCCTGCGCCCCGCCGATCGCGTACACCTCGGTGATGCCGAGCAGCGCTGCCGCAGCAAGGATGGTGGGGTGGGGCAGGCCGCCGAATTCCTTCTGCGGGGGTGAAGCGAGGGCAATGGACTCCACCCCGGCGGCAAGAGCCGGAACCACGTTCATGATCACCGAGGACGGGTACACGGCGAGGCCGCCAGGCACATACAGCCCCACCCGCGCCACCGGCACCCAGTTCTGGCTGACCACGGCGCCGTCCCCCAGTTCCACGTCAACGTTGCGCGGGCGCTGCCCGTCCGCGAACCTGCGTGCCCGGCTGATGGATTCCTCAAGGGCCGCACGCACCGCCGGGTCCAGCTGTTCCAGTGCGCCCGCGAGGACGTCTTGCGGAACCAGGGGGTGCTCCTGGGTCACGCCATCGAAGCGGAGCGCCAACTCGCCGAGGGCCGCGAAGCCGCCGCGCCGGACGGCAGCAATGATGTCCAGGACTTTTTCTTCGGCGTCGGCAACAGTCTGGCCCTTGGCCCGCGGCACCGCTGCGCGCAGGCCAGCGAGGGTGAGGCTTTGTCCCCGCACATCAATGGTGCGAAAGTTCACGGCGGCAGTCGCGGGGGCGGGAAACTCCGAAGAAATGGTCACCGCACCATTTTACGGGCCGGAGCGGGTGCCCCTGCCAACGGCCCGCTGCTGTGGCTGCCGTCATGGTGCGGTACGGCCCGGGGCGGGACCGGCCGCGTCGGCGCCGCTGCCTGGCTTCTTTCCCAGCAAATCCTGCAGTTCCAGCACGAAGACGGAGATCGCCGCAGCCGCCGGCCACAGCAGCAGCACCGGCAGAGCCCGGAGCGAGAAGGCGATGCTCGCGTTGGCGGATGCATCCACCGCCGGTCCCCAAAGGCTGGCGGACAGCACGCCTGCCTGCCATGCCAGGACGCTGCCCGCAATGGCGCCGCCGAGCCCCAGCAGCAGTGCCGCCTGCGGGTTGGCGCGTTTTTTGTCCGCCAGGAAGACGCCCAGCATGCAGCCGGCAACAACCAGGATGGCGGCAAGGGTCAGGTCGCGCGGCAGCCAGACTGCCGGGTTGGTCCCCGCTGCGAGGCCGGGATCCCTGGTGATCAGGTTCAGGCCGCCGGGCGCGAGCACCCACCAAAGGATGCCTGCCGGGACACCCGCCGCCGCCGGAACCGCCAGCAGGGCCCACGGCAGCCGCGAGGAAGCACGGCGGAAAGGTTTGACCATGCAACAAACCTTAACAAACGTTCCGGCGGCGCAACGCGCAGACCCGCACCGCCAGGCGATTCCCCCGTGGAGCCTGCTGACAATACGCTTGGAGGGAAGCACCCATCCACTGTCAGGAGTTTCCGGTGGCCGACAACAGCGCGCCCTTCGAGCAGACGTTCCGGGAGATGTTCCGGCGCCATGCCGCGGGGGTTGCCATCATCACGGTGAACTACCAGGACGAGCCCTACGGGTTCACTGCAACGTCGGTGGCGTCGCTGTCAGCCAAACCGCCGCGGTTCACATTCAACATGGCCCGCAGCTCCAGGTCCTGGCCGGCCGTGGCCAACACGCAGTACCTGGGCGTCCACATGCTGGGGCTGGAGAACCAGGAACTGGCCGCTCGCTTTGCCCGCCCGGGCAACCGCTTCGAAGGCAACCACTGGGAGATCGGGCCGCACGGCGTGCCCATCCTGAAGGACGTTGCCGGCTGGCTCGTCGGCGAGGTACAGATGCGGCTCTCCTTCGAGAACAACGCAGTGGTGGTGGTCCAGGTGATTGACGGCCAGGTGGGCGGCGAAGGGTCGCCCCTGCTGTACCACGGCGGCGCCTACGGGCAGCCCATGCCCCTGGACTACGAGATCTGACGCTTCCCGCCGCGAACCGCGGACGACGGCGGAACGTGCAGCCCGTCGTCGTCCGCGGCTTTGTCAGGCGTCCAGGCAGGCCGGACCGAGCAGCACTTTGAGGTCGCCGAACAGGGACGGGCTGGGGTTCACCCGGAGGTGCACGGGCAGGGCCATGACCTCCGTGCGGGTATCGCCCTGCAGGTGCAGGCGGACCTCGGAGTTGCCCCGGTGGGTGCGCAGCACGTCGCCCAGCTCAGTGACTACGGCCTCCGTGGCCTTGTGCGTGGGCATGGTGATCACCAGGGGACCGTTCATGCCCTCGCTCAGGTCCGGGACGGAAAGCTCCATGCAGTTCAGCGTCACCGCGCCGTCGTCCCGCTTCTGCAGGCGGCCCTTGACCACCACGATCAGGTCCTCGGCCAGCACCGACGCGATGGGACCATAGACCTGGCCGAAGAACATCACTTCCATGGAACCGCCCAGGTCCTCAACCTCCGCCCGGGCGTAGGCGTTGCCGCTGGCCTTGGCAATCCGGCGGCTCAGGGACGTGATCATTCCGGCGATGGTGATGATGGCGCCGTCCTGCGGCCCGTCTTCCCCCAGCACCGACGTGATGCTCATCTCCGCGTGCTGGCTGAGGAGGCCTTCGAGGCCCTGCAGCGGGTGGTCGGAGACGTACAGGCCAAGCATGTCCCGTTCGAAGGACAGCTTGTCCTTCTTCTCCCACTCCGGCAGATCCGGGATGTCGATGCTGAGGGACGACTCCGACTCGGTTTCCCCGATCCCGGCAAAGAGGTCGAACTGGCCGATCGCCTCGTTCCGCTTCAGGGTAATGACCGAATCGATGGCCTCTTCATGGACCATGGCCAGGGCGCGTCGGGTGTGCCCCAGTGAATCGAAGGCGCCTGACTTGATCAGCGATTCGATGGTGCGCTTGTTGCAGACCACCGCCGGGACCTTCATCAGGTAGTCCTTGAAGGACGTGTAGGCACCCTCGCTTTCGCGGGCCGCCACCATGGCCTCCACCGCGTTGACGCCGACGTTCCGGATGGCACCCATGCCGAAGCGGATGTCGTTGCCCACCGGGGTGAAGTTCAGGGCGGATTCGTTGACGTCCGGCGGAAGCACGGTGATGCCCATGCGTCGGCATTCGTTGAGGTAGATGGCGGACTTGTCCTTGTCATCACCCACGGAGGTGAGCAGGGCGGCCATGTACTCCGGCGCATAGTGCGCCTTGAGGTATGCAGTCCAGTAGGAGATCACGCCGTAAGCGGCCGAGTGGGCCTTGTTGAAGGCGTAGTCGGAGAAGGGCAGCAGGATGTCCCACAGGGTCTTGACGGCGTCCATGGAGTAGCCGTTGTCCTGCATGCCTTTGGAGAAGCCGGCGAACTGTTTGTCCAGTTCGGACTTTTTCTTCTTGCCCATGGCGCGGCGGAGAATGTCTGCCTGTCCCAGCGAGTAGCCGGCAAGCTTCTGGGCCACGGCCATAACCTGCTCCTGGTACACGATCAGGCCATACGTTCCGCCGAGGATCTCCGAGAGGGGTTCTTCGAGTTCCGGGTGGATGGGGATGACTTCCTGGATCCCGTTCTTGCGCAGCGCGTAGTCCGTGTGGGCGTTGGCGCCCATGGGGCCGGGCCGGTAGAGCGCCAGCACGGCGGAGATGTCTTCGAAGTTGTCAGGCTTCATGAGCTTGAGCAGGGACCGCATGGGGCCGCCGTCGAGCTGGAACACGCCCAGGGTGTCGCCGCGGGCCAGCAGCTCGTAGGAGGCGGCGTCGTCCAGCTCGAGGTTTTCGAGGTCCAGGTCGATGCCGCGGTTCATCTTGATGTTCTCGAGGGCGTCGGAAATGATCGTCAGGTTCCGCAGGCCCAGGAAGTCCATCTTGATCAGGCCCAGTCCCTCGGACGTGGGGTAGTCGAACTGGGTGATCACCTGCCCGTCCTGGAACCGGCGCATGATCGGGATGACGTCGATGATCGGATCCGAGGACATGATCACGCCGGCGGCGTGGACGCCCCACTGGCGCTTCAGCCCTTCGATGCCGAGCGCGGTTTCGAACACCTTCGCGGCTTCGGGATCGGTGGCGATCAGCTGGCGGAAATCGGCTGCCTCGCTGTAGCGCTTCGCTTCCGGGTTCTGGATGTCGGCGAGCGGAATGTCCTTGGCCATGACGGCGGGCGGCAGGGCCTTGGTGAGCTGTTCGCCCATGCTGAAGGGGTAGCCGAGCACGCGGGAGGAATCCTTGAGCGCCTGCTTGGTCTTGATGGTGCCGTAGGTGACGATCATCGCCACGCGCTCGTCGCCGTATTTGCGCGTGACGTAGTCGATGACCTCGGGCCGCCGACGGTCATCGAAGTCGACGTCGAAGTCGGGCATGGAGACACGGTCCGGGTTGAGGAAGCGTTCGAAGATCAGGCCGTGCCGCAGGGGGTCGAGGTCGGTGATGCGCATCGCGTAGGCCACCATGGAGCCGGCGCCGGAACCACGGCCCGGCCCCACCCGGATGCCGTTGTTCTTGGCCCAGTTGATGAAGTCGGCCACCACCAGGAAGTAGCCCGGGAAGCCCATTGAGGTGATGACGCCGAGCTCGTAGTCGGCCTGCTTGCGGACCTCGTCCGGCACGCCTTTCGGGTAGCGGTACTGCAGGCCCTTGTCCACTTCCTTGACCAGCCAGGAGGTCTCATCCTCGCCGGGCGGGCAGGGGAACCGGGGCATGTAGTTGGCGTCCGTGTTGAAGGACACCTCGCAGCGTTCGGCGATCAGGAGGGTGTTGTCGCAGGCTTCGGGGTGGTCGCGGAAGAGTTCCCGCATCTCCCGCGGGGACTTCAGGTAGTAGCCGCTGCCGGAGAAGGCGAAGCGCGAACCCCCGTTGTCGTAGGTGGGCTCCAGCAGGGTGGAACCCGACTGGATGGCCAGCAGCGCCTCGTGGGCCTTGGCGTCGTGTTCATGGGTGTAGTGGAGGTCGTTGGTGGCCACCAGGGGCAGGTTGAGTTCCTTGGCAAGCCGAAGCAGGTCGCCGGTGACGCGGCGTTCGATGTCCAGGCCGTGGTCCATCAGTTCGCAGAAGTAGTTTTCCGCGCCGAAGATGTCCCGGAACTCGGCGGCCGCCTCCAGCGCTTCGCGGTATTGGCCCAGCCGGAGCCTGGTCTGCACTTCCCCGGACGGGCAGCCGGTAGTGGCGATGAGACCCTCGGAGTAGGTGTTGAGGAGCTCGCGGTCCAGGCGCGGCCATTTGCCGAAGACAGAGTCAAGCGAGGCGATGGACGAGGCCCGGAAGAGGTTCCGCATGCCCACGTTGTTGTAGCTCAGCAGGGTCATGTGGGTGTAGGAGCCACCGCCGGAGACGTCGTCCTTGCGCTGCGACTCGTCCCCCCAGCGGACACGCTCCTTGTCCGTGCGCGCGGTGCCGGGAGTCACATAGGCTTCGACGCCGATGATCGGTTTGATGCCCTTGGCCTGGGCCTTCTGCCAGAAGTCGAAGGCGCCGAACAGGTACCCGTGGTCCGTGGTGGCCAGCGCGGGCATGCCCAGGCGTTCGGTTTCATCGAACAGCTCTCCCAGGCGGGCTGCTCCATCCAGCATGGAATATTCGGTGTGGGTGTGCAGGTGGACAAACGAATCATTGCTGGAAGTCACCGCACTATTCTAAGCGTTGGCCCCCGGCCGCCCGTGTCAGGCCCGCCCGGACCCCAGGACCTCAAGGGCATACACCAGGTCTTGCGGGTAGTCGCTGGTGACCCGGATCCGCTCCCCCGTGGCCGGGTGGTCGAACGCAAGTTCGCGTGCGTGCAGCCACTGGCGGGTCAGGCCCAGGGTGGCGGCGAGGCGGGGATCGGCGCCGTACGTCAGGTCCCCGGCGCAGGGGTGCCGGAGCGCGGAAAAGTGCACGCGGATCTGGTGGGTCCGGCCCGTCTCAAGGTGGACTTCCACCAGGCTGGCCTTGCCGAACGCCTCGATCACCTCATAGTGCGTGACGGACTCCCGGCCGTCCTCGATCACGGCGAACCGCCAGTCGTGGCCGGGGTGCCGGCCGATGGGTGCATCGATGGTGCCGGTCAGGGGGTCGGGCAGGCCCTGCACCACGGCGTGGTACACCTTGTCCACGGTCCGCTCCTTGAAGGCGCGCTTCAAGGCCGTGTAGGCCCGTTCGGTCTTTGCCACCACCATGACGCCGGATGTTCCGACGTCGAGCCGGTGCACGATGCCGGCCCTTTCAGGCGAGCCGGAGGTGGAGATACGGTATCCGGCGCCTGCGAGGCCGCCCACTACAGTGGGTCCCACCCAGCCCGGCGACGGGTGCGCGGCAACGCCCACGGGTTTATCGACGACGACGAAATCGTCGTCGTCCAGCAGGATCTTCAGGCCTTCCACAACTTCCTCCACGACTTCGAGCGGGTCCCGCCGTTCCGGCATGCTGACGTCCAGGACGTCCCCCGCAGCCAGTTTTGCCGATTTGCCCAGGGCCTTGCCCCGGCTCACCACGTGGCCCTCCGCTATCAGGGTCGCCGCCATGGAGCGGGAGACGCCCAGGATTCCGGCCAGCCCGGCGTCGGCCCGGGAGCCGGCGAATTCCTCGGCAACGACATACCGCTCAGGCATCGCCGGACTTTTCCTTGCGCTCCGGGGCAAGCCGGGTGCCGTCCAGTGCGACCCCGCGCAGGGTCAGGATGCAGATGATGGCGACGGCGGATACAACGGCGGAATCGGCGATGTTGAAGATGGCGAAGTTGGGAAGCTGGATGAAGTCGACCACGTGCCCCATGCCGAAGGACGGCTCCCGGAACAGCCGGTCGGTAAGGTTGCCCAGCGCTCCGCCTAGGAGCAGGCCCAGGGCAAGGGCCCACCATTTCGAGCCCAGCTTCCGGATCTGGAGGACGATGGCGATGGCGACAACGGCCATGATGATGGAGAACACCCAGGTGACGTTTTCGCCGATGGAGAACGCGGCGCCCGAGTTGCGGATGAAGTACCAGTGCAGCAGCGGGGGGAAGACCGGGATCCGTTCCCCTTCCACCATGGTGGAGGTAACCCACAGCTTGGTCAGCTGGTCCAGGACATAGGCAAAGACTGCGAACCCGGCGAAGAGGGAGAGCAGCACGGCCCGGCGGGGGCGCGGTGAGGGCGGGACAGGGCGTGCAGCGTCTGCAGCGAGTTCGTCAGTCATGGTGCTTTCATTCGTAAAACAGGTGTCAATGCCGAAAGCCGGCGGCCGAGGAATCCTCAGCCACCGGCTTTCAGAATACGTGCTTGACGGACTAGTTGGCTTCGCTTACTTCCGGCGTGGCCACTGACCCGCGGGCATCGAGGTCGCGGAGCTGGCCTTCGATGTAGGCCTTCAGGCGTGAGCGGTAATCCCGCTCGAAGCCGCGGAGCTGCTCCACCTTGCGTTCCAGGACGGACCGCTGCTGCTCGAGGGCGCCAAGGATCTTGCGGGACTTTTCCTGAGCGTCGTTGACGAGGCTGCTGGCTTCGATCTGCGCCTCGGCGATGATCTTGTCCTTCTGCGCCTGGCCGTCAGCAACGTGGCGGTCGTGCATCTGCTGCGCCATGGCCAGCAGGCCTGCGGCGGATTCGGCGGCCGGCGTGGCGACGGCGGCCTGGCTGGCAGGAGCGGGTGCGGCAGCAACCGGAGCGGGAGCCTGCGCCTCCTTCTTTTTGGCAGCTTCGGCGGCCTTGGCTTCAGCCTCGGCCTTTTCGCGTGCTTCGTCCTTGTCGGACTTGACGGGCGCGGGGACCTTCTCCACTACGGGTGCGGCGGCGGCGCTGGCAGGAACGCTGGAACCGGCTTCGGCGAGCTTCTTGCGGAGCTCGTCGTTCTCCTGGTTCAGGCGGCGGAGCTCCACGACAATCTCGTCCAGGAAGTCGTCAACTTCATCCTGGTCGTAGCCCTCACGGAACTTGGTCGGCTGAAAGCGCTTATTGACAACGTCTTCTGGCGTCAAAGCCATCTGGTCACCTCACTGGTCTGGTTAGTCAGTAGGCCTTCCGGCCGTCGAAACTACGGTACCTAAATTTGGTCTGCTTACTCTAATTCAACACTGCAGTGTCAAACGCGAGTTTCTACGCTTCACAGTAACTGTTCCCGCGGGTCCAGGCTGCGCTGCTGGTCTATTCGGTAAATCAGGCGAGTCCCCGGGTGATTCCCATGGCAATGCTCACGGCAATGAAGAGGATCAGGAAACCCAGGTCCAGCGAGATGCCGCCCAGGCGGAGGGGAGGAATCAGCCGGCGCAGGACCTTCAGGGGCGGATCGGTGATGGTGTACACGGCGTGAGCGGCCACCAGGGCGGCCCCGCGCGGCCGCCACTCCCGGGCAAACATCTGGACCCAGTCGTACACCAACCGGATGATGAGGGCCACAAAAAACAGCAGGAGCGCGAGATAGACAAGTCCGAAAACAATTCCCATGACTTAATTCATATCTCCATGTCCATTGTGGGTACGGCAGTCTGTTGCCGATGCTTCCCGTCTATTTCAGCACAGATGCCAGACAGGTGTCCCTGCCTGGCATCCGGATCCTGCCTGGTGGTCAGCTCTGGTTGAAGAAGCTGGCTGTGTTGTCGCTTGCCTTCTTGTCGTCGCCGATGACTTCGACATACGACGGCGACAGCAGGAATACCTTGTTGGTCACCCGTTCGATGCTCCCCCGCAGCCCGAATACGAGTCCTGCAGAGAAGTCCACCAGGCGCTTCGCGTCCGCTTCGCCCATATCGGTGACGTTCATGATCACCGGAATGCCGTCCCGGAAGCTCTCGCCGATGAGTTTGGCGTCATTGTAGGAGCGCGGGTGGATGGTGGTGATCTGGCGCAGGCCGCCGGTCTCTTCGCGGCTCGAAGCCGCTCGCTTGATGGGGGTCACTGGGGCGCGGTATTCCTCTTCAGGGGTGTAGGACGCTTCGCGGCTGACCTCGCGGACGGGTGCGGGTGCACGGCGCTCCTCGCGGTCAGCTTCCATCGTTTCGTCCTCATCCTTACGTGCGGTCTGTTGCTCGGACTCGTAATGCTCATCGCCGTCGGCGAGCCCAAGATAGATCATTGTCTTGCGCAGAGCGCCGGCCATGGTCGACTCCTATTCGTGTCCCGTACGCGGGTCGTCCAATGACTTGACAGCATTGGGGTCCCCCGCCCATCACTTCCAACAGGACCGACGCTACCCCACTGCGGGACGCGATCCGAGAATATCGGAACCGATCCGCAGGTGTGTCGCCCCGAACTTGACCGCTGCCTCCAGGTCCTGGCTCATGCCGGCCGAGATGCCCGTGGCCGCCGGATGGTCCGCCACCAGGTGCGCCGAGACGCCGGCGAGCTTCTCGAAGGCCGGCTCGGGCGCGGCACCGAGCGGGGCCACCGCCATCACGCCTGCGAGGCGCAGGCCGTCGGCCGCCGCGATCTGTTCCGCCAGCCGGGGCACGTCGGCGGGGGCGGCACCGCCGCGGTGTGCCCCGGCGTCGTCCTCGAGGCTGACCTGGATGAAGCATTCCAGTGGCGCCCTGCCTGCGCTTGCCTGTCCTGCGGAAGCAGCCTTCGCCAGGGCCTCCACCAGCTGTGGCCGGTCCACGGAGTGCACCGCGGCGGCGTAGCGGACTACCGACTTTGCTTTCTTGGTCTGGAGCTGGCCTACGAAGTGCCACGTCAGCCCGCAGTCCGCCAGTTCCGCGGCCTTGGCAGCGGCCTCCTGGTCCCTGTTTTCGCCGACGTCCGTCACGCCCAGCCCAGCCAGCCGGCGAATGTCCCTGGCCGGGTGGAACTTGGTGACCACGATCAGCGTGGGCAGGCGGTCCCCGCGGCCTGCGGCTGCTGCGGCTGCTTCGATGCGCCGCCGGACCACGGCGAGCCTCCCGGCAAGTTCGGCAGTGCGGGAATCCCTTGCATCCGGCGCGTCAGTCATGGCACCACACCAAACCCGCGAACCTGCCTGTTTCCCTGTTGCGCCGGTAGGAGAAGAGTGACTCTGTCTCCAACGTGCATGCTCCGGTGTACGCCACCTCCACGCCTGCGCGTTCCAGCTGGCTGCGCGCGCCGGCCGGCAGGTCCAGTCCGGGTGTGCCCCAGGACGTGGTGCTGCGGGTGGCTGGCACTTCCGCCGCCACCTCGTCCTGGAGCACGGCGGGAACCTCGTAGCAGCGTCCGCAGATCGATGGACCCAGCCAGGCCCGGATGGCGCCCGCGCCCAGGGACTTCATGCTCTCCACCGCAGCCGGGATGACCCCGTTGGCGATTCCCGGGCGCCCTGCGTGGACGGCAGCGAGGACCGGACCATACGCGGATTCGGCCGCAAGGAGCACGGGGATGCAGTCTGCCACCATCACGGCAAGAGGCACTCCGCGGGAGACCATGGCGTCAGCCTCGGGCGTTGCGGTGTCCGGCTGCATGACGGCCACGGCCGTGCCGTGGACCTGGTTCATGAACCGCAGTCCGGCCGGCGCCACGCCCATGGTCCGTTCAAGCTCGGCGCGCCGTCGCTGCACCCGGGCAGGATCGTCGCCGACATGCAGCGCGAGGTTGCCGGCGTCCGTATTTGTGAATGCGGCGGACACTCCGGGCAGGATGTCGGCGCGCCAATGGAACAAGCCGGGGCCTACTTCAGGAAGTCGGGGACATCCAGGTCATCCGGGTGGTTGCCGGTGAGGTCCGGCTCCACCACGGAAGGAAGGTCGACGTCGAACCCGGAGTCTGCAGGGACGGCGGAAGGACGCTGCTGGCCCCAGCTGCTGAGGCCTGCGGCACCAACACCGGCGTGGACCGGCTGGGCGCTGGCCTGGTGGTGGCCGGACGACGGAGCCTGGGCCGGCGCCGGAGCTGCGGATGGCGCGGCGGGGCGCTGCGGAGCCACCTGCGGCTGGGACTGGTCCATGGACGGCGAGGTTGCCTTGACGTCGTCGAAGCCGGCGGCGATGACGGTGACACGCGCCTCGTCACCCAGGGCATCGTCGATGACGGCGCCGAAGATAATGTTTGCCTCAGGGTGGGCCACTTCCTGGACCAGGCGGGCGGCCTCGTTGATTTCGAACAGGCCGAGGTCCGAGCCGCCCTGGATGGAGAGCAGCACGCCGTGGGCGCCGTCGATGGAAGCTTCGAGGAGCGGGGACGCGATGGCGAGTTCTGCAGCCTTGACGGCACGGTCCTCGCCGCGGGCGGAGCCGATGCCCATCAGGGCGGAACCGGCACCCTGCATGACGGACTTGACGTCCGCGAAGTCGAGGTTGATCAGGCCGGGGGTGGTGATGAGGTCGGTGATGCCCTGGACACCGGACAGCAGCACCTGGTCCGCCGAGCGGAAGGCGTCCAGGACCGAGACGTTGCGGTCACTGATGGAAAGCAGCCGGTCGTTCGGGATCACGATCAGCGTGTCCACTTCGTCGCGGAGGGCGTCGATGCCGGCCTCTGCGGATCCTGCCCGGCGGCGGCCTTCGAAGGTGAAGGGACGGGTGACAACACCGATGGTCAGGGCACCAAGGGAACGTGCGATGCGTGCGACGACGGGCGCGCCACCCGTGCCCGTGCCGCCGCCTTCGCCGGCGGTGACGAAGACCATGTCGGCACCGCGGAGTACCTCCTCGATCTCGTCAGCATGGTCCTCGGCCGCCTGCTTGCCGACCTCGGGGTTGGCTCCCGCACCCAGGCCACGGGTCAGCTCGCGGCCAACATCCAGCTTGACGTCGGCATCGCTCATGAGCAGGGCCTGGGCGTCCGTGTTGATGGCGATGAATTCAACGCCCCGGAGGCCGACCTCGATCATGCGGTTGACTGCGTTCACGCCACCGCCGCCGATGCCGACGACTTTGATGACGGCCAAGTAATTCTGCGGAGCTGCCACGTTACGTGTCCCTTGTTCGTGTTTATTGCGAAAACTGATGGAGAGCTTGAAGCCTGCAACCTTAACCTTCGACTTGAAGGTTATAGTTATGTCAAGTAACTCATGTCTGTGACGGTATTTCCTCTGGTTGCCACATTCAATAACCGGGTCCGCGTGTCGGATTAATACCGGAAAGAATGCCGGTCACCGCGTCACCGGGTGGCGCGGCACGCTGACGTCGTACACCTTGACCGGGTTCTTGGGGTCTGCTGGAACCTTGAGGAGCGCCTCCAGGACTTTAGCCTTAAGTTCCTTCTCCGATGCATTCCCCCAGATAATGGTCTGACCGTCCACGAGCTTGAGCTCCACGGCATCCACCGACTGCGCGGAGGCATTGCTGAGCTTGGCCAGGACATCGGCGGGCAAGGCACCCAGGACGGCGGCAGTGGCGCGGAACAGGTCCTGGCCGATCGTCCCGGCGCCGCCGTCAATGACCGGCAGGGAGACCGAGGCGGCATCGGCAGTAGTTGCCAGCTGCACGCCCTCCACGTCCACCAGCTGGTACTGCTCCCCCTGCTTGACCAGCGCCACGGGCACGCGCTCCCGCACGGCCACGGCGAGTCCTGACGGCGGCCGCGCCTCGGCCGAGACGGACTTCACCTGGACCAGCGGCTGAAGCAGCCGTCCCACTTCCTCGTCAGTAATTTGCGGCAGCGGTTTGCCCCGCAGTGGCTCCAGGGCGCCCTGCACCTGCTCAGGGGTCAGGAGCCGCGTCCCGGAAACCGAGATGGACTCCAGGGCAAGCACGGGCGAATAGACAGCTCCTGCCAGCAGCCCGGCAACCAGCGCCGCAACGGCAGATACCACCATGAGCAGGTTCCTCTTGCGCCGCTTTCCCTTCGGTTCCGGAAATGCAAGGACGTTCGGGGCGGCACCGCCGGACGGCCCTGCGGGCTTGTCCTTCCGGAGTCCCGGGAACCGCAGCTTGCTGTCACCGGCCGGCTTGGCGGCCTTCGGGGGTTTCCTAGCTGCGGCAGGCTTGTCCGGCGCAGTTTCGGGAAGGCTGCGGGACGCGGAGATCACATCGTCGCGGCCGAAAGCAGGCAGCCCGGAAGCCGGCGTGCTTTTTCCGCCGGAGCCGGTTGCAGTGCTCCCCGTCCTTCCAGCCGGCCGGTAGGTGGGCCGGCGGGAGCTAGGCACTCAGGGCCTCGAGGATGAGCGGGCCGTACGCGGTAACGTCGCCGGCGCCGGCCGTCAGGACGATGTCGCCTTCCTTCGCCGTGTCCACCACCGCTGTCACGGCGTCCGCCGCAAGGACCAGCCGGCCGCCTGCGCCCAGGTGGTCGGCGATGAGCTGGCTGGAGACGCCGGGAATCGGGTCTTCGCGTGCGGGGTAGATGTCCAGGACCAGGGCGGTATCGGCGAGGTTGAGGGCCTCAGCGAACTCCCGGGCGAATTCGCGCGTCCGTGAAAACAAGTGCGGCTGGAAGAGCACATGGACTTTGTGCTCCCCTGCCACCGACCGCGCTGCCGTCAGCGCGGCACGGACTTCGGTGGGGTGGTGCGCATAGTCGTCGAAGACCCGGACGCCCCTGGCGGACCCCTTCAGTTCGAAGCGCCGGGCCGCGCCGGAGAAGTTCGCCAGGGCAGCGGCGGCCGTGGCCGGTTCCACGCCCAGTTCGAGGGCAACGGCGAACGCGGCGGCGGCGTTCAGCGCATTGTGCCGCCCCGGTACCTGCAGCGAAAGTTCGTGGCGGCCTGCGGCTCCGGACACCGCCACCTTGCCGGGTCCGTCGTCGTGAAGCACCAGGTCCGCGCCTGCACCAGTGCCGTACAGGACCACGCGGGTGTTGCCGCGTGCCCTGGTCCTCTCGGCAAGGGCCAGCGCCCCGGCGTCGTCGGCGCAGGCAACCAGCACGCCGTCCGCGGGCAGCAGCGCTGTGAACCGGTCGAAGGATTCGTAGACGGCCTCTGCCGTGCCGTAGTGGTCCAGGTGGTCGGGCTCCACGTTCGTGACCACCGCGATTCGGGGGCGGTAGTTCAGGAACGAGCCGTCGGACTCGTCGGCTTCGGCGACGAAGATTCCGGAGTTGCCGTGCGCGGCGTTGACGCCGAGGGCCGGCACGTTGGCGCCGATCGCGAACGAGGGGTCCAGCCCTGCACCCTGCAGCAGGACTGTCACCATGGACGTGGTGGTGGACTTGCCGTGCGTTCCGGCCACGGTGACCACGAGGTCCTCCCCCATGGTGGCGGCAAGCGCCTCGGAGCGGTGCAGCACGGGCAGGCCCGCCTGCCTGGCGGCAACGAGCTCCGGGTTGTCTGCGCGGATGGCCGAGCCGGCCACTACCGTTTGCGCGTCGCCGAGGTTGGCTGCGTCATAGCTGACGGCGATGCGGGCACCTGCGGCGGCCAGCTCCGCCATGACCGGAAGGTCCTTGGCGTCCGAGCCACTGACGGGGACGCCGCGGGCCACCATGATCCGTGCCACCGCGGACATCCCTACGCCGCCGATGCCGATGAAGTGGACCTTGCCGAGGGATTCCAGGCTGCCCGGAGATTCAAGGCCGGCGTTGTGGGGGTTCATGCCGTTACCGCTTCCAGGATGAGACCAGCCATGCGCTGGTCGGCGTTTCGAATACCGAGCCGGTAGGAATTGGCTGCCATGGTGGCAAGCCGGTCCTTGTCGGTGACCAGCGGTATCAGCTCCCGCGCCACCCAACCGGCATTGAAATCCCGGTCCGGAACCAGCAGTGCGCCGCCGGCCGCCACGAGGCCCGCGGCGTTCAGGGCCTGTTCCCCGTTGCCGATGGGCAGCGGCACCAGGACTGCAGGCACTCCGACCGCGGCTGCTTCGCAGACCGTCGCAGCACCCGACCGGGCCAGCAGCACATCGGCGGCGGCGTAGACGAGCTCCATGCCGTCGACGTATTCCACCTGCCGGTAGCCCTCCGCGCTGAGCGGCTCGCCGGCGTCGTCCAGGATCGACTTGCCCCGCCCTGTGATGTGCAGGGTCTGGATCCCCGCGGCTGCCAACTGGCCGGCGGCGCCGCCGATGGTCCGGTTGATGCTCTGGGCGCCGGAGGAGCCTCCGGTCACGATCAGGGTGGGCTTGTCCGGTTCAAGTCCCAGAGCTTCCCTGGCAGACTGCCGTGCCGCCGGCCGGTCGAGCGATGAAATTTCGGTGCGCATGGGCATGCCGACGTGCACGGCGTGCGGGAGCGGCGTTCCATCGAAGGCAACCGCGACGCGCTTTGTCAGCATTGCCCCCACCCTGTTAGCCAGGCCGGGCCGGGCATTGGCCTCGTGGATGACGATGGGGATCCGCCGCTTCCGGGCAGCAAGGTACATCGGGGTGCAGACGTAGCCGCCGACGCCCACCAGGACATCCGCCTGCGCCTTGTCCAGGATGGAGCCCGCCTGGCGGACGGCCCCTGCCAGGCGTGCCGGCAGCCGGACCAGGTCCACGGAGGGCTTCCGGGGAAACGGCACGCGGTCAATGGTGGCCAGTTCCACCCCTGCCGCCGGGACAAGCCGGGTTTCCATTCCGGCGGGCGTCCCGACGGCGAGCAGGGCAGCATCCGGAGAGGCATTGCGCACCGCTGCCGCGATGGCCAGGAGAGGGCTGATGTGGCCGGCTGTTCCGCCGCCCGCCAGGACGATGGAGGGGGTTTTCGGAGTCATCTCGGATCAGGCACGCTTTCTTGCAGTCTTTTTCTTCGCAGCAGCCCCGCGGCTCCTGCCCTTGAACTTCAGCATCTTCTTCGGGCGGATGGCGGGAGCCATTTGCTCCCGGGCCAGCGACAGCACTACGCCGACGGCGCAGAGGGACATCAGCAGGGCCGAACCGCCATAGGAGATGAAAGGCAAGGGCACGCCGATGACGGGCATCAGCCCGGTGACGACGGCCATGTTGACGGTCGCCTGGCCCAGCAGCCACACCATGATGGTTCCGGCAAGTACCCGGTGGAACATGTCCTCCTGGGCCACTACGACCCGGTAGATGGCGGCGCCAAGGATCGCAAACAGGATCAGGACGACGACGGTGCCCACCAGGCCGAGTTCCTCGCCGATGATGGCGAAGATGAAGTCGTTGTGGGCTTCGGGAATCCAGCTGTACTTTTGCCGGCTCTGGCCGAGTCCCACGCCGAACCAGCCGCCGGAGGCCAGTCCGTAAAGGCCGTTGGTCGCCTGGTAGTTGGCGTCGACGCCGTCGGCACAGGATTCACCGGTCCACCAGGAGGTGATCCGGCAAACCCGGTTGGAGCTGGTCACAGCCATAACGGCTGTTCCGGCGGCTGCCACGAGGCCGGCGATGCCGAAGAGGTAGACGGGCGCCCCGGCGAAGAACAGTGCCGCAGCGGTAATCATCATGATGATCATGGCGGTACCGAGGTCGTTGCCCACCAGGACAAGAACGATCACCGCAGCGGCCATGGGGACGGCGGGGATGGCAACATGCTGCCAGCGGCTCAGCAGCCGGCCCTTGATGGCCAGCACCGTGGCCATCCAGAGGGCGAGGGCAAGCTTTGACGCCTCGGATGGCTGGAAGGTGATGCCACCCAGGTCGATCCAGTTCTTGTTGCCGTTGACTTCGGCACCCACCACCTGGACCAGGACCAGCAGTGCCAGCGCGATGCCGATCGCCGGCCAGGCGAGCCGCTTCAGCCAGACCACGTTGATGCGTGACAGCACGAACATGGTGAAGATACCGATGGCGGCAAACATGCCCTGCTTCAGGGCGTCCCCGTAAGGCGACTTGCCCGCTGCGATGGATTCGACGCTTGAGGCCGAAAGGACCATCATGATCCCGATGGCCGTCAAGGCCAGGGTGGAGCCCAGGATGAGGTAGTACGTGGAGCCGTTGCGCGAGGTTCCGTTGCCTTCAAGGGCGGACCAGAACCTGCGGTACGCGTTCCGCAGCTTTGCGGGGAGGGTTGACTGCCGGCCGGGGGACGTTGCGGAGGAGCCGGGGCCGGGCGTGCGGGCCTGCTGTCTGGCTGGCGGCCGGGTGGGCGTGCTGGCCATTCTTACTCCTCGCCGGTCTGTCCCTGCCCTTCCACCAGCCCGCGGACAGCTGCGATGAAAGTGTCACCACGGTGAGCATAGGAAGAGAACTGATCCATGGAAGCAGCTGCCGGAGCCATCAGCACAGTATCGCCGGAGGCGGCCTGCCGGGCGGCCGACGCAACGGCCAGCGACATCACCTGTTCCCCGGACAGGGGGGAACCCGCTTCGTCGGCACCCGCTGCAGCAGTCTGCACTTCTTCAGTGTCACCCGCTACCGCCTTGATCACCGGGACATCCGGCGCGTGTCGCTGGAGGGCGGCAGTAAGGACCGAAGTGTCCTTGCCGATCAGCACCACGGCTTTCAGCCGGGAGGCGTGCTCCCGCACCAGGTCGTCATAGGAGACGCCCTTCGACAGGCCCCCCGCAATCCAGACCACGTTGGTAAACGCGGCAAGGGAGGCGGAGGCCGCGTGCGGGTTCGTGGCCTTGGAATCGTTGACCCAGAGCACGCCGTTGTGGCGGGCCACCGGCTGGATCCGGTGGTCGCCGGGGATGTAGTCCCGGATGCCCTGCCGCACGGCGGCTGCATCCACCCCGTAGGCCCGGACCAGCCCGGCGGCAGCGAGGGCGTTGGCCACCATGTGGCGGGGCGCGAAGGCGCCGAGGTCTTTCATCGAAGCAAGTTCGGCCGCACTGTCCTTGCGCTCCTCGATGAAGGCCCGGTCCACCAGGAGCCCTTCAACCACGCCGAGCATGCTGATGGCGGGCGTAACAGTTGTGAACCCGATGGCCCGGCATCCTTCCACGACGTCGGCGTTCTCCACCATGCGCTCGGTCTCGAACTGCTCGGCGTTGTAAAGGCAAGCTTTTTGGGTCTGCTCGTAGACCTTGGCTTTGTCCGCGAGGTACGAGTCGTACGAGCCGTGCCAGTCGACATGGTCTTCGGCAACGTTCAGGCAGACGCTGGCCACCGGGGAGAGCGATTCGGCCCAATGCAGCTGGAAGCTGGACAGCTCAACGGCGAAGACGTCGTACTCTACGGGGTCCCGGATGGCATCGAGGATGGGCGTTCCCACGTTTCCCACGGCGATGGCTTTTAGGCCTGCTGCGCGGAGCATCGATTCGGTGAGGCCCACCGTGGTGGTCTTTCCGTTGGTGCCGGTGATAGCGAGCCAGTCGGCGGTCTTCCGGCCTTCCCTGGTCCGTACCCGCCAGGCGAGCTCCACGTCGCCCCAGACGGGGATGTGGGCGCGGGCTGCGGCAGCGAGGAGTGCCTGGTCCGGGCGCCAGCCCGGCGAGGTGACGATCAGTTCCGGAAGTTCCCCGTCAATCCGGGGAATGCGGGTGACGGCGTCCTCCCCCAGCAGCACATCGGCTGCGCCGACGATCTTGAGAGTCTCGGCGTGTGCTTTCGCTTTCTCGGTGGTGGCGGCATCCACCACTACCACGCGGGCTCCCAGTTCGATCAGGGTGTCGGCAGCGGCAAAGCCGGAAACGCCGATACCGGTGACGGCCACGCGCAGGCCACTCCAGTCCGAGTCCCAGGTAACGAGGTTTTGCAGGCGGGGGGAAACGGTCACAGCAGTACAACCCATTCAGCGTAGAAGATGCCAAGGCCGGCGGCCACGAAGAGTCCGCCCAGGATCCAGAAACGGACCACCACCGTCACTTCCGCCCAGCCCTTGAGTTCGAAATGGTGCTGCAGCGGCGCCATTTTGAAGACGCGCTTTCCTCCGGTGGCCTTGAAGTAGCCCACCTGGATGATCACGGACAGGGTGATCAGGACGAAGAGGCCGCCGATGATCCCGAGCAGCAGTTCAGTCCGGGACAGGATGGCAAAGCCGGCGATGGCGCCGCCGATGGCAAGCGATCCGGTGTCGCCCATGAAGATCTTGGCCGGTGACGTGTTCCACCAGAGGAAGCCCACCAGGGCAGCACTCATGATGGCCGCCAGCAGCGCAAGATCCAGGGGGTCCCGCACGGAGTAGCAGCCGCCGCCGGCTTCCCTCGGGGACCCGCAGGCCTGGTTGCTTTGCCAGATGCCCATCAGGGTATAGGCGCCGAAGACCATGACCGAAGCACCGGCTGCCAGTCCGTCGAGGCCATCCGTGAGGTTTACGCCGTTAGTGGCGGCCGTCACGATCAGGTTGGACCAGATGACAAAGAGGATGGCGCCCAGGACCGTGCCGCCGAAAGCCAGATCCAGCCAGGGCAGGTCCCGGACCAACGAGATCTTGGTGGAAGCCGGCGCCAGCCCGTCCTCGTTCGGGAAATTGAGCGCCAGCACGGCAAAGACGATGCCCACCGCTGCCTGCAGGATCAGTTTTGCCTTGGCGTTGAGGCCCAGGCTGCGTTGCCGTGAAATCTTGATGAAGTCGTCAAGGAAGCCGACGAGCCCCATCCCCACCATCAGGAAGAGCAGGATCAGGGCGGATGCGGACGGCCCGGGGGAATCCGGGTTCATCATGAACATGATGAGGTGGGTGAGTCCGTAGGCCAGCAGGACCGCTGCCACGACCACCGTCCCGCCCATGGTGGGTGTCCCGCGCTTGGTGTGGTGCGAGGTGGGCCCGTCGTCGCGGATGAACTGGCCATAGCCGCGGCGGACCAGGAGCCGGATGAAGAGCGGTGTTCCCACAAGGGCGCACAGCAGGGCGAGCCCGGCGCCGATCAAAAGTGCAATCACAGCAGAGTGCTCCTTTCATCGGCGGGTTGGCGGGTTGGGGGTAATGCTATCCGATCGCCCAAATGGCGCAGTCCCACGCTGTTGGAGGACTTGAACAGCACCAGGTCCCCGGGTTGGAGTTCCGCATTCAGGAGCTCGTAGGCCTCGTCGGCGGTCTCCGTGAAGATGCATTCGTCCCCCCAGGACCCTTCCTGTACGGCGGAGACATAGAGCGCACGCGCTTCGCGGCCCACCACTACCAGCCGGGAGATGTTAAGCCGCACCACCTGGGTGCCCACGGCGGTGTGTTCCCGGATGGAGTCATCGCCGAGTTCCAGCATGGCGCCGAGGACGGCCCAGGTGCGCCGTCCGCGCCCCAGGTCGGCGAGGGTACGAAGGGCGGCCCTCATGGATTCGGGGTTTGCGTTGTAGGCGTCGTTGATGACGGTTACGCCGTCGGCGCGTTCGGTCCGTTCCATCCGCCAGCGGCTGGCAGCTGTTTGACTGCTCAGCCCGGATGCGATATCCGCGCCGGAGATGCCGGCGGCGAAGGCCGCTGCTGCCGCTGCGAGGAGGTTCGCGGTATGGTGGGCGCCGATGAGGCGGCTGGAGACGTGGTGCGGCCCTTCACCGCCTGGCAGCAGGAGGTCGAACTCCGGACTGCCGCCGGCGTTGGTGTCGGCATTCAGCGCCTGGACGGCGGCGTCTTCGCGTCCTTCCGCGGAGAAGCCCAGCACCGCTGCCGTGGTGCGGCTGCGCATCGCAGCCACCCTGTCGTCGTCGAGGTTGATGATGGCAGTTCCGGCGGCGGTGAGTCCCTCCACGAGTTCACCCTTCGCGAGGGCGATGTTGTCCACTCCCCCGAATTCGCCGGCGTGCGCTGTCCCGACGCCAAGGACAACCCCGATGTCCGGCTTGACCATTTCCGCGAGGTAGCGGATGTGTCCGATGCCGGTAGCACCCATCTCGATGACGAGGTAGCGGGTGTCGGTATCCGCACGGAACACCGTGAGCGGTACTCCGACTTCGCCGTTGTAGGACCCCTGCGGTGCCACGGTCTCGCCGTGGGCCGAGAAGATTCCGGCAAGCAGGTCCTTGGTGGTGGTCTTGCCGGCGGAGCCGGTGATGCCCACCACTGTGAGTTTCCCGCCTGCTTCAGCCCGCGCCGCACGTATCCTGCGGACAGCCTCGGCTGCCAGCGCACCCATGGCCAGGACGGCGTCGGGCACCAGGATGGAGGGGTATGGCAACCCGTCCGGCCCGGCTACGGGCCGCTCGGCAAGGGCCAGGACGGCCCCGGCTTCAAAGGCGGCCGGGAGGAAGTCGTGGCCGTCCGCGAACTCGCCCGGCTTTGCGACGTAAAGCGAACCTGTCGTGGCTTCGCGTGAATCCGTCACCACCGTGAGGGGCGTGATTCCGGGATCGGCGTCCAGGCGCCCGCTGGTGATTTCGGCGATCTCCGCCGCAGTAAATGCAATCATCTCGGTCTAGGACTCTATCCGGTCGGCTTGGAGAACGTTGAATCCCCTGGCTGTCAAGGCGCTCCGCAGTTCCACCCGGTCGTCGAGGGCAAGGTTGACGCCCTTCACTTCCTGCCAGACCTCATGGCCGCGTCCTGCGACAAGGATGGTGTCCTGTGGCCGCGCCAGCTCCACTGCCCGGCGGATCGCCTTGTCACGGGGGAAAACCTCCAGAAGTTCGCACGGCAGGCCCTCGCCGGCCTGGGCCTCCTCCGCCCCGGCCAGGACGTCCCGGCGGATGGCCGCGGCGTCCTCATCGTGGGGGTCGTCGTCAGTGACGATGACGGTGTCGGCCAGCCGGGCCGCGATGGCACCCATTGCCGGGCGTTTGCCCTGGTCCCGCTGCCCGGTGGCACCGAAGACCACGATCAGCCTGGAATCCGGCTTGGGTGAACGGACTGCCTCCAGGGCCCGCGCCAGCGCATCCGTGTTGTGCGCGAAATCCACGACGGCAGCAGGTTCCTCGGAGATGAGCTGCATGCGGCCGGGCACCGCCACCGTGAAGGGATCCGCGGCATCCAGGGCCGCCTGCAGGTCCGCCGGTTCCACGCCGGACTGGAGCACCATCAGTGCCGCCAGGGCCGCGTTGGCCACGTTGAAGCTTCCGGGAAGGCCGGTGTGGAGGCAAAGTTCCATGCCTTCCGGTCCACGAAGCGTGAACTCCGTGCCCAGGCCGCGCGGGGACGTCGAGGCGACGATCCAGTCCGCGGCAGTCCCCGGCACGGTGCCCAGGGTGGTGACCGGCACCTCCGCGGCGCCGGCAAGGCGCCGGCCCCACTCGTCGTCGACCGTCACTACTGCCTTGCGTGCGCGGCCGGGCGTGAACAGCTCAGCCTTGGTGGCGAAGTAGTCGTCCATGGTGCGGTGCAGGTCGAGGTGGTCCTGCGTCAGGTTGGTAAAGCCGGCAACGTCGAACATCAGCCCGTCCACCCGCTGGTAGGAGATGGCATGGGAGGAAACCTCCATGGCGGCGGCTGCCAGTCCCCGTTCGCGCATCAGTGCCAGCAGCCCGTGCACGTCAGTTGACTCCGGTGTGGTGAGCAGGCTTGGGATGGGGTCGCCGCCGGCAAGGATCTCGATGGTGCCGATCAACCCGGCACGCTTGCTGAGCGCGGCCAGCAGGGAGGTGATGAAGTACGTGGTGGTGGTCTTGCCGTTGGTGCCTGTGACACCGAACAGTTGCAGGGAACGGTCCGCGCCTGACTGGCTGCGGTAGATCATGGCAGACAGCGGCCCCACTACATTGCGCGGCGACTCAACGACCAGTACGGGTACGGGCGTATCGGAGGACAAAGCCAACAGCCGTGCACCGGCGCCGTCCGTCAGCACTGCGACCGCCCCGGCCTCAATCGCCTGGGCGGCGAAGTCGGCGCCATGGCGGGCGGCGCCCGGAAGTGCAACATAAAGGTCTCCGGGTTCCACTGCCCGGGAGTCCATAGAGATGCCGGTCACTGATGTGTCGGCGGCAGGTCCGGGAACGCTGACGCCCACAGCGTCACCAATGCTGCCCAGCGGCAGCGCCTCCACGTCCGAGGGCCGGAACCGGGCATTGGTGGCAGGAGCGGCGGGAGCGGCGCTGTCCTGGGGCAGGTTGAACTCAGACAAGGAATCTCCGATGGTGCTAGTGGACCGTGGCCGGCGCAGAGGGGACCGGATCAGCGGGCTGCTGGTCCGGACTTCAGGCCGGGATGCTACTTGGCGAACTGGGGCAGCCTGGCCGGCTCGCCGGTGGACGGCTGGACGTTGTAGGTCCGCAGCGCCTGGCTCATCACCGACCGGAAGACCGGCCCGTTGGTAATCCCGTAGATGCTGCCCTTGGGCCGCTGGAGTACCACCTCAACAATAAACCGCGGATCATCCATGGGTGCCATGCCCACCAAGGAGGCGGTGTAACCGCAGTAGCCGGCGCCGTCGTCGCACGGTGACTCCGAGGTGCCCGTCTTCGCCCCCACGCGGTAGCCGTCGATGCCGGCATCCTTGATCTGGCCTTCGGTGACAGCGCTCTCCAGGATGTCCTGGACCTGCTGGGCCGTGTTCTCCGAGACGATCCGCCGGGAAGGGGCTGCAGGCACCTTCTCCTCCGCGCCGTCGGGCGAAATATAGGAATCGATCAGGCGCGGCTGGAGCATGACCCCGTTGTTGGCAATGGACTGGAAGGCCCGCACCGTCTGCAGGGTGGACTGGGAGACGCCCTGGCCGAACAGGACCGTGTATTCCTGCCGGCCGTCCCATTGCTCCCAGGGAGTCAGGATGCCGGAGGCTTCGGCGGGCAGCCCGATGTCCGGGGCCTCGCCGATGCCGAACTTCTGCAGCCATTCGTACCGCTGTTGCTTGCTGAGCCGTTGCCCGGCCATCACCGTGCCGGTGTTCATCGAATAGCCCAGGATGCCGGCGAGGGTCCGTTCCTCGGTGCCGTGGGCGAAGGAGTCGCTGAACGTCTGGCCGTCCACGGTATAGGAGGGACCCAGGGTGAACGTGTCCAGCGGACTGGCTTTTCCCTCCTCGATCAGGGCGGCAACCGTCATCATCTTCTGCACGGAGCCGGGTTCATAGGCGGCCGTGACAGCGCGGACTCCGCGGTCCTTGGCGGCCACCCGGCCGGGATCATTGGGGTCCGGGGCATTGGTGTCCGCCATGGCCACCAGGTCGCCCGTCTTGGCATCCATCACGATGATGGTGCCCCACTCGGCGCCGAGCTTGTCCGTCTGGCTTTGGATGGCCTGCTGGGCGAAGTACTGAAGATCTGAGTTGAGGGTGAGCTTGACGTCCTTGCCATCCTCCGGCGGCGTCAGCTCGTCCATGCCCACCGGGATCCTCAGTCCGTCCGCACCGATCTCGAAGAGCCGTCTGCCGTCCTTGCCCCGAAGCAGTTCGTCCTGGGTCTGCTCGATGCCTGCCTGGCCGGTGCTGCCGTCCTTGAGGAAGCCGATAATGCCGCCGGCCACGGAACCGTTGGGATAGACCCGCTTACTGACGCCTTCCGTGACGATGCCCGGGATCTGGAGTTTCGAGATGCGGTCTTCTACATCCGGCTTCACGTCCTTGGCCACGATGTAGTAGGGCCGCTCCCCGGTCACGGCTTCACGGATGGCGTGCTTGTCCATCCCCAGTGCGGCAGCGAGCTCGGTGAGCCCCTGGTCCCGGGAAACGTCCACCAGCTTTTCGTTGGCTTCGTCGAGCCGCTTAAAGGTTTCGGTCTTGGTGTTGACCCGCTGGTCCACCACCACGTTGTACCGGATGACGCTGTTGGCCAGGACGGTGCCGTTCGAGTCCAGGATGCTTCCCCGTTCGGCCGGCAGGACCGTCTCGGTCATCCGCTTGTTGAGGGCGGCCGCTGCCATGCCGCCAACGTCCAGCCCCTGGACCAGGAACAGCTTGCCGCCCACCACCAGCAGGAGGGTGAGCATGACGCCGAGCCCCAGGCGCAGCCGCCGGGTGGCGTTGGGTACCTTGTCTGCCGGTTTGCCGGTCCTCTGCGCCACCGTGGAATTCCTTGCTGTTCGTCCCTGTTACCTGCCGGATGTCCTGGCTATTGCCCCGGGACCTTCTGCTGCGGCACAGGTACAG
This sequence comes from Arthrobacter sp. Y3221159, assembly GCF_059089885.1. Classification (NCBI taxonomy): domain Bacteria; kingdom Bacillati; phylum Actinomycetota; class Actinomycetes; order Micrococcales; family Micrococcaceae; genus Arthrobacter; species Arthrobacter sp. Y3221159. The sequence continues at coordinate 38,872 of NZ_JBNHFC010000024.1, forward strand.
TGCCGCCGTGAAGCTCAACAGGGGGTACCGCCGCGGCGGGCGGTGCTGCAGGCGGCTGGGCCTGTGCCTGTGCCTGTGCCTGCGCCTGGCTGGCGGGAGCGTCAGCGGCGGGCGTCTGGGTTGCAGGCGGTGCCGCTTCCACAGGCTTGCGGCTTTCCAGCGGCTCCCCCTTGGTTGCCGGCGGTACCACCAAAAGCTGGCCGGCGACGGCCGGGGCCGGGATGACGGCTCCCTCGGAACCTCCCTTAACTGCCGGTGTCGCCTTGCCTGTCACCGACAGGGTGGACAAATCGATCTGACCCTTGACGGTGGAAGCCACCATGCCCAAGTCCTTGGCCTTGGCGGCCAGGTTCTGCGGAGCCTCAAAGTTCTGCACCTGCTGGGTAAGGTCCTGGTTCTGCTTGGTCAGCGTGCTCTGCCGGGCGCGCAGCTCCACGAGCTGGTACTGCGCGGTGGAGACCGAGATGTTCAGGACCAGGACAGCGATCAGCGCCACAGCCAGCAGGGCAAAGCACAGCACCACGAAGGGAGCGCGGCGCTTCCGGGGAATGTTGCGGACCACGGACAGCGGCGTGCGGCTCTTCCGGCCGGCACCCGGTGATCCTGCAGGCAGGCTGCTGCTGGCTGCCGAACTGCCGGAGACGACGGGAAAGTTCTTGACGGCAGCGGTGCTCATGCAGCTCTCCTGGCTCTGATTCGTTCAGCCGCACGCAGCCTTGCTGAGGCTGCCCGCGGGTTTTCGGCGATTTCGACGGCGGTAGGTACCTCGGTGCCTTTGGTAAGGGTCTTGAGTTCCGGTTTATGCTCCTCCAGCTCCACGGGGAAACCGAGGGGCGCCGACGACTTGGAGCGGGACTGGAAGACGCTTTTCACGATCTTGTCCTCCAGGGAGTGGTAGGACATCACGACGAGGCGCCCGCCCAAAGCGGTAGAGTCGACCGCCGCCGGGACGGCCCGCTCCAGCACATCGAGTTCTTCGTTAACCTCAATCCGCAGTGCCTGGAAAGTCCTCTTGGCCGGGTGTCCCCCCGACTTGGCGGCGCCCGCAGGTACCACTGCCCGGATCTGGTCCACCAGCTGTCCTGTGGTGGTAAAGGGTGCCTCTGCTCGGGCAGCGACAATCCGGTTGGCTATCCGGCCGGCGAACTTTTCCTCGCCCCATTTGCGGATGATCCTGACCAGCTCTTCTTCGCTGTAGTTGTTGACCACATCCGCGGCGGTCTGGCCCCGGCTCGTGTCCATGCGCATGTCGAGGGGAGCATCGAAGGAGTATGCGAAGCCCCGCTCCCGCTCGTCGAGCTGCAGCGAGGAAACACCAAGGTCCATCAGGATCCCGTGCACCTCCGGCACGCCCAGGTCCTCAAGGACATCCTGGATCTCGTCATAGACAGCGTGGACCAGGTCCGTGCGGGCTTCGAAGGGCGCCAGGCGCTCCCCCGCGAGGGCAAGGGCCTCCTCATCGCGGTCGATGCCGATGAGGTGAAGGTCCGGGAAGCGCTGGAGCATGGCTTCGGAGTGGCCGCCCATGCCGAGGGTGGCATCTATTGCCACGGGGGTTTCGCCGCGGAGCCTTGCCGCCTCGAATCCCGGGGCCAACAAATTGATGCACCGGTCCCGCAGGACCGGCACATGGCGTTCGGACGTGGGCTTCGGTTGTTCGTTCATGCCTCGTCCTTTCTCGCCGTCGTGGTCGCCGTACCTGCTTCTTGGGCCAGATCCCCATCCGCGCCTATCGTCCCGCCCGCCTGGCTCCGGGGAAGTGAGTCAGGTTGGCCAGCCGATGGGCGGCTGGAGATCTCGTCCAAGAAACTCCTGATGCTTATTCCGGAAATTCAGAGAATGCCCGGAATGGGATCATCAGTTTCCGAGAAGGCAGTTTCCTTCTCGGCGAGGTATTCATTCCAAGCCTGGGCGTCCCAGATCTCGGCCCGCGAACCCGCCCCAATAACGGCAAGCTCCCTGCCCAGTCCTGCGTACTCCCGGAGCGCCGGTGGAATAGTTACGCGCCCCTGCTTGTCAGGTACCTCGTCAGAGGCTCCAGAGAGAAAAACGCGGATGTAGTCACGGGCCTGCTTCGAGGAGATTGGCGCCTCCCGCATTTGCTCATGGACCCGTGCAAATTCCTTCTCACTGAAGACGTAGATGCATCGTTCCTGGCCCCTTGTGAGCACCAGCCCGCTGGCAAGTTCCTCGCGGAACTTCGCGGGGAGAATGATCCGTCCCTTTTCATCCAGACGTGGCGAGTGCGTGCCCAGAAACACTGGCCCACCGCCCGTCCGCTGTCAGGAACTGCACATCCCCAATGTTGCAACCACCCTCTTATGTCCTCCACATTACTCCACTTTCCCCCACAGTCAACGCAAAGCACATCACGGGCACTGCGAGTTATGGGAATTCAACCCTGAAATGGCGCGGATTTGGGCTGGTGGTGGAAAGTGGAGGGCCTTTATCCAGCAAGCGCTGTTGGAATCACCGCCTGCCTCGCCCGCTGCCTTACGGCCAGCAGGCATGAGGGGCAGCTGCATCCCGGCCCTGAAAAGAGGGGGCTTAAAGCAAAAAAGATCCCCTTTCGGGGATCTTTTTGGAATTGCGCACCTCGCAGGGGTGGAAGGTGGAGGGGCCAGGGCCCCGGCGGTTACTGCTCGCCCCTGCGCCTTTCATCCCAGCGCTCTTCGAGGCTGCTCATGAAAGAACTCCTCTGCTTGCCGGACTTTCCGCCGCCGGACTTGGTACCTGTTTTTGCCCCGGCCGAGCTTCGCATCGTGGCAAAGTAAACGCCGCCGCCCATCACGATAAAACCCAGGACGCCGACGAGGATGCTCTGCAGCGTGACACCCACCAATAGCAGGAAGACTCCAGCCAATGCGCAGAGGACGCCAATCACCACATGCCGCGTGGACCAGGAGCGTCCGGGGTCGGACCCCATGGAATTCGCGAACTTCGGGTCATCCTCGTGAAGCTGCTTCTCCAGCTGCTCAAGCAGCTTCTGTTCGTGCTCCGACAGCGGCATCACGACCTCCTTTTGTAGGCCAACGTCCGGGCTGGTTCCCAGCCACTACTTCTGCACCGTTAACGACTGTTGTTCCTTTGTGGTTCCCGCTTTGCCGGCATTGGCAAGAACGAAAACCAGGCACACAGCCGCGGGAGCGGGAGCATGTCCAAGAGGGTCCGGCAGTAAGTCCAGTCACTCAAAAACTATGTATCTCTAAGGATAGTTTGTTGAGGGCTGTTCTGAAAGACGGCAATCGGCTTTGCGGACCGCCCGCAGACGGGAGCTGACCGCTGATTAAGTGCCCGTTCCGGGTTCCATCAACCGGGCCGGCAACACCGACTTGTTGCCGAATTTGCGGGCCACTTCATCCAGCGCCTGTTCCGCCGCGCGCCAGTTGTCATCCCGGCGGTCAATGCTGAGCTGGAGCGAGGTCCGGGAGGCATCTTCCAGCTGCTCAGCCCTTACTCCCACGAGGCGGACCGCCATGCCCCGGTTGCCCGCCGACTCCAGCAGCTGAAGGACCACCGCGTAGATGAGCTGGGCACTGTCCACCGGCGTGGACACTGTCCGGCTGCGGGTAATGGTGGAAAAGTCGGCAAAGCGCAGTTTCAAGGCAACGGTCCGCGCCACCATTCCCGAACTGCGCAACCGCGCGGCGGTACGGTGCGACAGTCGAAGCAGTTCCCGGTGCAGGACTGCCTGGTCCGCGGTATCCGTGGCGAATGTCTCTTCTGCCCCGATGCTCTTCTCCAGCCGTACCGGGGTCACCGGGCGGGGGTCGATGCCCCAGGAGAGCTGGTGGACGTGTTCACCTGTGGCACCCAGCGTCTTTCGGAGTGCGGATACCGGTGTCGCCGCCACGTCCGCAACCGTCCGGATGCCCATCTTGGCAAGGACCTCAGCCGTTTTGGCGCCGACTCCCCACAGCGCACCGACCGGCAGGCTGTGCAGGTAGGGCACCGTTTCATCGGGCCCGATGAGGAGCAGGCCATCAGGCTTGCACCGGGTGGAGGCGATCTTGGCCACAAACTTGGTCTCGGCTATGCCCACCGACGCCGTGATGCCCAGCTCCGAGGCAACCTGCCGGCGGACCAGTTCGCCGATCCCTCTCGGCGGACCGAGCCGGCGGAGGGCTCCGCTGACATCGAGGAAGGCTTCGTCGACGCTCAGCGGCTCAACGAGTTCGGTAATGGACCCGAAGATGGCCATCAGCTGTGCGGAAACCTCGTAGTACAGCTTGTGACGCGGTTCGATGATTACCGCCTGCGGGCAGATTCTTGCTGCAACAGCCATGGGCATGGCGGACTTGACGCCGAAGGCCCGGGCCTCGTAGGAGGCGGACAGGACTACCGAGCGCTCCGCCGGAAAGCCGACGATTACGGGTCTTCCACGCAGTTCGGGACGCGTCCGGAGCTCCACCGAGACGAAAAAGGCGTCCATATCCACGTGCATGATGCACTTGCGCCTGCGGCCCGGAATGCGCGCAGCGGCTGGCTGATTGGTATGGTCTGGCCCCACGACTGCAATCCTATCCGCCGGTACTGACTAAACTGGAGGCTGCATCCGGCATCAACTCCAGGAGGAAAATCCCTGTGACGGTCTTTGGAAACCTCAAGCCTGTGGGCTTGGCTGCTCTCGCTGCCGGTGCAGCCCTGGCGCTGGCAGCCTGCAGCCCCACTCCGTCAGCCGCACCGGGATCCACTTCCGCCACGTCCGGGCCGGCCGCCACGCAGGCTACGGTGACGGCTTCGCCCAGCCCGTCCGCTTCGCCCAACACCTCCGCCACCGTCGGCGGCGTGGTGGCAGGTTTCCCGCAGGAACTGCTGCCCCTCATGCCGGGTGCCACGGTGGTGTCCAGCAGCTTCGACAAGGCGTCGGCACCCGCAACCGCTGCCTTGGTCGCAACAGCGGGCGCGCCTCCCGCCGCCGTGCTCGACTTCTACACCAAGGCCCTGGAGGGGCAGGGATTCAAGGCGGTCCCCGGTGATGCTGTGGGGGCAGTGGCATCCAAGGACTTTGTCCGGGGCGACAACGAAACGGTGAACGTCGCGGTAGTGGAAGCCTCGGGCGTGTCCACCTTCACCATCGGCGCCAATGTGGCAGCCGAGTCAGCCAAGTGACCGCCGCGGAGCAACTGCGGCACGAACAGGCAGACTATGTGGCGGCGGTGGCCGGTGAACTCACCGGGTTCCTGACGTCGCGGCAGTCTGTCATGTCTGCCATTTCCCCTGATATCGATCCGATCATGGGCTCCATTTCCAACCTGGTCACGGGCGGCAAGCGCCTTAGGGCCCTGATGTGCTACTGGGGCTGGCGCGGAGCAGGCGGCGAAGCCGCGGCCGCGGAAGTGGTGACTGCAGGTGCCGCCCTGGAGCTCTTCCAGGCAGCCGCCCTTATCCATGACGACATCATCGACCGCTCGGACACCCGGCGGGGAGGACCGAGCGTACACCGCCGCTTCAGCCAGCTTCACGGTGCCCAGGGCTGGGCGCTGGACAGCGAAAGGTTCGGCCAGGCGGCGGCCATCCTCGCCGGCGACCTGTGCCTGTCCTTCAGCGAGGAAGCCTTCACGGACATCGGCGAGCGGGCGGCCTCGGGGAGCAGGGCGAGACTGATCTTCAACCTCATGCGGGCAGAGGTCATGGCCGGCCAGTACCTGGACATCCTTGAGGAAGTGGCAGGCCCGGTCCGGGACCGCGCCGGCGCCGTCAGCCGGGCCCAGTCGATCATCCGCTTCAAGAGCGCCAAATACTCCACCGAGCACCCCCTTGCCCTGGGCGGTGCCTTGGCGGGTGCTTCGAATGAGCTGCTGCGGGGCTATTCAGCTTTTGCGTTGCCCCTGGGCGAAGCTTTCCAGTTGCGGGACGACGTCCTGGGTGTCTTTGGTGACCCGCTCACTACCGGAAAGCCTGCCGGGGACGACCTGCGCGAAGGCAAGAGAACCGTCCTGGTGGCCCTCGCACTCGACCAGGCAACAGCTGCGGAGTCCGCATTCATCGACGGCAGGCTGGGCAGTCCGGACCTGTCGGATGACGACGTGGAGGAAATCCGCAGGATCATTGAGGAATCCGGTGCACTGCAGGCCACGGAGGTTCTCATCAGCGAGTTCGGCTCGGCGGCGTTTGAGGCCCTGGAGGCTCTTCCGCTCGAGGAGCTGCCCAAAACAGCCCTGCGGAGGCTAGCTGAGGCCACCGTCAGCCGCGCCTCCTAGGGCTGTTTGTCACCAGGCGAGGGTCTGGGCCCGGCGCCTGATCTCGGTCTTGCGGCCCTCCCGCAGCGCGTCGATAGGCCGGCCGCGCAGCGATTCGTCGTGAGTGAACAGCCAGATGATCAGGTCCTCGTCCGAATATCCGGCATCGGCGAGGACCACGATTGTCCCTTTAAGGCTGTCAACAACCTGCCCGTCCTGGATGAATTCCGCGGGCACAGACCTGATATTGCGGTCCCCCACCCTTAAAGCGGCCAGTGCCCGCTCGTCAATAAGGCTGTGCACCTTGGTGATGGAAACATCCAAAAGACGGGCTACGTCGGGGAGGGGCAACCATTCGCCCACGAGGTCTTCTACATTACTCACGGATCAAGGTTGCCACGGTGGGCCCCCGGGCGCCTAGTCGATAAAGCGCAACCTGGCTCCTGACCTGCGGACACTCCGAAAATCTTTTCTTGCCGGGATTCCCGGAATTCTTGTGCTATCTCCGGATTCATGAGACATTCACAGTGTTAACCCCAGTAACAGTAATAACTTGAGTAACAGTAGTATCAGGAATGTCAGCGGCATCCCCGTCCGCGCCCGCAGTTGAGAAGAGGATTTTTTCCATGACAATGTCCCGCTCGCCCAAGCGGCCACCCAAGCCGAGCCTGCCAATGATTGCCGCCACCACAGCGGCACTTCCCGCGGTCGTATTGTCATCCCTGGCTGTGGCCGAGCCTGCTGCTGCGGAAAAGCCTGCGCGCGCCCTTCCTGCGACCCTGGCTGCGGCCATGGAAGCGCAGGCGGCACAGGCAAAGGCGGCCCACATTCCTGCAGCTTCGGTGTCCACGACCATCCCCACCGCTTTCAAGCCGGCACAGCCTTCAGCCCCTGCGGAGTACACCATTGTGCGGGGCGACACCATCAGCAGCATTGCCGGGCGGTACGGCTTGAACACCGGGGATGTCCTCCGGCTCAACAACCTCCAGGCGAACACCCTGATCTACCCGGGGCAGAAGATCAAACTTTCCGGAGAGCCGGCGGCACCGGCCGCGCCCGCCGCTGCGCCCGCACCGGCAGCACCCGCAACGGGTGAGGGTGCCACCTACACCGTAAAGCCCGGTGACACGCTGGGAGCGATCGCCGCCCGGCACAATGTGCCCTTGTCCGAAGTATTCAGCTGGAACAACCTCAACATGCGCTCGATCATCCATCCGGGACAGAAGATCAAGGTGGGCGGCGGACAGCCCGCGCCGGCTGCCCCCGCCGCAGCGCCGGCACCCGCGGTATTGGCGAATTCAGCCGCCACCCCCGCCCCGGCCACTGGCTCCTACACCGTCAAGGCCGGGGACAGCCTCTATGCCATCGCGTCACGGCACAACGTCAAGCTCTCCGAACTCCTGTCCGCAAACAAGATGAGCATGAGCACCGTCATCTACCCGGGCAACAAGCTGGTCATTCCCGGCGCCCCCGGCCAGGCTCCGGCCCCGCAGCCCGCGGCGGCAGCCGCACCGCTGGTACCGAGTTCCTTCCTCGGATTCAGCTATCCCGCCGCCGTGGTCAGTTCGGCCAACGAGAACAAGGCGCTCCTGAACGCGGCTCCGGTGCCGTCCCGCGCTGAAATGCGCAACATCGTGGCGGACACGGCACGGCGCATGGGCGTTGATCCTGCGCTGGCCCTCGCCTTCGCTCACCAGGAGTCGGGCTTCGACCAGCGCGCCGTCTCTCCCGCCAACGCAATCGGCACCATGCAGGTGATCCCCAGCTCCGGCCAGTGGGCCTCGGACCTCGTGGGGAGGAAGCTGAACCTCCTGGACCCGTACGATAATGCGACTGCAGGCGTGGCGATCATCCGGCAGCTCCTGGCAACCAGCAAGGACGAAGACACCGCCATCGCGGGGTATTACCAGGGTCAGTACTCCGTCAGCAAGTACGGCATGTACGACGACACAAAGGCTTACGTAGCCGCCATCAAGGCGCACCGCAAGAACTTCGCATAGTCCCAGCGGCACTTACTGCGGGGATACGGGGACTGCTGTGAGGAGGGTCCGGACCGATGTGAACTGCTCCCCGGGAGTTGGACTGAGAAATTCAGTTCCGACTCCCGGGGAGCAGTTTTATGCGTGCGTCTAGTTCGTTGTCTGAGGATCAGC
>NZ_JBNHFC010000025.1:0-38687 GCF_059089885.1 Arthrobacter sp. Y3221159
CCCTCTGGACCTACCCCGGCACCGGCAACGGCCTCTTCGGCTGGCGCATCAAAGTCGGCGACGGCTGGAACGTCATGACCGCCATCAGCGCCGCCGGGGACCTCACCAGCGACGGCAAACCCGACCTCGTCGCCCGCGACACCAACGGCACCCTCTGGACCTACCCCGGCACCGGCAACGGCCTCTTCGGCTGGCGCATCAAAGTCGGCGACGGCTGGAACGTCATGACCGCCATCAGCGCCGCCGGCGACCTCACCAGCGACGGCAAACCCGACCTCGTCGCCCGCGACACCAACGGCACCCTCTGGACCTACCCCGGCACCGGCAACGGCCTCTTCGGCTGGCGCATCAAAGTCGGCGACGGCTGGAACGTCATGACCGCCATCAGCTGACGGCCCTGCCAACCGGCTGGGGGGACGCTCCACCCGGCGGTAACGCGCCAGTAACGCCCCCGGCGGTGTAATACCCTCGGGGGTCTGGCTCGGTCATAAGGGCGTGGGCAATGGCAGATTCTCCCCCGAATGCGACGGGCCGGATCTTCATCAGCTACCGGCGGGAAGAGACTGCGTACCCGGCCGGCTGGCTGTACGACCGGCTGGCTGACCGGTACGGAGGCGGGCAGGTCTTCAAGGACGTCGATTCCATCCAACTGGGCGACGACTTCGTGGAGGCGATCACCAGGGCCGTCGGTTCCTGCGACGTGGTGCTTGTGCTGATCGGCGATGAGTGGCTCACCATCGCCGATGAGCACGGCCGGCGCCGGCTCGACGACCCTGACGATTTTGTGCGCCTCGAGGTCCAGGCCGCCCTGACCCGCAACGTCCGGGTGATCCCCATCCTGGTGGACAAGGCGAGGATGCCGCGGGCCGATGAGCTGCCGGACAGCCTGTCCCGGCTAACGCGCCGGCAGGCCCTGGAGTTCAGCCCTGCCCGATTCGAGTTCGATACCAGCCGGCTCTTCAAGGTCCTGGACACCACCCTGGCGGAGGTGCGGAGAAACCAGGACGACGGCGGGATGGCGGCCGGGGCGGGAAGCGCCGCGTCCGCTGCGGCGGACCGGGAGACGCCCGGGCCGGTTCCGGCCGCGCCCCAACCCGGGGACAGGCAGCGCCGGCCCCTCCCCAAGCGGGCGCTGATCCTGGGCGGGGCGGCCGCCGTCGTCGTCGTGGTCCTGCTGGTGGTCCTTCTCGTGGCGAACCTGCAGCCGAGATCGTCGCCGGATGCCAACTCCGGCGGCGGGGCGCCGGTCCAGGCAGGGGGCGGGATCGAAATCGACTCCTCCCCGGTGACGAGCGAAGACGGGCTGCGCCTGACGGAGCTGCAGGCGGGAAGCCGGCGCGATCCCGAGTCTCCCCGGGTGGGTGACACCGTCACGGTGAGCTATGCCCTGACGAACACCACGGACCAGCGCCTGGAGCTGGAGTACACGTTTGTGGGGGTGCGGGATCCGGCTGATGAGCACCGGGATACCGAGGACATGAATGAAGGAAAGGTCCTTGAGCCCGGCGAAACCGTCAACGCCCAGGGCCGGGTCCTGATCGACAGCGCAGGCTCGTGGACAATCTGGCCCTGCTATGTGCTGGCCGGGGAACGCTTCTGCCCTGACAGGTGGCAGGAGTTCTTCGTCCTGGCCGAATAGCCGGCGTCGATTGAAGGGGAAGCGGATGGAGCGCGGTGAGGAAGTACCGGTACGGGCACGGAGGATCAAAGCTGTCCCTCCGCCGGCCACGGCGGATCCCACGTGGGACCGGCTGGAGGACCAGATCACCTGGTACGACAGCAGGAGCGGGGACAACCAGCGGCGCTACAAATGGCTGAAGCTCCTGGAGCTGGCGGTTGCGGCGGCACTGCCGGTGGTGGCCGGCATCGGAAGCCCGGCCCTGGCGACCGGCGCGCTGGCCGCCGTCATCGTGGTCCTGGAAGGCGCCCAGCACCTCTACCAGTTCCAGGAGCGCTGGATCACGTACCGCTCCACGGCCGAAGCCCTCAAGCACGAACGCTACCTGTACCTGGCCAAGGCCGGACCCTACCTCGGCGCGGACCGGCACCGGCAGCTGGCGGAGCGGATCGAGGGCCTGATCTCGCAGGAGCACGCCAAGTGGACCACCAGCCAGCAGCAGGCACCGAAGGGTTCGGAAGGGGGTTAGGCTGCGGGTCATGCGATCCGGGTGACCCTACTCGGCGATGTCCTCGGACCAGAGTTCAGGGTGGGCGGACTGGAAACCCCGCATCATGTCCACGCACCGCTGATCATCCAGGACCACTACCTCAACCCCGCGTGACCGGAGAAGCTCGAGTTCGCCGTCGAACGTCCTTGCCTCCCCCACCACCACACGGGGGATCTTGAACTGGATGATGGTGCCGGCGCACATGGCACAAGGGGCCAGGGTGGTGTAGAGCGTGGTGTCCCGGTAGCTTTTCTGCCGGCCGGCGGCGCGGAGCGCGGACATTTCCCCGTGCGCGATCGGATCTGCGTTTTGGACCCTTTCGTTGTGCTCGCTTGCCACGATCATGCCATCCCGGGCAAGCGCGGCTCCGATCGGGATACCGCCTTCAGTAAGGCTCTTCTGGGCGGCCTGGTAGGCGGCTTCAAACCCGGGGTCGGCGGTGGCTTGCGGCGCGGTGACGTGGTGCTGTTCGTGGGTCATGGCGCCATTCTCGCACGCGGTTTTTACGCAGGCTCGTCGGCTGGCCGCCGGTACGAGGACCCGGACGCCGTCCTCTCCAGCAGCTCGAAGTCGACGAGATACCTGCGCAACAACACGACGTCGTCCGTGTAGTTCAGCAGCCGCTCGTTCACCTGCCGCTCGGTGAGGTCCTCCCCCGGCCGGATGGCCTGGCCCACGACCCATGCCAGGAGCTCGCGCCGGTCAGCGGGGCTGGCCGGGTACCGGTCGATCCGGCCAAGCCGCAGGAAGCGGTCCACCCCGGTTTTCGGCTGGCGCTTCGGGTGCTGCGACAGGAGATCCCGGAAGACCGCGTCCGTGGCCTCAAGGCCCTTGCCGCCTGACCACTCGACCAGGCCGGCTTCCAGCAGCGTCCCTATGGCTTTGGAGCGCCGCTGCTCCTTCGCGCCGGGAAGGACCTCTTCACCGAGCACAATCTGCGCGTACGCTGTCCGAGCCTCCCGGCTGGCAAGCGCCGCCATGACCCTGCGCCAGTGCGGTCCGCTCAGGCCAGAGACTCCGTCCACAATCACCCTCCCAATAGCTGCGACGCAGCACCGCCGCAGTGTTGCCCGTGTTGCCTCCTACATCAAGCTCGACTAATGGTTCCGGCCACCCAGGCCAAGAACGGTCATGGCGACGGACAGGACAAGGCCGGACACTACTATCGGAGTGGTCTTACTGTCCGGCTGCCGCAGCGACTCCAGGCTGACGCGTTCCCAGCTGATGCCGAGGATGTAGAGGGCTCCGAGCCACCCCACCGCCCGCCGAAGGCTGGTGCGTGGCTTCACCAGAAGCAGGACCGTGCACGCCGCATGAATGCCCAAGAGGGGCCACGGGCCAGCCAGCCCGCTGCCTGCCGTCCACATGTCGCGCGCGACGTCCTCCGGCTTTCCCCGCGTGAAGGGATTGTCATAGGGAATCCGGTCCCGGATGGCCTTTCGGGCTGCTATCAGCTGAACAACGAGCTGTAGCAGCGAAATTGAGGCCAGGACTTTCATCATGGATCCCTTCCGAAGGCCAAGACCGAGACGAAGATCGTAGCGCTGTATGAGGGCAGCCGCAATCCGTCCGGCCGTCCTGGTTACCGAAAAACCATCGCGGCCGCGACGGCTTCGACGGCGGAACGCGGGCTCGTGAGGACGGGTGTTTCCAGTCCGGCCAGGAGGGCGACGGCAGGTTCCATGCTGGCCTGGGCGAGGACGACGACGTCGCAGCGGCCTGCGAGCGCACGCGCCGCCTTGGCAATGCTTGCGTGATAAGTCTCCGCATCGCCGGCGAGGAATGCGTCCCACGCACCTTCGACCACGCTGACCTCGACGTTGATGTCGGCTCCCACTTCCGCGGCCTCCTCGGCGAGGAGGCGGGTGGTTGGTTCGACGGTGCTGGTGAGAGCCACCAGGACTCCGATCCGCGGTCCGAGGGCCACGGCCCGGCGGAGCATCGGCCGGTCGATCCGGATGACCTTCAGGCCGTCGCCCGCGAGTTCCTCCGCGATCCCGCCCAGCGTGGAGCAGGTGCAGAGGACTACCTCACACCCGTCTCCGCGGAGTGCTGCGAGGTGGTCGGCGACGACGGCCCGCACGCCCTCCGGCGTCGTGTCCTGCCGGGAAAGCTCCAGCGCTTCGGGATCCACACAGTGAACTGTGACGGCGGAGGGCAGAAGCTCGCGGGCCAGGGCCTCGAACGTTGCCACGTGGACCTCCGCCGTATGGAGGAAGCCGACGGTGCGGGCAGTGTCGGGGCGAAGTTCCGTCATGGAGCCTGACTGTAACAGAGCGCTCCGGGGCCTAAGGCCACGTCGCGGCGCGCTCTGCGTTCACGCGACCATGTGCCCAGTCAGTCCCAATTGCGCCAACGGGGTCCGTGGTGGATTCGACCTTGGCTCGGACTACCGAGTTGCTCGCGCCGGGGTTGGCGCTCCAGGCGAGCGCAGCAACTGCAGCAACAATGGGCGAAGACATCGACGTGCCGCTGCCGATGTCATAACCCTGGGATCGGTTGTACTCCCGGGCAATAACAAACCTGTGGTTGGGGAACGTGGAGTAGACGCTAACCCCCGGCGCTGCAACATCCACCCAGGGGCCATAGGTGGAGAACGACGCTTTCTTGTCCTCGTTGTTGGTCGCCCCCACGCCAATGACGTTGGCGTACGCGCCCGGATACATCATGGTGGTGTTACCTCCGTTGCCGGCTGCAGCAACGAGCAACACGTTCGCGTTCCAGGCGTTATTGACCGCAGTTTGCAGAGTGGTTGACGACCCCACGGCGAGGCTCATGTTGATGACCTTCGCGCCACTCTTGACCGCCCAGTTGATGCCGTTCGCGAGACCTGAGCTGGACCCCATCCCGGAGTCGCTGAGGACTTTGCCGGCAAGAATGGTGCAGCCTGAGCACACGCCGGCGACACCAATGCCGTTATCTGCCGTCGCGGCTACGATGCCGGCAACGTGCGTGCCGTGGCCGTAGTTGTCCTCGTTGTTTCTCGAAGTGGTGAAGTTGGCCCGCGCAACGACCTTCGGATTGATATCGGGGTTGTCGGTGGCGACGCCGGAATCGAGGACAGCCACTTTGATGCCGTTGCCGGTGGTGATCTTCCACGCTTCGACGGCGTCGACGTCTGCATCCACCGTGCCGGCAGCTATCTCGATGGTGCCGGCCGTGTTGGTGAATGGTTGCCCATTGTTCTGCAATGCGTACTGGTCTTTGAAGTAGGTGTCGTTTGAGGCCGGCGTGACCACGTAGTCCGGTTCGGCATATTCAACCACCGGGTTCCTGCTCAGGGCTTCGATGAGCTGAAGCTCCTTCCCGGCCGGTACGGTGATGACGCGTGCGCCGGTGCTGCCGACCCCGGGCCCGTCAGCGAGTCCGTGCTGTCGCAGCACGCCCGCGGCCGCGCCGCCGTCGCGGAACTTTACGAGGATCTGCCCCGCCGTAATGGCGGGGTCGGGCGCGGCACCGGCCGGGACGACGGCGCCCAGCAGGGTGCCAACAACCATGACAACAGCGGCAAAGCCAGCCAGCACGAGCTTTTTCATAAGGGTCATCTTCCGCGCCCGGGCGCCGGTTGCATAGGGGGAAGGCCCCCCTCAAAACGTCTCGCCGCTGGCCAGCAAGGACAGGCCCCTGCACCAGCCCATTTCCCCCTCTAACACTGGCGGGCCGGCAGTCCTACACTGGCTGTTATCCCCATTGGTTGCGGCCCGAAGGAGGAGCCATGGAGGTCATCGAACAGGTGCGTGAAGGAATGCATGTCGTGGCGTCTGATGGGAAAAAGGTCGGCAAGGTCAAAGACCTGAGAATGGGTGATCCGGAGGCGATTACCGCGCAAGGGCAGACCGACCCGGAAACAGGGGGCCTGGTTAACACCGGGATTGCGACTTTTGCTGCGAATTCAAAGTTGCCCCACCATACCGCGGAGAGGTTGCTGCGGATCGGTTATGTGGAAGTCGACAAATCCGGCCTCCTGACGGGCCACGCCTACTTTGCAGCGGATGAACTGGACCGGGTGGAGGACGACACCCTCTGGCTCAAAGAAGGTCTAGCTGGGGACAGGAACGCCGGATAGAAGGCTGCCCACCTAGGCCTTTGTCAGTGTAAAGATCCCGTAGCGCATCGCGCTGGTGCTGTAGGCCAGGATCATACGGGGAATGCTTAGGACGGCGCCGCGGTTGCGTGCGCCAAGGGCGACGCGGCGCATCTCGGGATCGGTGAGCATGGCCTTCACGAGCCGGCCGGCGCAGATCCACCAGGTGCGGGCAACGCAGCGGCTGACGTCCTCATAGCCGGTCGCCGCGAAGCCGGCCGCGGTTGCCATCGCCTCGTACTCCTCGCGCGTGCCCATCGAAGGCAGGCGCCCTTCGCGGCAGATGGGCTCCACCAGGTGGCGTACCTTCCACCCGCTGGCGTCGGTTTCGGCAAGCCATGCACAGACAACCAGGCGGCCGCCGGATGTGAGCACGCGGTGCGCCTCGGCGAAAAACCTGGGCTTGTCCACCATGTGCTCGCTGGACTCGATCGCCCATGCAGCGTCAACTGAGACATCCGCCAGCCCGTTGGCCAGCCAGTCGCGGACATGGATGTCGACGTCCGGTACGGGATAAGCGGCAGCGTAGCGGGCCTGTTCGGCGGAAAGCGTGAAGCCGGTGACGCTGACCCTGTGTTTCGCCGCGAGCCGCCTGGCGGTGGCGCCGTAGCCGCAGCCGATGTCCACGCACGCCTGGCCGGGCAGAAGGCGCAGCCGGTCGCCGACCGTGTCAGCCAGCGCCTCGACGGCCTCGCCCGGCGTCTCGGAACCCGTCGCCCACAGCCCGTGATGGACATGGTCCCCCCACACCCGGCGATACACGGGATCGAGCTCGTCGTAGTGATCCGCTACCGCCACGGCGTCCTGGGAGATATCGGGGACTATCACGCCCTGACCCTACAACGGCGCTCCCTACCGCAGGAAGGGTACGACGGCGGGACTTGCCGCTCGCCGTCGTCGTGCCTTACGGGTGCACCAGCACCTTCACCGCTGTGTCCTTGTGGTTGATGAGGGTGTCGAAGCCCTGCTCCACCAGGTCCTCCAGCGCGATCCGGCCGGTGATGAAGGGCTTGAGGTCCACCTTGCCCTCCTGCAGCATCCGGATCACGGCGGGGTGGTCCCGGACGTAGGCGATGGTGCCGCGCAGGTCGATCTCCTTGAGCACCAGCTTCTGCATGTCCACGGTGGCCGGCGCACCCCAGATGGCCACGTTCACCAACACTCCCCCGGGCCGCGGCGTTCTCCTGACTGAATCCAGCGCGTGACCCGCAACCCCGTTGAACGCCGGCCTTCTCATTGCGGGCCGCCCCGCCTCTCAACAGCCAAAACGCTGCCAATCGGCCTTAGTAGTAAGCAATCGTTTATCCCTTGACGGAACAGAACCCGCCCTGTAACAGTTAGGCGTGGGCGAACCGATGGAGAACCACGAACGGACTGGCGCGGCGTCAGTCCGCGGTGGGCTCCCTCAAGGTTCCGCGGCCCCGCCGCCACTCCTGGAAGTCCGTGGACTGACCAAAAGTTTCTTCGGGATCCCCGTGCTGGAAGACGCCCACCTTACCCTTCACCGGAGCCAGGTCCACGGGCTCGTTGGCGAAAACGGCGCCGGCAAGTCCACCCTGATGAAAGTCCTTGCGGGGGTCTACCAGCCGGATGCGGGAACGGTGCTTCTGGAGGGCCACGAAGTCAGTTTCAGCCACCCCACAAAGGCCCACGAAGCCGGGCTTTCCTCGGTATTCCAGGAGTTCAATCTCCTTCCTGACCGGACCGTGGCGGAGAACATCTACCTGGGCCGGGAGCCCCGCCGCGGAGTCCTGGTGAACAAGGCGCTGATGAACGTGAACACGGCGGAGTTGCTGGAGTCGCTCGGGATCACCGCCATCCGGCCCACCGCGCAGGTGCGGAGCCTGACCGTCGCTGAGCAGCAGGTGGTGGAGATTGCGAAGGCGGTCAGCTACGACGCCCGGATCGTTTCCATGGACGAGCCCACCGCCGCGTTGGCTGGCGCCGAAGTTGAGCTCCTCTACCAGATCGTGTACCGCCTCAGGGACCGTGGAACGGGCATCCTCTATGTGTCCCACCGGCTTCGGGAACTCTTCGACCTGTGCGACGTCATCACCGTCCTGAAGGATGGCCGCGTGGTCAGCACCGGCCCCGCCTCGGAACTCGACGATACAAAGCTGGTCCGGCTGATGGTTGGCAGGCCCATTTCAGCCTTCTTCCCTGACAAACTGCCGGAGACGGACAGCGGTGCCGGCGTCCCCGCAAAGCCCATGCTCGAGCTGCACGATGCCGGAAACGGCCAGCTGGACGGAATCCGCTTCAGCGTCCAACCGGGTGAGATTGTGGGAGTGGCCGGTCTTCAGGGCTCCGGCCGGACTGAACTGCTGCACGCCATTTTCGGCGCCGCCCCCTTTACCCGCGGCACCATGAAGGTGGAGGGCCGGGACGTCCTTCCCAAGTCGACGCGGGAGGGCGTCCGGGCGCGCATGGCCCTCATCACGGAAGACCGCAAAGCCGAGGGCCTGAGCCTTAATCAATCCATCCTGAACAACGCGCTGACCGTTATCAGATCGGTCTTCCCGCGCCGCACCCAAGCTGTCCGGACCGAGATCCCTGGCGTGTTCTCCTCCCTTGAGGTCGTGGCCCGGGACCTGGACCAGGAGGTGCAATATCTCTCCGGCGGGAACCAGCAGAAAGTGGTCCTTGCCAAGTGGCTGGCCATCAGCCCCCGCCTGGTCCTGCTGGATGAACCGACCCGCGGCATAGACGTGGGAGCCAAAGTGGCAGTGTACCGGCTGATGCGCAAGCTGGCAGCCGAAGGCAAAGCCATCCTGATGGTCTCGAGCGAATTGCCTGAGGTCATCGGCATGTCCGACCGCATCCTGGTCATGCGCGACGGGCGCCTCGCCGGCGAGCTCCCGGCCGGAGCATCGGAGGAAGCCATCCTGCAGCTGGGAACCGGCGCCAGGACCGCACCCGGAGGAGGAACATGAAACAACGGGCCAGCCTAATCGAGCGCCTGTCCTCCACCCAGATCGTCTACCTGGTGGCGCTGCTGACGCTGATCGTCGGTGCTGTTCTTGTCAGCACAGTGGGGCGGAATTTCTTCAGCCAAGGCAACATCTCCAGCATCCTGACCGGAACCAGCGTCCTGGGTTTCATAGCCATCGGGCAGACGCTGGTCATCCTGGCCGGCAGCCTGGACCTCTCGGTTCCCTATGTCACCAGCCTGGCCAGCCTTATTGCCGCCGGGGTGATGGCCAACAACCCGGGCAACGTCCTGCCCGGCGTCCTGCTCACGTTGGGTGCCGCGGCCATCATCGGCCTGGCGAACGGGTTGATAGTTGCCCGCCTCAATGTGCACGGGTTCATTGCCACGCTGGGCATGGGCCTGATCATCAGCGGCTACCTCGCCACCAATTTCAAGGGCAGCTTCGGACAGACGCCGCTCTCATTCCGACTGATCGGGGCGACCGGCCTGGGGCCTGTTCCCATCTCGACCATCATTATGCTGGCCTGCGCGGGCCTGGCCATGCTGCTGCTCCACCGCACCCGGATGGGCCACCACCTCTACGCGGTCGGCGGTGACATTTCCGTGGCCCGGACCTCTGGAATACGCGTCGATATGCCGGTCATCACGGCCCATGTGATCTGTTCGCTGCTGGCAGGAATGGCGGGGCTGCTGCTCGCCAGCCGGCTGGGCGTGGGCAGCCCGACTGTGGGTTCCCAGGGCGGCTACGATCTGCTCTCCATCGCCGCAGTGGTCCTCGGCGGCACCCTGCTGGCCGGGGGCAAAGGGACCATTACCGGCACCCTCGGCGGCGTCCTCATCTTCGCCATGCTGGACAACATCATGTCCGTCATGCAGATCAACCCCTTCCTCAAGGACGTGGTCCGGGGCGTGGTGATTGTGGTCGCCGTCGCCGTGTATGCCCGCCGCAGGATCGTGAACAGGCCGGAGCGGTTCAGCTCAAGGGGCTCCGCGGATATGCCGGCGGCAGAGGTTGCATCGGCGGAGCGGCCATGATCACCGCAACCTCCGGGCGCAGCGCAGTCCTGCGGCAGAACCGTGCCAGCCGTTCCGAACGGCTTCTGCGGGCTGTGCGCACTCCCGGCGGCGCCGTTTTCATCCTGTTGATCGGCCTCTTGGCGGCCATCATCGCGCTGAACCCCTCCTTCGGGGAGCCGGGCTCCTTCATCCGGTTCATCGGCAGGACAGCCCCGATCGCCATCGCAGCCGTCGGCCAGTACTTCGTCATTGTCGGCGGCGAATTCGACTTGTCCATGGGTTCTGTGGTGACCATGCAGGTCATCGTTGCCGGCAACCTCATCCGGCAGGACGATTCCCGTGTAATTCCGGTCCTGATCCTGATGTTTGTGCTCGGTGCCTTCATCGGACTGGTGAACGGCCTGATCACAACGCTCCTGAAGGTGCCCAGCTTCATCGTGACGCTGGGCATGATGCTGGCTTTGCTCGGGTTGGTCCTCTATTGGACCGGCGGCGCTGCCCAGGGGAACCCGGCGGACAGCTTCCGCCAGATCGGGCGCGGCGGGATCCAGGATGTCCCGGTCCTGGACATCATTCCCTACCCGGTCATCATCCTGACGGCAGTGGCCATCCTGGCGGTGCTCCTGATGCGCCGCCCCTTTGGCCGCATGCTCATCGCCGTCGGTGACAATCCAAGGGCTGCTGAACTGTCCGGTTCCCGCGTCTGGTGGGTGCGGACACGGGCGTTCATCATCTCGTCGCTGTCGGCCACCGTGGCCGGCATCCTGCTCGTGGGCTATGCGGGGGTCCATCCGTCGGTGGGGCGCGGCTACGAGTTCACGGCGATCACCGCCGTCGTGCTTGGTGGCGTGGTGCTGGGAGGCGGACGCGGCTGGGTGCTGTCCGCGGCGGCCGGCGCGTTCGCCCTCGAGGCGCTGTTCACCCTCCTGAACTTCATGGGTGTCCAGGCCACCTGGCGGGACACGGTCCAGGGGGTCATCATCGTCGTCGCTGTGGCAGCAGCGTCCAAGTCATGGCAGCGCAAGCGCAAGGGAGCCACTTCCGCTGCCCATGACGAACGGCACCGGCTAAGCGCACCACCCATGCCCCACGAGGGCACCGAACAAGGAGGAGATCGAACCTGATGCGCAAACACCCTATTAGCGCCATCGCACTTGGGGCAGCAGTGCCGATGTTAGTGCTGACCGCCTGTACCACCACGGATCCGTCGGTTACCGAAACGACGGCACCGGATAACGGCTCGCCGGCGCAAACCAGTCCGGCAAGCCAGGAATGGTTCGACCAGTCGCTGTACGACGCACAGTTTGAGCAACGCTCGGCCACCTTTGAAGGAAACCCTGAGCAACCCTACCTGCAGTACATTGCCGGCGACATGACGGACACCTCGAAGTTCGCCTCATCCGGAGCAAAGAAGGTCTGCTTCGCCAATGCCTCCATCTCAAACCCGTGGCGCCAGACCGGCTGGATCACCATGAACCAGCAGCTCAAGGTCCTGCAGGACTCGGGCGTCATTTCCGAGATGGAAACCCGGGATGCCAAGGACAACGACAACACGCAGATCGCGGACATTGACTACTTCATCGACGAGGGAAACTGCGATGCGTTCGTCATCTCGCCCAACTCGACGGCGGCCCTGACCCAGGCCGTGGAACGCGCCTGCGAAACCGGCAAGCCGGTGGTGGTGTTTGACCGCGGCGTGGAAACCGACTGCGCCACCACGTTCATCCACCCGATCGGCGGCTTTGCTTGGGGCATAGACACCGCCACGTTCCTGGCCGACAGGCTGGAGTCCGGCGACAAGGTGGTGGCCCTCCGCATCCTTCCCGGCGTGGACGTGCTGGAACACCGCTGGGCGGCGGCACAGAAGATCTTTGAGGAGAAGGGGATCCAGGCCAGGGACTACTTCACCGGAGCGGACCCCACCGAGATCAAGAAAATCATCTCCGATGAACTCGCCACCGGTGACGTCCAGGGCGTTTGGATGGACGCCGGAGACGGTGCGGTGGCTGCCCTCGAGGCCTTTGAGGATGCAGGCAAGGACCTGCCGGTGATGACCGGTGAGGATGAGATGAGCTTCCTGACCAAGTGGAAGGAAACCGGAATCGATGCCATGGCCCCCGTCTACTCCAACTTCCAGTGGCGGACCCCGCTGCTGGCCATGGAAAAGATCTTCAAGGGTGAGCAGATCCCGGCCGAATGGGTTCTCCCGCAAGAGCCCATCCTCGCCGACGAACTGGACGACTGGCTGCAGCGCAATGAGGGGATGCCCGGCGGGCACTACGCAAAGTTCGGCGGAGAAGACCTCCCCGGCTACCCGGACGTCTGGCAAAGGCGGCAAATGCCCTGACAGTGCCCTGCGGCCGGCATTGAGGGGAGCAGCGTGAGGCGTCTTATCGGGATCAGCACCTGGGTCTGGGAATCTCCCCTGACCGATGCCAACCTGGGCGGACACCTGGCAAGGATCGCCGCATTGGGGTTTGACGCCGTCGAACTGCCGCTGGAAAACGCCGGCGACTTCACCTCCGCCGCGGTGCGCGAAGCCGTGGAGTCCACGGGGCTGACACCGTTTCTTGTCGGTGCCATGGCGCCGGGGCGGGACCTCGTGTCCGCTCCCCCGGCATCCGTGGAGAAGACGCAGGCCTACCTCATGGACTGCATCAGCATGGCCGCCAGCATCGGTTCGCCCACTGTGTGCGGTCCGTTCTACGCCCAGACCGGCCGGGTCTGGCGGATGTCGCCCGGGCAGCGTCGGGAAGCCTACGCCGAACTGCGCCACAACCTGGAACCGGTGGCGGCCCGGGCCCTTGACGCGGGCGTGCTGCTGGGCATTGAACCGCTGAACCGGTATGAAACGTCGCTGATCAACACGGTGGACCAGGCGCTGGAGGCGCTGGAGCCGTTGCTGGGCAACGGCGTGGGCCTGGCTCTGGATAGCTACCACCTTCACATTGAGGAGCGTTCGCTGGCCGCCGCGGTCCGGGCGGCCGGCGAACACGTGGTGCACGTGCAGGTGTGCGGGAACGACCGCGGCGCGCCCGGCAGGGACCAGACTGACTGGGAAGGCTTCCTGCACGCCTTGGACGAGGTGGGCTACAGCGGACCTCTAAACATTGAGAGTTTCACCGCCGACAATGCGGCGATTGCCGTGGCGGCCTCCATTTGGCGGCCGCTGGCCCCCAGCCAGGACGAGTTGGCCGCCAGAGGCCTGGCTTTCCTGCGCGGCCTTTGACCGTTCTGCGGTCGCGGCGTGCGCCAGGTGCAACCGGGCCAGGAGCGCCGGGATTCCGGTGTCGGGCCAGCAGGAAAGGCTGGAACGACGACGGCGGGACTTGCCCCCCCGCCGTCGTCGCGCCCCTACGGGTGCACTAGCACCTTAACCGCGGTGTCCTTGTGGTTGATGAGGGTGTCGAAGCCCTGCTCCACCAGGTCCTCCAGCGCGATCCGGCCCGTGATGAACGGCTTGAGGTCCACCTTGCCCTCCTGCACCATCCTGATCACGGCGGGGTGGTCCCGGACGTAGGCGATGGTGCCGCGCAGGTCGATCTCCTTGAGCACCAGCTTCTGCATGTCCACCGTGGCCGGCGCGCCCCAGATGGCCACGTTGACCACCACTCCCCCGGGCCGGACGGCGTCCAGCATGGTGTCCAGCACCGCGTTCACGCCGGCGCACTCGAACGCGACGTCGGCCCCGCGCCCGCCGGTCAGCTCCAGCACCCGAGCCGGGACGTCCTCCCGGCTGGGGTCCAGCACATGGTCCGCCACCCCGCTGGACGTGGCCTTCTCCTTGCGGGCCTGGCTCAGCTCGCTGACGATCGTGGTCACGCCCAGGCCCTTCAGGACAGCGGCCGTCAGCAGCCCGATGGGACCGGACCCGCCCACCAGCGCCGTGTCCCCCGCCTTCACGCCGCTGCGCTCCACGGCGTGGTGGGCCACGGACAGCGGTTCGATCAGGGCGGCCTCGTCCAGCGGGATGTCCCCGATCGGGTGCACCCACCGTCTGTCCACCACGATCGTCTCGCTCAAGCCCCCGCCGCCGCCGGAGAGCCCGATGAAGCCCATCTGCCGGCACAGGTGGTAGCTGCCCGCCCGGCACATGTCGCAGGTCCCGTCCACAAAGTACGGTTGGACGACGACGTTGTCCCCCACCGCGACCCCGTCCACCCCATCGCCGACTTCTGACACAGTTCCGGAGAATTCGTGCCCCATGGTCACCGGCGCTTCCTCGTGGGAGAGCGGGTGCGGGTGCCCCGGGGCCGGAACGAAGATGGGGCCTTCCAGGTACTCGTGCAGGTCGCTGCCGCAGATACCGCACCACGCGACGTCGATCTTTACCGCCCCTGCCCGGAGCTCCGGTTCCGGAATGTCCTCGATCCGGACATCCTCGCGGCCGTGGAAACGTGCTGCCTTCATGATGGGCTCCTTCTTTCAGCGGGTGTGGTGGCTGGGCTGCAGTTCGTACACCGGGGTCTCCAGCCCTTCCATCCGGGCCTTGAGCTGCAGCGCCAGGTAGGAGGAGTAGTGCCGGCTCTGGTGCAGGTTGCCGCCGTGGATCCAGAGGTTGGGAACATTGGTTGGTTTCCACATATTGCGCAGCTCCCCCTCCCACGGACCAGGGTCTTTCGGCGTGTCCGAGCCGTAGCCCCAGCACTTGCCCACCCGGTCCGCGATCTCGGGCGAGACCAAGTCCGCCAGCCAACCGTTCATGGACCCGTACCCGGTGGCGTAGACGATCAGGTCGGCCTCCAGCTCGGTGCCGTCGTCCATCACCACGGCGTTGCCGGTGATCTTGGCGACCTGCCCGTTCTTCAGCTTCACCCGGCCGTCGATGATCAACTGGGAGGCGCCGACGTCGATGTAGTAGCCGGAGCCGCGCCGCAGGTACTTCAGGAACAGGCCGGACCCGTCCACCCCAAAGTCCAGCTCAAACCCGGCGGCCTCCAGCTGCGAGTAGAACTCGGCGTCCCGCTTGGCCATCTCCTGATACACGGGCACCTGTGCCTCGGGCAGGATCCGGTACGGCAGGGACGCGAACAGCAGGTCGGCCTTCTCGGTGGTCACCCCGTTGGCCAAAGCACGCTCCGAGTACAGGTCCCCCAGGGCCAGGTCCATCAGGGATTCGCTGCGGGCGATGTGGGTGGAGGACCGCTGGACCATGGTGACGTCGGCGCCGTGCTCCCACAGGTCGGCGCAAATATCGTGCGCGGAGTTGTTGGAGCCGATCACCACCGCCTTCTTCCCGGTCCAGTCCCCGCCGCCGGGGTGCTGGGAGGAGTGCCGCTGCTCCCCCAGGAAGGACTGCGCGCCGTCGAACGCGGGGATGTTGGGGTAGCCGGAGACGCCCAGGGCGAAGACGAGCTGCTTGGGCCGCAGGGTCACCGGTGACCCGTTGCGGAGGACGCTGACCGCCCATTCCTGCGTGCCGTCGTCGTACTCCGCACCCACGCACTCGGTGCCGGACCAGTAGTTCAGCTCCATGATGCGGGTGTAGTGCTCCAGCCAGTCGCCGATCTTGTCCTTGGCGGCGAAGACGGGCCAGTCGTCCGGGAACTTCAGGTAGGGCAGGTGGTCGTACCAGACGGGGTCGTGCAGGTGCAGGGACTTGTAGCGGTTCCGCCAGGAGTCGCCCGGGTTCTGGTTCTTCTCGATCACGATGGTGGGCACGCCCAGCCGCCGCAGCCGCGCCGCGAGGCCGATGCCGCCCTGCCCGCCGCCGATGATCACGCAGTAGGGCTGCTCCTCGTAGCCCAGCCGCGCCTCCTGTTCCTCCTTGAGTTCCTTCCAGGAGCGGCGGCCGCGGATGATTTCGTGCGACACGCCCTGCTCGCGGCGCGGGCCCTTCTTCTCCTCGAAGCCCTTCAGCTCCTGCATCGTGGTGAGCAGCGTCCAGCACTTGCCGTTCCGCAGCCGGAGGTGGCCGTAGCCGCGGGCGGCGCCGGTCTCGAACGTGATCCAGGCATCCACGGTCCCGTCGACGGCGGCGCTGCCGGTGGCGTCCTCCGCGAGCGCCCAGTTGGCCGGCTGCACGTGGTCCAGCGTGGCCTGGAGCATCCGGCGTATGTCCGCCTTGCCCTCGAGCGTTTTCAGGTTCCAGGTGAACGCCACGAAGTCGCGCCAGTAGCTCTCGTCCTCGAAGAGCTCCAGCGCGGCGTCCACATCGCGCCGCTGCAGCGCGCCGTCCAGGCTGGCCAGCCAGGCCTGCGCGGCGGCGGTGGGTGTTTCGGTCATCTCCACTCCTTTGTGTGCGGTCCCTCAGGTGGTCCGGGCGGCTCCATCCCACCGGGGTCCCTGCGGTATGCTGGGGCGGGCGTGAGCTGCATCACTATTGGAACGCGGCGGGGGTAACAACCGCGTTACACGGGCACTGCCGGCAAGGACGCCGGCGGTGAGGAGGAGACGGTGGACTACGGCCTGAGGTTCTCGGACCCGGCGAAGTACGCGCGTGCCCTGCGCCGCGCGCACGAGCTGGTCATCGCCGGTGTCCCGCGCCCGGAAATCCCCATGCCGCTGGCCGAATCGTGGCGCCGGTCCATGGCGCTGGGCATCAGCCCGGACCAGCACAGCCCGCGGCACCTGCACGATCCGGCCGAGGTGCTGCAGCTGCGCCGGGAGCACCGGCTGCAGCAGGTGATGCCGGCGCTGCAGGACCTGCTGGCCGATGATTCCAGTTCCGGCCGGCACCTGCTGGTGCTCACCGACGCGGCCGGCGAGATCCTGTGGCGGGTGGGCAGCCGGGAGGCGCTCCGCCGGGCGGACCGGCTGGAGTTCTCCGAAGGGGCCGACTGGTCCGAGGCGGGGATCGGCACCAACGCCATCAGCGAGGCGCTGGTTACCGGCGGGCCGGTGCAGCTGTTCTCCGCCGAGCACCTGGTCCGCACCCACCACGACTGGGCCTGCACGGCGGCGCCCATCACGGACCCGGCCACCGGCAAGCTGCTGGGAGTTCTGGACGTCTCGGGCCCGCTGGACACCATCAGCGCGGACACGCTGCGGATGGTGCGGTGCGCGGTGCGGGTGGCGGAATCGGTGCTGGGAACGTCCGACGGCGGGGCTTCCTTGGGTGCGCCGTCGTCCGTTGGTGCGCCCCGGCCCCCGGTCCGGAGGCGGCCTGGTGTTGCGGTTTCATCGCTGGAGCTGCTCGGCGACAAACCAGCGGCGGTGCTGGCCGACGGGAGCCGGGTGCCGCTGACGCTGCGCCGGGCGGAGATCCTGGCGCTGCTGGACTCGCGGTCGCAGGGTTGGAGCGCCGAGGAGCTGGCCTATGAGCTGCATGGTGATGCGGGCACGCCGCAGGCCATCCGCACGGAGATGTTCCGGGTCCGGTCGATGCTGGGGGACGCGGTGGAGTCGAACCCGTACCGGCTTGCTGTCGGGCTGGCCGGGCGCTCGGATTCGGGGCGGGTGCTGCGGCTACTGCGCGAGGGGCTAGTAGCGGAAGCGCTGGAGGCGTACTCCGCTCCCCTGCTTAGCCGCTCCGGTGTCCTGGCGGTGCAGCTGTTGCGGGACCAACTGGACCTGGCGGTTGGCTCGGCGGTGAGGGCCAGTGGCGACGCGGGGCTGCTGGTTCGATGGTTGTCCACGGATATGGGTGCCGCGGATTTTGAGGCCGTGGAAGCGCTGGGCCATTTGCTGGGGCAGGGGGACGCCCGGTATTTATCCTTTCTCGCTTCTTCCACTTTCGGTGGCTGAGCGATTCGAAACGCTGGCCGGCCGCGGCGATTACGACCTGGTGGTCGCATACCCCACGACGGGGGCACAGGCTGGTGAAGGTGCTGGGCATCGAGGCGGGCGTGAACATCACGGTGGGCCTGCCAGTGATCCGCACGTCCGTGGACCACGTCGCCGCGTTCGATATCGCCGGCAAGGCCAGCGCCGATTCGCGGTCCATGGTGGGAGGCGCTGCACCAGGCGGCGGAGATGGCCACCCGTGTCTTCCTCGGCGCCGACGCCATCACCGCCGAGGACGGCATCTACGTAAGCTCGCTATGTCAAGGAGTTACAAAACCGGGGGCAATCCTTGGCCCCGCAACGAATGGATGTACCCCATGCACGCCGTGCTCCAACATATCTGGCACGCTCGGCGCCCCTATAAAGTGACGTAGGCGAACCCAGAGAGCGAAAATTTCACCTACTTCAAGGCCCGAGAAAGAGTTTGATGCGATGAAGTATGTCAGCACCAGTCGCTAGTTCACACTCCCAAACATCGAGATACGTCCAGCCTTGGTCTACCAATTGGACCCGCTGTCGCGCGTCCCGTGTCTGGTTGCGCAATCGTTTCTCAGCCCAGAAGCTTGTGTTACTTTTGGGTAGGCGTGACCCGACAGGGCAGTTGTGCCCATGCCAAAAGCAGCCATTGACAAAAATGACCTTCCTACGGCCGGCGAACACCAAGTCAGGCTTTCCGGGTAGCCGTGGATCATGAAGCCGATACCTGAATCCCTCGCGATGCAATATCCGTCGCAGCATGAGCTCGGGCTTTGTGTCTTTGGACCGAATTTTTGCCATGTGGGCGCTCCGGCGCCGAGGGCTCATGAAATCAGCCATGTTTCATTCTAGTTTTGTTGCGCAATCCGGACGGTCATGGCCCATTCGAATCGGGAGGGGCGGTCAGTACGGATGTAGGAAGCCGCTGACCTCAATAGAATCTAGAAGCCCGCCGCCAAGTAGAAGGGGCTGAGGTAGCTTGAGCTACAGGTGGCATAGTGAACGATCTGCTCTGCATGAAGTCGGCCGTCGCGGACACGCAACGTCGCGACAGCAGCTGTCCTGTCCCCATGCTCTTGCCTCGTTAGCCATTCAACCGATCGGAAGAATACAGCTAGGAAACCATTGCCGCTGTTGGCTGATCCAACCTCTCCGTGCCATATCCTGCACCCACGGCAGGGATAGAGGCCACGATGGCGTTCGCATTGTTAAAGAGGTCAATGATGGGTGCGATTTTCTTCCCGACCGCCAAAGCTTGCCAAGGGGACACGGCGTTGCCGACCTGAGTGTATTGAGGCACCTCGACACGACGGCGGTGGGAACCGGTGGTTTCCCTTCCAACAAATTCGAAGTTGTCCGGGAATCCCTGGAACCTCGCCAGCTCTCTAACCGTGAACGTCCTGGGTGCCACAGGATGACCATAATCATCCGGCAAAGTAACTACAGTCCGAGACGGGCCATCAGCTGATAGAACTTTTTGGCTGTGCTTCTTGGTAACAAGTGTGTAGGCAAGCCCTACGAGCTCATCAAGATCCTCAATTACGATCGAGGACCCTGTTGTCGACGTTAGCAACGTAACCGGACGCGGTACCTTGTGGAGCTCTTCCCTGGCTAGCCGAAGGGCCAAATCAGGAGGAAGAGAACTCATGACCGACAACAGGGACTGATCCAACCCGTTTTCAAGCATCATTCGGTAGAACGAAAATCGAGTTGAAACCCGCTCGTTGTGCCGTCTGGGCGTCTGATTCGGCGTCACACCGGATCGGTCAGAACGTTCTTGTATAAGCGCCTCAAAACTCCGAAGTCTGTCCTTGTACAGGATATTTCGTCCGCGATTGTGACCGTCCCAGCCATCAAGATCCGAAATTGCATCTCTGATCGTGAAGGCCTCGTGGGACCGCACAGTTGGAACAGGCGCCAAATCAGGAATGTTGGTTAGATCAATTCGATCAATGAAGTCCGACCTCCAGATCCCTGATGATGCTGTTATCCCAAGACGATCAGCCACATCATCTCGAACAGCAATTAACATCATCCGTGGACGGAACTGTGGGGCCCCGTAGTGAAGTGCGTTAACCAGAACGGGCTGCACAACGTAATGGTAGGGGCTATCGCCGTTGGAGCTGAGCGCCTGCTTGAGTTGATTAAAGGATGAATCTTCCCCTTCGGTAAAACTTCGACTCATTCCTACAACGTTCTCAATCACAACAGCCTTAGGGGAGGTGCGCTCAACAAAAGTCAGGTATTCCCAGGCCAGTTTATTGCGCAAATCGTCCTTATTCCGACGTCCAGCCATTGAAAAACCTTGGCAGGGCGGGCCTCCGACTACTAGGTCTAGTCCCAATTCCGCTGTGTCGCTTAGGCAATCTTCATGCGCCAACACATCGGAAAGGGGGCGTACAACAAGCCTACCTGCGATCTGCTTTTCAAGATCTGAAGCGACATAGTTGTTCCACTCAGTTTGGTCCCTAGCATCCCCAACTAGGTTGTGAAAAAAGGTTCTCGAGGCCATGTCAGACTTCTCGACAGCAAAGATCAGTCGGCCTCCGGCGCCCTCGATACCCAGGGAGAGGCCACCACAGCCGGCAAAAAGGTCAACGTATCTCATTACTCATTCCATGTTTCGCGCGCGTGGGCTGGCCACCGTCGGGGAGCGTGCGCAGGCCCGGACGCCGTGACGGTCCAGGCAGAGCACTCATCTTACATCTCAAAGTATGTGTAACCTCTGACAAACTCACCCGGATAGCCTAGGGAGATATAGAAAGCATGGTGATTTGGCAGGTGTGGAATCCGCGCTGCCGTCTGTTGGCTGACCTCCGGGAGGCCAAGGGAAGCCAACTGCTTCTGGGTTACCTGGGGTACCTTGTGGATGAACCAGGTGCGAAGAGGCTCAGCATAATTTGTTCCCGACGAGCTGAAGTGTGTTAGGTACTGAGATGCCAAAATCACTCCAAAACCAAATTCACGCCCCTGAAGTAGCAACTGTTCCAGAACGGGAAATTCGTACTCCATAATGTTCGTAGCCTCATCCACGAGTAAGAAAGAATTCAAACTACGCACCTGAGTAATCGTATTACCCGGCGTGAATGGCCACTTCTGCGACCTCAACATGTAGTCGTAATACAAATTAAGAAAGAGCACCACAAGTGCATTCTTCATCTGCTGGTTTGTTCCAAGCCCTTTAAGGTTCACCACGAGGACGCGGTCTCGAATTAGCTCGTCAAAGCTGCAAAGGTCATCAGAATTTTCGCTGAAAACACCGCCATATACAAAATCCGAGAGTATGGAGCTAATCGAATCAGGCGCTCCTGCATCAAGCTCATAAGCCTCTAGTACTTGACCGAGAGTTGGTGCATTGCCTTCATTTTCAGAAAAAAGCTGGCGGAGAACCCGACTTAACCTCTGTCGTTGTACAGGGCCTAAGTTCTTGTAAATTTTCTGCATGATGTCATAAAACTCCATTGCGCGCCTGTGTGCCTCGCGCGAGCTGTCGCTACCAGGTCGAGATAGGACATTCAGAGGTATGTCTTCCGGCTCAAGAACCAGTCCACCCACCTTCTCAAGGAAGTCGGGTTTCTGATAATCGCCTTTGTAATCAAAAATCAGAAATGAGACGGGATTATCCTGTGTCTTCTTAGCTTGTGAGCGAATCTTAAGAATAAGCGCCAACAAGAGTTGAGTCTTTCCTGTGCCGAGGTCCCCAACCACACCAACGTTCATCTGGTGCAGATCAGTGTTTCCGGGCCAAAAGACCGCGTCACCCTGGCCCACTGAATCGATGAGCTTGCCGACTGACACTCGCACTCCATCGCCATTATTCTCTAGCTTTTCCTGCCCACCGTCGCCTTCCAGTCCGTCGCCTTCGTTCGTCACGGAGTACTTTGATTCCTCAGGGGCAGTCCTGGCTTCAGGGAGGCTGGGCCCCTGCGTTCCTTCAACAACAACCTTTTTCTCAAATTTTTCTCGAGTAGCTTCCGCAAGTCCTCCACTCAAGCCGCCTCCAGAGGTTGCACTAGAATCATCGTCCAGCTCTGGGGTGGTTGCCCACTCCAATAAATGCCTCCAAGCCTTAGACATTTTGGAGTCGGTCCTCCCAGCATCTATCAGCGCAGCGCCCGTGTTCGCCGTAAACGCGCGCACACTCCCGTCCCGGTCCGGCTCACCGAACGGCTCTGAAACGCCGAAATCGCCTTGAGTGTCCCAGTCGACCACTCCTTGATGCGCAAAGTAGGCGATAAGGCCCTTACCAGCCTGGATCTCCACGTCTCCGGCGAGCAGCCGCGCGAACATGCGTCGCATGCGTTCGTGCTGACTCGACCTGGCCGGCTGTAGCTTGAGGCTCGCTTCCACCAGAGCTGCAAGGCCGTTAGCCCACAGCATTTTGTCCGCATTCGTCCCTTCGGAACGAATCCTGTTCCAAGACTCTCCCATTCTTCTCAGAAGAGCAGTGGAGGACGCTAATTGCTCCACTGCTTCATTGAGCCCTCCCGAATCAACACGTGGAAGGAGGGTTGGGCGGGTTTCCTTTGAATCTAATCTGTAACTTTTGATCTCGATTGGGGCCAGCGAGAGCCGTGAACCGTTGCACCTCAGCACAAGGAGATCAGCACGCCTATTAGAAGTGTCCACACTGGAGTCACCGGCGAGAGCATTCAAAAATGCGTCACAAGCATCAAGGGGAAGAATGAAAATATCCATATCTTCATCCACCGCCGCATCGGAAAGGGCTAAAGTCAAGTAGAATCCGATCGCACCAGATGCATGGGTCCCACCCATTGCCAAGAGCGACGACAAACCGATTCCCCGGGAGCCAAGGACGCCAAGGACCCGAGACACCAAAAGCTCGTCAGCTTCGGTCCCAAGGGCTCGCGTCAAAAGGGCTCCCACTTCGTCGCGGAAGCTCTCTGGCACTCTGGTGACGCTGATAAAGGGCCTGCGCTCTAATTTGATAGGCTCTCCTGCGGCTACATCCAGAAACGGTGGGCGCCATTCCCACAACATTTGCCGCCCGCCACTGCTCTGCTCCAGTAAATCCACCATGGATGAAGGGCTCAAGAAGGACTCACCCGAGACGGTCCAAGCAGCGGTGTCGGCATCCGATAATTGCGGAGCCAGTTCCGATTGGATGGTCGGCCCAAGGGAACTGGATTCAATTGCTCGAACTGCTGTTCGCAACTCGTCCCATCCTGTCTCTTGGATAAGACCAGGTCTCGCTTCGGAAAGAAAACTGTGGTCTTGAGATTCGGAATGCACTTCAAATCGTCGCAGAGGAACAGTCGCTAATACACCGCGATCATTTCCAGCAGTTTCGCGGTAACTTACTAGGCTACCTGAATCGCTCATGAAACGAATATCGCAGGAAATCGGCATCATTTGATTATTTGCATAGCGTTTCCAAGATAGCGGAGTACGAGGTGCCCGTTGCGCTTCGTCGAGAAGCCTTTGTATAGGAGGAGGGCCAACGCGCGCCAACGAGTCCCAAACGCGGACTCCGCCGGACAGCGGCGAGTCATCGTTAGTAACCCACAGCTCAATCTCATCAAGTACCGCATCGTCGACCTCAACGCTACGGGAGCTAGGCACCGAACCTGCAAGATCCACAGTCAAGGTGCTCACATGCGAGTTCAGTCGGAGGTAGTTCCTGATTGCCGACGTCGTCGCGCCGCCCGTTAGACCGCTCGACGAGCTACCAACTCGGAATGTTCCCACTTGAGTTGGAGCTCTTAGTGGTCTTGGAGATCCAAGCGGGGCGGGGACCAGCATCGACCACCCTAGGAACATTTGGCCCGGGCCGGAGTCCGAAGGGATTGCTACCAATTTATCCGTCTGAGAACTGCCCGGGCCGAAAAATGGAAGATTCCAACCCTCGACCGTGCCCGCAAGTACCTTCGCAAGCTCGGACTCCCACAATGCATCTTCGACGGATGCCACCCAGGCCAGACGAATCGGATGAAGGGGACTAAGGAGTACGGCACTGCAATCAAAAGGCTGAGTCTCGTCCCAAATACTGACGCTGAATGGATAAGACGCCCAGAAAATCCCATACGTATCACCGAGGTCTTTAGCCTTCTGAACAAGATGCGAGTAAGCGGTGAGGTAATCGTTCAGGGCAACCCCGCTCTCCTCCTCACATAGGAAGCGCCATGAGACTCTCGACGGCCAAAAATGCGCCGGGCCGGATGGGCCAACGGCAGTTAAGCTTGCCGAAATAGCAAGATTATTAAAGCACTGTACAAATTGCTTCAACTCGTTCGATTCGGTCAGTTCTGCCGAAACTCTAAACTTTGGAAATTTCGAAAAATACTTATTGAGCGGCTTTGCAGTCTCAATATTAGCGGGACCAAAATATTCCGTTTCATCCAAATTGAATTCTGAGTGCGTCGGCACTGCTATATGTCCGAGAGACCGTGCCCAATCGTCCTCAAATATGCGTTTGCCGACTATTCGCTCATATTCACCCTGCAAGGTCGCCCTGGCGACGAGCGGAATCTCCTGCGCATCCACGGTCTGCTGTTCTATCGCTGCCAAAATGGGTGATTCGAATTTTGCGCTGGTGTCCGGAACATACAAAGTGAAGGGCTCGTCATCAACAAGAAGGTGGAATACGCCGCTGGGTTGAATGTCAAATCGATGTACACCGATACGCCCTTCCAACGGAGGCATGATTCTTCCGTTGATGGTCGCTGACTCCGCGGAGCTGAGGGCCAAAATTGTGTAAATTGGGTAGGAACGGTCCAGCTCTTGGTCTAGAGGATCACTAGACGCAGTAGACGATAGCGTCTGGGCGCAGACCGCGATCGCCTTTCCTGCCGATCCGTTCTTCCGCCTGGGAATACAAATTAGTGCGGGTACTTGCGGAGGCATCACGCAGACCTTCGCAGCAGCAGCCAGATCGACAATATTGACCATAGGATCATTCGACTGGCAGGCGACAGAGATTCTCCGGACCGACATCGAATACTTCGGCGCGGAGGAACTGGACAACGTAAAGGCGAAAGCGCCTTCAAAAATGAGATTATCGGCATCAATACCTACAATTCCGCCGATCCAGGTATAGGCCTTCCCTTCAATAGCGATGGAAATCTGGGTCTGCTCAAGTTCCTGCTCGGTTGGCATCGCCTTGAGAGGAACGCGAAGCCGCACGGTTTCACTCAAAACTACATGTTTTCCCGATTCCAGCATCGCCACCACTGATTTGAGAAAAGAGTCGCTCCCCGCAACATCTATATCAACCGTAAGAAGTCGGCCTTCGAGATCTTCAACCCTTAGTTCGGACTCCGTCCCAACTGTGTGGCTAGGATCCAGAAACTGCCGTAATGTCAAGCTGGCGAGAGCTTCTATAAGCTCCGGCTTCTCACGAGCATGTGACTGCATCGCATCCAGCCCGTTGTGGCTGGCTGCCATCCGTTGGTCAAACTTTTCCCACGGAACGTCCTTCATCGGGTGAGGATCAGTAAGTGTGTCGGGGTGATGTGTAAGTTGACTCGCACTCAGAATAATTGATTCTTCGCTCGACCAGTACTTGTCGAAAGCCTCTGCAATCTTCTTCCCGAGAGCCGCACTTCCCCGCTGTTGATGGGCCAAAGGCAATCCAAAGCAGGCAAAACTATACCGCTCAATCAGATCATTGAGGCTCTCGCCAGAGTTCGTCACCGCAGCTGCCTTAAGGAGTCCGGCAAGGCTGCTTAGGCCCTGATCGATACAGTTGAACCAGTTTGTGTTCCAAGGCGTGTTCGACTGGCCAAACGAGAATTCAACGTGCTGGACAAGCTGAAAACATCGTTCCAGTGCCTGCCAAGATCTGTCGAGGCCGCGGGAATCAAAGCCTGCTAGGCCGGCCCGCTCCAGTACCAACGCAAGTGCCGCTTGGGCGATGCTGGCCATGTTAAACCGTTGCGGCGTGTTGGACGCGGGGAAGGCCTGCCCTAGAACTTCCGAGAATGATCCATCAAAGGAAGCGAGTTCCGGGGGTTGACCAAGAACCACCACGAGCCGATGCCGCAGACGGTACTTCAAAATTGAGGAGGAATTCAAATATAGACACTCAGGATCGTCCTTCCTCTCTGGCCCGTCGCTAAGCAGGACAGCCAGAGGCTGCCCTGCTTCGTCAGAATAACCTCTTTCGCGGTGGCGAACATTCGCGGCGCGAACAATAGACTCCGCCACCTGAGCACTTATACCCGGCGGGAGATACGCCACACGCAGTCCGTCCCCATCCTCGAGGAGAAACCCAACCGCACTGCCGAGTATGCTTGTTTTCTGATTCAACTAGAAAGCACTTTCTATGAGGACGCCTTGATCAGCATCTGCACTATTTCTCGCCAACCCAGCTCTCTCGAGATATTGGATCAGGTCGCGCAGTCCCGGACGGGCGCCGAGCCGTCCGAGGTCACGGAGTAAGTCACCGGCGTCGCACTCCCCTCTCGGCCCGGGACAAGCCAGACTGGCCATAACGGCAATCCATTCGATGCCAGGGGATGGCTCAAGGTAGCGGGTTCCCCGACGTCTTAACAGCCCGTAGTAGTCTGCGTAGTCTCCCTGCGCTTCGCGGGTTGATAGAGCATATTGAACCGCTTCCCATGTGTTCTTCCCGATGTCCCGCGGCGGATTCAGGGCCTCTACAAGTAAATTGCGTAGCTCGTTGTCCGAGCGCATAGCAGACAACTGGCTGTCGAAAGATGGGTCGGTGTCACTGTTCCTCCCTTGCCAGCTTTCAATGCAATCCTTAACACTGTGACCGCGATCAATACGTTTCTTGAGAGGAGACGAAACATCGCGCATCGCTGTGCTCAAGTGATGTGCATTCCAGACCAAAGGGACGCTCATTTGACTACGGACGGAGACAACGCTGAGTGGCTCAACTGAATCGCTCAAGATTTGTCTCGCAACAGCTTCGTACCATGCCGCCTCCCAGAGGTAGCCCATTGCCAATCCCAACCGCAGCACGGTCGTCGCCCAATCGACCCAAACACGTGCGGGAAGCGAAGTAACCCAGTCCTCGCTTGTGATAAGAGTCCATTTATCAAAAAACCATTCGAACGGGGTACCAGCAAGCTGCCGGCTCCACCATGGATCCCCGTGGATTGGGGCGGTCTCCACTCTCTGGATGTCTTGTCTCAGGAGCGCTGAGGCCGCAGCCTTGTCCATAGCCCGAAGGAGTGGGTCGTCATCTAGTCGGTATTTATAGGCTTCCGCAAGTAAGTCGGATGCACCTGGACCGGAGTAGCCGAAAGGCGCCCCCAGAGCAAACATGGATTC
Source organism: Arthrobacter sp. Y3221159 (assembly GCF_059089885.1). Classification (NCBI taxonomy): domain Bacteria; kingdom Bacillati; phylum Actinomycetota; class Actinomycetes; order Micrococcales; family Micrococcaceae; genus Arthrobacter; species Arthrobacter sp. Y3221159. Next base: position 27,161 of record NZ_JBNHFC010000025.1, read on the forward strand.
CAAGATAAGACCAACTTCTGCGGGACCCTTCTTATTTAGTAGGCCGGCGAGGTTTTGCATTAGCGCGAATGCCGGGGACAAGGGGCTAGCAGGTTGAGACTTGCTGCGGGGGGACTTCGTTCCAAGTACGCTCGTGGAGACTGCTTCACCGAGCACCAATTTGTAGTCGCTAATTCCCTTGAAACCCGTCTTGAGGCCTTGCGCCTTCAGCTCCTTGTCAAACTCCAATAAACGGGCATCCACCGGCATAAAAGAATGAATCTTAAAGCTTCGAAGATCCTCATGCGATTTGCGGTAAACAAATCCATTTAGATTTTTGTACTGTTTTGAAAAAGATGTATCATAAGCTAGCCATGCTAAGGAAGAGATAAAAACTTCTGATGCAACAAAGTATTGTGGCCTGCGAAGAGGGAGGACTAGCTGAGAAGTTCTTGACCTGACCATCACTGCCCCCTCTCTGAAACTACAAACTGAAACTCTGAATCGTCTTTCACGGCTACAAATTGAGTGGATTCTCTGAGCCGATCTGGGATCAGCCTCGCTGCACGAAACCTTTCTAGTCGCGGAGCCGACGAACTAGTGCGCTCCGTGACGCCGGGATGCTGATCCGCTGCAGCCAGCGCTTCCCTCACCATGGAAAAATCAAAGGTCATCTCCGATATTGCACGGGACTTTTCTTGAAGGACTAAAAAAATAGTTTCTCCATCTATTCGAGTGGAGAAGTCAAGATCGGTTGTTGAAATCGCCAACTTTGCCACTGGCGATGTCCCTTGAATGGGATTCGTGCGGCTATCAAAGATCGGGATCAAAGACTTTGACCCTGCTTGCCCGGGTTTGCGTAGGGGAGTCAGAAGCGCCCGGATGCCAGGTTCGACCTGGCTTGGAAGTTCCCCCGGTAGATTCCACACAGCAGTCCAGAGGGATACCTCGTTTCTGAAGGCCGGAATACCGTGGGCAACCGCATATAGGCGGGTCAAGTATGCGCCGTACCACGACGCATATCTACGGCGATCCTGAGGCGGGATCTTTTGCCGGAGAACCTGGCAGTACGCCGAATCAAGAGCCTCATCGAAGGGTGTGACGATCTGATCGAAGGTCTCGTCGCTCTTCGTTCTACGACGCAGCGTTCTCAGCGGCGAGGCATCCAGACTGTGTCCCATGAACGATTCGGTTACGACGTCACACCATCCACCCAGTTCGTTTGGATCATAGCGACCGGGAAGTGCGTCTCTTATAGGATCGACTTGCCAGGTGAGTCTCGTCACCGGGTTGCGGTCAACATCAGATTTGGCTGAACCGCTCGCCCCGAAGATAGCTTGCGCGAAGCGAAGGTCCCCCATTTTTTGCCATTCCCCAAAATCTACGGGCCCCTCTGAGGTTCCACGAATGGCAAGGGTAGCCCTTTCTTGCAGTCTTGACCGGTCAATTTGGTCGGGAAGATCCCCCACAATTGCCCGAACATAAACGCCCCACAACTCTCGATATGAGAACTTTTGCCCGGCTACTATCTCCGCGGCGCGCATGATGTTTAGCAACCCCGCCTGAACGGATTCATTGTTAAGCGACAGAATGTTTGCCGTGATTGGATCTTTGCCTATGTCCTGTCCGGCAAAGGAGGAAGCGAGTGTTCGGCCGACTTCAGAGAGTAGCGCTCCCGCCGGCAGTGAACCGACGGCTACTTCGTGACGTTCTGTAAAGAGTTTGATCTCATAGGGTGAGGCGTGAAGAACTAGGCTGTTTTCTTCATGAGCAGAGATGTTTACTACGGGTCGCTCTTCCATAAGCGAGCAGACATCAGCAAAGACAACGCAAACTGTAGCTAGTTGCATATCCCCGTCGTACAGATCTCCGGAGGAGATGTAATCCGCAGAAACAATATTTCGGAAATGCAATCCCACCTTTTGTGATTCCACACCTGTCTTCTTGTGGAGCCAGGAGATCAAGTACTCGCTTGCGGACAATTGGACCGATTTTTGCCGTCTAATTGACGACACTTCTTCAACAAGTACGCCTCTGTTCACACACGCAATTAGATGACAGGAATTCTCGAGCGATTCGGCAATGTCGTCCGCCAGTAGAGTACGCCCGGATGAGTCTTCGGAGATCGTCGCGTCATTTATAAGCAGCACGTCGGATGCACCGGTCGTATAACGATACGTTCGGTGTGCAAGCCCGTCCCACCGCGAATCCAGAGGCTCAAATTGTTCAACTATTTCCGCCGCGGCATGAGATTTCCCTGCACCTGGGCCTCCGACGAAGAAAAGAAGTGCAGGCACTGTCCGCTGCTGCAACGAATCCACAAACCAGTTACTTGCTTCCTGCATGCCAGCTGGCCTCGGAGCAGTAGGCCAATGTTCACTATTTCCGGAGGTTGGCTCGGCAGCCACTCGCGCTCCACCAGTTGCCTTGTCCCACAGCTCGCCCACTATGTCCCAGCCTGCACCCACTGATGCCCCCTCCTGTCAACCCCTCGGTTGCTCCACCTTCGGACCAAAGTACCATTGCGGCGGAGCGTAACTATGGTTGCCATGCTTGCCGGAGGAACTCGATTCTCATTGTTCTGGCAGCGTGGGGTCCTACAGCAGGCCGCCATCGGACGGTGCGATGCCGGGGATGACTCAGGCCGAGCTGGGCATGAGAAGGATGCCTACAGCTCGAGGGCGAGGCCGAAAGCTCACTGACTTACGTGCGCTCGTCCCCGGCCGCACCGAGGGCCGCCTGAAGATCGATCGCGTGCTTGCCGGTGAAACGGATTTTTACGCGCTTGCCGTTCAAGACCAGGGGAATCTCGACGGCACCCTGGCCCTCCTCAATCTCAGTGCTGGCCAGTACCTCAAGAAGAGCGTCATTCCTCGTTTCACGTGCATACCTGTACAGCGCTGCACACAGCGGGCACAGCGCAACAGCGTTGGCCGTGTGCACCTGCCTGCGCGCGTTAATGAAGCGGATAGATTCGAAGTACCATTGGCCTCCCACCTTAAATGGGAGCGGCTTGTGGCACGCCTGGCAAAACATTTCGCCCTGCTCTGTCGTGTACTGCCCGCGCAGGTACCCCTTGGATTCGAGAGCGGCCTGACTCTGCCCATCAACAACGCTTCGCAACAGCAATTGGGTCTGGTGGTTCGGGGCACCGATGGCGTCTTGCGCAGCCACTGTTGACCGCCGCCTCGCATCGTTGGAAGCCGACTCAGGAAAGCGGCGGGACGCCGCCCGCTCCCTGATGAGGTCCCTGAGTTCGGCGCTAGTCAGCCCTGCCTCTTTGGCCTCGCGGAGGACGTCGATGCCGTCGTCCGCGAGGCCCTCGTCCCGCAGGAAGTGGCTGACACCTTCTTCCTTCTGGCGCCGTTGAACGGCATCCCCACCGAAGTCGATCTTATGCACAAGTGAACTCGCGGTCGGCCGTTCCCAATCGTCAGGAAGGTCATCGGTCGTCAACTCTCTGGGAAGCCGCAGATCGCCATTTCTATCGAACACCCACGCTTTAGCCTTGAGTTTTTGCGCCAGTTGGGATTCGAAGACGTAGCGGGGCGCACTATTGTTCGCTCGATACACCGCTCCGGCTTTCTCTGCTTTGGCGTTTACGACGGTCTGCCACAGGGTACGCATCAGGTCCCGATTGCCGGACTCGATAATCTTGTCCAGGCCCTCAATGTCCCAGTCGACCTTTTCGGTGTACGCACTTCGGCGGTTATTGATCCACCACCTTTGTTTCAATTGTGGGTTGTCGAAAACGCTGCTGGCCGTTATCTCGATGCCCACGATGGAACCAGCGAGTTTAAGGAAATCCTCAAAACCATCGATTTCAACGTAGTAGCTGGCCACTGGATACGGCTTTCCGTAGTACGCAAATTGTCCGGTGGACCTGTAGACATACGGGACCCAAGGGTAGAGGGATGAGAGCCCTGTCGCCCTGTAGGGAAGGTCGAGGTAGCTCTCGCTCGGGGAAATCCACTTCACTGAGCCGTCGGGCTGAAGTGTGGTGAGAAAGGGCACGTTCGTAAAGAGGCGTCTGGCGGATTCTCGATTTGAAAGGGCATACCGAGCGAAAGCCCTGACATCGTCGAGGTGCTTTGTAAGCCTATCTCCATCAGGGATGGGGCGGTTTGGTGCCTTGTATGCCTTCAGCCGCGCCTCGACCCGCGCCGATTCGTCCCAACGCCGGACGCCGGCGGCGTTGTAGAACGCCTTCAAGTTGGTCGAGCGTGCTTGGTCTTCATCGTCGTCGAAGTACGCGAGTTCCGTCGGAACGCGTGCCTGGACGTTGTCGTTGCGGCCGGACGGAAGATATGTGTCGGGACCCTTTACATGCTCGTACTTGCCCCGGCGACTTAGTCGAACAAGCGGGATTAGAGCTAGGCCGCTCAACTGATGGGTGGAGTACCCTCGCCCCAGCAGTTGGTAAAAGTTAACTATCGCGACGTTGCTCTTGGCAGCCAACCAGTCGAGCCATCCCGGTAGGTAATGATCGTCGGGATCGCCGAGGTCGATTGCCTTGTCAAGGGCTTCTCCCAGCTCGGACCAGGTGAACTCAATTGTGTTGAGGCCTCCAAGAAACTTACCCGCACGACCGTCACGATCGCGGATCCAGCGAGGGGTCCGGTCCGTCTCAATTTCGGCCATGTCGAACAGGAACTCAAGGTCATCCTCTGCCAGCCAGTTTCTGAACTCCCCGGGACTCGAGACGAGTGACTTCGCCGGCGCATGTCCGCTGCCTCGCGCTGGGGTAATTTCAAGTTCATTGAAGGCTTGGACGACCGCGGCCCGGATGAGGTTGTAAGGGTGGCCTACGGGATCGTCATGATTGGGAAGAGTCGCAAGAAAGGTGTCGTCGATCCGCCCCTGATCACACAAGCGTGGCAACGCGTCGACGATCAGCGCTGCGATGTCTCCAACAAGACGGACGTTGTCTGGCTCATCGCGGACGCTGTCCCGGGCCACAGTGGAGGCGAAGGGCGCATGAATGTGAAACTTCAGACCAGACGACTCCTTCACAGCCGGGAAGTAGATCGAGACGTCGCCCTGGTCCAGTGGAACGATTGACCAAGGCGGCGCGCCCGGGGCGTCCTCTCCTTCCTTTTGCTTCCCACGCTTAGGCTTCGCCGGCGTGCCCAGTACTAGTCGGAATGCCGCTGCTACGGAAAGTGCACGGGAGCCGTCGCTCTGTTCGACACTCGCCGGGCCGACGAGGCGCAACCAGTGGGACTCGACGAAATCCTCACCTTCTGACTTCTGAATCTTAATGACATGGTCGTCGAGATCCTGGCGCTGGATGATGCCGGGAGTTCCGTCGGGAAGGGTATAGGTCACCGCGGTGATGTGGTTGAGGAAGAGCAACGTCTTCTCGTCAAGTTCTTCGAGCCCCCGCGTCACCTCTTCAACGGCAACATTGGCCGGCTTCTCTTGGCGGTTGAATGGAAATTGGAAGGTGGTCCACCCCAGAGGGGCACGGCCGTCAATCCGCTCGTTTACAAAGAGGTCTTCGATGGCAAACGAGTACGTACCAGATCTGATTTCGGGCCGACTAGTGTACGAGTAGACTGCTTTGAAGCCGACTCCGAACTTGCCTATTTGGGTTGGGTCATCCTTCTTCGTGGAGTCACCGATGTTCGTGATCGAGTCGATGTCGTTCAGCGAGAAAGGCCTTGAGCCGTTGTGGCGCACTTCGAGGCCCGAGTCATGCAACTCAAACTCGACGACGGTCGCATTCGCATCCTCGGCGTTTTGAAGCAGCTCGTATATGAAGTGGGCGTTGTCAGGGTATAGCTCGGAGAGAAGCCGGCGAATGCCCGCTTCAAAGCCCTTCTTCTTCTTGTGGGCCTCAACTATGGCGCGCCCAGCGGCCGCGATACTCTCAAACGTAAGGTCAGTCACCACTAACGACCTCGACGATCCCAGAGCAGAGGAGTGAAGTGGTGACATCGCTCCGTTGGATGCCTATTTCGAGCTTCTTACGGCGGGTTTGAAAGTCATCCTCGAGCGAGCGTAGTTCCGACTCCCGCATCCGGCGAATGTTGTCATGCGACGCCTTTCCGATCTGGTCTTCAAGGAGTTGGACTCGGGCAAGGTGAGTCGTTGTCAGCGATGCCAGCTGGTTCTCGATATGCCCGCGCGTTCGCTCTAAGTGCTTCGCTCGTGAATCAGTCCACGCCTCGTAGTGCCGTTCATCGAGGTCAGCAGCAGCATGCGAGCCTGCGGATGAAGATGAGTCCACGGCCTCCACTAGGAGACGAGTTAACTCGTCGGAGAGTATCGGATCGGCGGTGGTCACAACCACTTCGAAGTCATCGCGCGCACCTAAGTATGTCCACGCGTGAATAGCAAGCGGGTAGTGACCAGCAGGGACAACCGTCGACTGCACACGCAGAGCCACGGTCGTCTCCGGGGCAAACCCCTCCTGCTGAGCTGCGGCCGCACGTACCAGCTCGTGAACTGGCGACAAGAGTTCAATCTGGTCGCTGTCAGCCAGGCTCGGGTCGAAGGTAAGTCTCCTCGACTGATCTGTTCCGCGGCTCAGCCATCGCTGCCACTGCGAGCCACTCTCGGATGCGATCGCCCGGGCATCTTCCAACAGGATAGAGCGGACATCCTTGTTTGGGCGCAGCACTGCCAGCGGACGCTCAAACAGCGAGTCCGCTCGGTCATAACCGAGGTCACGTAGGTACCGCTGCACCAGGCGGGCCAGCTGACTAGATGCGAGCCATGGGCTGGCAGCCTGCTCTACGCCCTCGGCATCGAGCCTCCTCAACGGGAGACCGAAGAGGGCACTTTCGCGCTCCTCAAGCTCCTCTTGCTCTTGAATTCGGCCGATCCTGTTGTCCGCGAGCTGCTGCAAGCGGGCCTCGCGCTCACGCTCAGTGAGCGTCAGATCTTCGCCGATCTTCCGAATCTCCCGCGTGAGCTCGCCGAGAATCGCTTCGCTGCCGCCGAGGGCTCGCTGGAATACGCCGATCCTCGCTAGGCACCGCTCGAAAATGAGTGCATCGACGGTGCCGCTAACAATCAGGTTCTTGATCGCGATCGATTCGCTCCGCTGCCCTCGGCGATCAATGCGGCCAATTCGCTGCTCAATACGCATGGGATTCCACGGTAAGTCATAGTTCACGAGGGCATCACAAAATTGGTAGTCCAAACCTTCAGTACCCACCTCGGAAGACAGCAGAATGTCGAGGGCATCGGCTTCCCCTTTTTCCTTTGAGAACCGAGCACGGAGGTCTCGTCGCTCATCGTCCGGGACTCCGCCATGCACGAGCCCTACCCGGGCGCCTGTAGATTCTAGATGAGCGAGTAGGTACCGGAGAGTGTGTCGGAAGGTGCTGAAGACCAGAAGCTTGTTATTGGGCAGCCGCTTCTTCTCGTCGACGTAGCTCATAAGTCGTTCGCGCTTTGGGTCCTCCTGCAAGCTCGCAGCACGCGCAGCGATCTCCCTGATTTCGGCTACGAACGAATCAAACATGGACGAGTCCAATTCATCCACCTCTACATCGGCCTCGCTCAGCTCCTCCGCGGAAAGCTTGCGCTGGAGGAGGTCCTCGACGAAAGGCGCCAGCCCGTTTAGACAACTGGCTGCCTGCCGTTGCAGGGTTGAAAGCACGAAGTCAAGTGATTGACCATGCCCCCTGCTTGTCGAGATACGGCCGGCAAGGTCCAGCAGATCTCTGTGAACTGCAGCTTGATCCGGCGTGAAATCAACTTCGAACGTTTCCGACTTGCGCGTGGTGAAGGAACCAATATCCCGGCGGCGTGTTCGGTTGATGAGACCGGAGAACGTGTTGAGTGACTGCGCGAGTCGCAGGGCCTTGACGCGCTCGTGATCCGCGACTTGCTCCTGGTCCAAGAGGTCGCGGATTTCCTGTGTCCGAGGGTTCGTGCGCAGGACTCGGCTTCCCCACGGTGTCTCAAGCGCCCCCGCCAAAGCATCCAGCGCTAGGTTCTGCCAGTCGTCCGCCGCGATCCGGACAGCGCTCTCGACTTTAGCGAGGTAGGCATTGGGTTCGCGCATCAGGTCAAACGTCTGGTTGTCGACAAACGTGTCTGGCCGGAGCAATCGTAGGAGGGTCCGCAGATCCTCGCTGCCTGTCTGGATCGGTGTCGCGGAGATGAGCACAGCCGCTTCTGCGGTATCTAAAAGATGTTTTACGACCCTGTGACTCCAGGTTTCACTGTTCCGAACGTGGTGCGCCTCATCAACGATCACTAAGTCGAACTTGACCGGCGGGAGGAGTGAAACCAGCCCTGGTCGGGGCTTGCGCCGAGTGTCATCGCCAAGGAGGAGTTTCTCGTCAAGCAACGAGTACGGGAGAATTGCTTTCCTGTATCGCGAGGGCCAGCGCCCCTCTGCTCTGGTCTCATCGATGCAATGGCGCAGCATCTCCGTGTCCAGGTGCGCGAAGTCCTCGTCAAAGCGCTTCAACTCGCTCCGCCACTTGTTCTCCACGACCAGCGGCTTGGGGCAGATCACCAGAATCGAGTCAAGCCGCTGGCGCGCCTGCAGCTCCTTGATGATTAAGCCCGCCTCGATCGTCTTGCCGACGCCGACGTCATCTGCAATCAGGAGTCGCGGACGATCGGCATTGATCAGCTTCATGACGGGCCGGTATTGATAGGGCTCGTACTCGATGCGGCCGGTGTTGAGCGAGTAAAGCCTGTTTACTGAGGGATGAAGAACGTGAGCGGCTGTAAGCCGTGCCGTGAGCTCCTCGGCCACGATGTGCTCACCCGATGTCGTCTCAACGACTTCAACCTGTGATTCGAAGTAGGTCTGCGTCATCTGGCCGTGGAAAACGGTCAGTCGGAGTTGCGGGCCCGAGGTTTCGACATGTGTGACGACACCTGTCAGTTCCGGCCGTGCCCTGACCCGGACGATGGCTCCCGGTGTAAATCGAGTAGGCACGGGTGGCGCAGGGGCAGGTACCGAATCGGACCCCGCAAACGGTGCAGGAGCAAGTCCCTTTAGGGCTGCTGTCCGGGCGCTCGCCAGTTGCTCTGCCTCTAAACTTCCTGGGTCAAGAGCATTAGCTAGGAGCGCGAGTGTGTCCAGGTCTCGGTAGGCACGATCCAAGCTGGGCTCGCGACCCGGTGCGTCGTGAGCCCAGCGGTTCCTGACACTGGAGGCTTCCTTCAACCAGTTGCGGTCGTCCCATTTGACTAAGTTCTTCCCTCTAAACAAATCCCAGTTCTGATCCACAACCCTGAGAACGGCTGCCACATCCAGCTCCGCCAGACTCGTCCAGCCGTTCTCATCGACCAATGCTCGTTGCTGATAGGTAAGTTTGGCTAGGACGCCCTGATTCCACCACTCCGGCCCAAGAGCTGGCAGCTCACGCTCTAAAAATCGGCGCACTAGGATGCCAAGTGTCGCCAAGTGTTCACGCACGTACTTACCCCCAAGCTAAAGTCACTAGTCGGCACAAGGTTAGCGATGTAAAAGGATTACCGACAGGGGTCGGCACGCAAATAAGATCCTGCTAGCCACATTGCTATGACATAAAGGGCCCCGTAGCGATGGACCTTCAAGGTACTGCCAGAGGTCCTGTTCCAGTGGGAGTCAGACTCCAGCACCAAAGGAAATAATCGTCGGATCTGACTTCTTACTTGACGAGAAGTCAACTTCCTCAAATACCGCGCCTAATATCGTGGTCTTGTCGGGAACCATGAATGCCCATGTCATTGGCGACTCGAAGCCCGGCTGCAGTTGGGCATTGCATTCGGGGTTGTCTTTTATTTTCCGATTGTCCTCGATCGGACTGTAAACCTGAGAAGCCGAGTTGAACGTCTTTATGTCGATGGGATAGCTACAAGTCAGGTCGATAGGAGCCATGGAGTTGTTGGTGACTAGGGAAGTGACGATTATGTACTTCCCTCCGGCCTGCGCTGGCACATCTTCATACGTTTCATATCCACTACCCGAACGGTAGTTGGAGGTGTTCAGCGTCACCGTTGGAGAGGCTACCGCTGAGGTTACCTTGATTTGGATTCCTCCTTAACTGCCACATCCCCTATCTGAGCAATGGGAACTTTTGAAGTTGGGGTAGGGGTTGGCGTTGGTTTTTGGGTGCGAGTAGCGGTCGAAGTGGCGACCGGCGATGCTGATGGCGACGAACCAGCAGGGGCCGCAGACGGTGACCCGCAGCTCGTCAAGAAAGCGAGGCCGACGGTGACAAGCGCTAGAGCTTTGAAATTCATTCTTTCCTATTGATCTAAGTAACATTGCTCGACCAACGCCGTCGCTGAACGTGTTTGAACTGGCACATGGAATAACTGGGTGGGCAGCAGCATGTAACGTGCCTGGAGTCTTGATGCCTCCGGCGCCCTGGCTCGTCTGAAGACCAGCGCAAAGTTCTGGAAGGTTTCCTTCCCGCTTCAGCCGATCATGCTGCCGTTGCAAGAACAGCCAAGGCCTGCCCCTCCTAGTAGAGGCAGGCCTTGGACCAACGAGAATGGGAGCTCTGGCTAAAGGACCTCGCAGGACTTTAACTCGACGCCGAGGTCGCCGCCGTCCTGGAACGTTCCCCGAACCGTGATCGTGCTTTCGGGCACAACAGTCGCTGCTTTCGCAGCCACCACGTCATTGCAGTTGACCGTCAAGAAGCTGTACTGGTCGCCGTTGTCGAGCCGTACGACGTACTGGTCCTTATCAAGGAACTCGGTGTCAACTTTATCGACGCTGCCAGTGACCTGCAGGACCTTCCCCTTGTACTTCGCGTCGGCAGCGGCCTCGTTGCCCTTGAAGTCAGCGAGTAGCGTGGCCGCGTCAACCGGCACAGCCTCGGGAGCCGCAGCCTGGGCGGGTGGCGCGGCCGCTGCGGGGGCTTCTGATGCTGCTGGTGCTGGTGCTGGTGCCGCAGCAGGTGCCGCTGCCGACGATGCGTCTACCGCAGGAGTGACATTAGCTGCTGTATCGTCCTTGCCGCCGTTGGCAATCGACGAAATTATCCAAACCAATACAAGGGCCAGCGGGATTATGAAGCGCTTCTTTTTAAACCACGGGCGAGTTGCTTTGCGGTATGCCTTATCGGCTGCGGCTTGAGCTTTGCCGTCTCGCTGCGCTTCGGGCAATGTTGTGTTATCTGTCATTGCAAATCCTGTCTAAGTTGTTGGCTAATTTCTCTGGTGGATTGTCTGCCTGCGTTATCACTCAGATTTAGCCCTGCATCAAACAAATGACAGGTTCGCCCCCAAGAACAAACTATAACCACACATGAAGCCGAAGCTGTGCGTTCCCTGATAATTACGACCGTGTGTGACGCGGAAGAGAATCACCTCGACCGCAAAAATCAATTTATGATCAAGATTTGCGCATTTTTGGCCGAGAAGCGGAAGGGCTGCACTCTCCAGATGATAATCGACATGGCCCTTTGGCATTGCCGAAGCGACGTGAAGATATCCGTAGCCTGGCGCAGTAGCTTATTTGCATGATCCGGTCCATATCGCAGTTCCTCTGATGCTCATGACGGGGGGGGGGGGGGGGGGGGGGGGGGGGGGGGGGGGGGGGGGGGGGGGGGGGGGGGGGGGGGGGGGGGGGGGGGGG